>CAZITJ010000050.1:0-3809 GCA_964542135.1 uncultured Verrucomicrobiota bacterium
GATGTCGGATCGCCCGGTTTCGTTGCGCAGTCGGTACCGGTCAACGTGCCGCCGGAAATAAGCGTGAGCCCCTATGGCGACACGGTTGAAGTGCGTGATGGCGACGAACTGGAATTGACCCTTATTGCAGCCGAGCCGCAATCGGCAGACACCAACGACACGGTTACTCTTTGGGCTGAAAATCTTCCGGCGGATGCGATATGGAGCCCGGCGACCACCAGCAGGCTCGCCTCCGTCACCAACACATTTTGGTGGGAACCCCGCGATGCTAAAACAACGAACATTACCTTCTACGCATCCGACAAAGACGGCACCAACAGCGTGACCGTGTCCATCGAAGTGCGCCCGGATCAGGATCTGGTGGTCAATGAATACAGCGCGGTCGCCAACGACAAATTCCTTGGCGGCGGACTGGAAGGCGACCCGACCGGATCGGATTCCACGTTCGGTCGCATTCTGGCCAACGGCGGAAACTGGATTGAGTTCGTCGTGATGAAAGATCATCTGGATATTCGCGGGTGGCAGCTTTACATCGCCGAGGCCGAGGACTATGACGGCGATCACGACATCTGGTTCGGCTCGGCCACGGCCAAGCAGTCCATCGTGACCTTTTCGACCAATGCCCTGTGGAGCGATCTGCGGAAGGGAACCATTCTGACCCTGGCCGAAGATGTCACGATCACCGGCCAGAGCGGGTATTCCTCGCTGTCGGGGACGGACACCCACTTCAATCCGGATGCGGATGACTGGTGGATCCATATCAGCAGCCGGGACGAATTTCTGAATGCCGCTGACCCGCTGGTGAGCACGACCAACAACGTGCCCGGCGACAGCTACGGCGAAGGACACTTTTCCGTCGGCAATTCCGGATGGGAAATGATTGTGCGCGATGAAAACGGCGGGCGCGTGGCCGGGCCCATCGGCGAAGCCCACGGCGGCGGCGGAATCAGCTCCACCGAAGCCGGCATTCTCGAAACCGATCCGGCCTTTGCCGTGGATGCCGGGGACTACCGGGACGGCACCAACACCACCTTCGGCGCCGCCAACATCACCGATGGCGACACGCAGGACTTCGCCTGGCTGCGCGCCTGGCACACCTTCGCCAATAACAACTGCGGGCTGGTCATCAACGAGTTCAATGCCGTGGCCACCAACAAGGTGCCGGACGATGGCGACAGCGTGCTGGGCAGCATCGCCGGAAACGGCGGCGACTGGATCGAACTGGTGGTGGCCGAAGACCACCTTGATATTCGGGGATGGACCCTGCGCTGGGCGCAGCCCGGCGCCGAAGAGGGCGTTGATTTCAATACGTCCGGCGAAGATATCTGGTACGGCAATGAAGATGTTATGCAGGGCACACTTCAGTTTGCATCCAACAGCGTCTGGGCCGACCTGCGCGTCGGAACCGTGATTACCATTTTCGAAGCGCTCATACTGACCAACGAGAGCGGGTCGCTCATCACCTCCGGAACGGACACCAACGTCGATGCGTATGCCGACGACTGGTGGATTCATATCAGCACGCTGGATGAAGCCGATGAAGTCTCTCCGCTTCTCATTGCAATGGACAATGATGATGATTCCCCGGCGGGTTCTTTCGAGGTGGGGCATAAAGACTGGCAGATTTCGCTGGTGGATGAGACCGGCGCGCTGCTCGTCGGCCCGCTTGGGGAAGTCTGGCTGGAAGAAGGCCTCGGCTCGGACGAAACCGTGGTGCTCGAAGCCAACCCATCCACGTCCGTTCAGATAGATGATTACGATGTGCGTGACGACAGCACCTTTTCGCAGGCCAATGTGTGGAGCCGTAGCACGAAACAGCAGCACTGGATTACCCTGCGAAGCGAGCAGACCGGCGATGCAGACGGCGACGGCCTGTCCGACGGAGAAGAGTATGTTGCAGGAACGAACCCGGACGACGCGACCTCTCAATTTCTGGCCGGAAGCATTCAAAACACCAACGGGTTGAGCCTCCGGTTTTACGGTCTCGCGGAACGTCTCTACACCGCGGAGTGGCGCACCAACCTGACGGCGGGCACATGGCAACCCATGGATCCCGTGCCGGGTTCCAATGCATGGATTGCTATTCCCGCAACCAATGCTCCGAACCGCTTCTATCGACTCCGTGTTGAGTTGGAGTAACCGGTTGTATTGATTCGGAAGATGTCGATTGATCCGGATCCTTCATAGGCGACGGCCAGATACAGGCCGTCGCCTTTTTTAAACAGCTTGAGGCTTTCCGGTGCGGCGCCCGCCGGGTTGGAGGCCTGTGTTACAAACCGCGGCCTGCGCGGATCAGTCACATCGTACACAACGACATTGCCTGTGCGTTCGACCCCGGCAAAAGCATAGACGCCGGAGCCGATTTTTTTGACGACCACGGCTTCCGGCTCCGGCCCTTTGCGGTCGCAGCGGCTTTCATTCCAGCAACCGGCGGCCAGTGCGGCCTCTTCCAGGCCGCTGCCGGTGTCGCCCAGCAGATCTCCGCTGTTCGCATCCCAAATCGAAAGGCTGCGGGTTCCAAACATGGTTGGTTCATCGATATCTCCGTCGGCATCGGTGTCGCCGTCCCACAGCGAAATCGTCAGCCGGCCGAGCGCCGTTTTATGGTCGGAGTTTTCGCCCGTTTTCATTCGGTAAATCGAATCCAGCTCCATGCGGGCCAATGGATCGATGCGCCCGTCCGCCACGGCGTCGGCATACCGGAGGCTTTCCACGCCTCTGCCGACAAAATCCTCTCGCAGGTCGCCTTCGTTGGCGGTAATCAGGAATGTGTTGGAACCGACGGTCCAGGAGGCGATGCCGTCCGGCATCGGCAGCCCGCTCACGCTGTCATCGATTTGCTGCAGGTCATCTTTATCCGATGCATCAATGGTCTGGCGGATCGTGCCCAGATCAAACAGAGCGGTCCACTTTTTCCGGCTGAGATCAAACACGGCAATGGCATTGTTTTCCTGCAGAACCACAAACGCCTTGTCACCCGAAACCGTAATATACTCCGGCTCGACATCAATCGACCTCTGTCCGGCGTTAGCCGGATTGATCCGAAGCCCGGAAAGGGAGATGCCGTCCAGATTTTTTTCTGAAAAATCAACGGTTTCAACAGGAACCTCCGCCGTGTGCAGTAAATCGGCAGACAACCCGCTGACATCCAGCACACTCAACGATCCCGGCATGTCGATTTTCGGCCGAAC
This sequence comes from uncultured Verrucomicrobiota bacterium, assembly GCA_964542135.1. GTDB lineage: Bacteria > Verrucomicrobiota > Kiritimatiellia > Kiritimatiellales > Tichowtungiaceae > Tichowtungia. The sequence goes on from CAZITJ010000050.1 coordinate 3,192, forward strand.
ACCGAACGGGGTCGGCTCGCCCTCGTTGGCCACCAGCAGTCTGGTATAGTCTTCATTAAACGTAAGCATGTCGGGGTGAAAGCCGACATCAACCGACTTCAAAAGCTGTCCGCTGCCCGTATCAAAAAAAACAATCTTGCCGACGTGCCGGGCATCTGTCGGAATAACAGCCGCCGCGCCGTAGCCGCCCTGGCTGTGTACCGCCACGCTCGACACACTGCGGCAGGCGGTCTGCGAGCCGAACACGCTGCTGCAGTCCAGGTTGCCCGCGAAAGTCATGCCGTGCGCGGCGTTGGAATCGATCATTTCGATGCCGGTGTCATACGTTGCAAAAAAGCGGTCGCGGCTCGCATCGTACGCCACAATCTCTGCGGTATCGGCTTTCGCCGTATAGCCGGCAATCCTTTGCAGGCGGAGGGCTTCATCCGCCAGGGAGCAACCGGCCGCCAGACTCAACAGCCATATCGTTCGAACAGGATAGTTCATCGTTGCAGCGGAGGGTTGTCTATTTTTCTTCTTTTTCGGCTGCTTCGGTTTCGTCCGATTTTTCTTCGTCGTCGTCGGGTTCTTCGTCGTTGCGCAGGGGGCTTTCGGACCAGCCGCGCGGCCATTTGGTGT
>CAZITJ010000050.1:3909-6006 GCA_964542135.1 uncultured Verrucomicrobiota bacterium
TCTTGGTGGCGCTTTCCCGGTCGGATTTGCGGACGAGGCCGCCCAGCACGATGGTCTGACGGTTCTGCACGGCGACCGTGGCGCTGATTTCCCGTTTAGAAATAATCGGCACATCATTTCCATCAATCTTTATTTCATCAAGGACATCATCGGCGGTTTGGGTGATTTCCATCACCACGAAACCTTGCGGATTGATGTTTGGTGTGACGGCTAAGGTGATGCCGATATTTCGATATTCATAGGTGGCACGAGCGCTGACACCGTCGCTGCTGCTGTTTACAGATGATGTCACAACAGGTCGCTCTTCACCGACGGTAATGGTGGCCTCGGTGTTGTCGGTCGTCAGTACCACCGGCGTTGACAGCAGACGTGCATCGCTGTCGCTTTTCGCCGCGCTGATAATGGCGCTTACATTCACTTCCGGGAACGCGCCGTAATAACTCAAAGCGCCTTTCGCCAGGTTTGTCGCGAAACTGGATGCATCGAAGCCGGCAGTTTGTTTCGAAGAAACCAGGTTGGTGGTAATATTGATCGCACCGGTAATCGGGTCTTTTTTATAACCATATTCTACAAAGGGTTCGCCTTCGGTTGTATTGTAAATCCACTGAATACCGGTATCGAAATTGTCCCCTAGTCCGACACTGAGAATAACGGCTTCAATCATGACCTGTTCGAGCATGACATCGAGGGAGGCGATGACTTTTTTGAGGGCTTCGATGTCGGATTTGCGGCCCATGAGCAGCAGGGAGTTGGTGCGTTCGTCGGAGAGAATTTTGGTGTCGGCCGAGAGGCGGCCGATGGCGTTCTGCGCTTCGGGGCTCAGTTCGCGGCCGGTGGCGCGGGTGATGCGCCGGACGGTTTCCTCGACGGTGTTTTCTTCGCCGTCGCCGCTGTCGTCTTCAATCTGTTTGGATTCCTCGGTTTCCTTGGCGGCGCCGACGAATTCGTTGAGGATGCCGGCAATTTCGGCGGCCTCGGCATATTCGAGGTTGATGGTTTCAACGACGACGGAGGGATCGACGGGGACGTCGAGCACTTTGATGATCTGGTCGAAAAAGTCGAAATTGGCGGCTTTGGAGAAGATGATGAGAATGTTGGTGCGTTCGTCGGCGACGAATTTGACCTGGCCCTGAATCATTTCGGTTTCGTCGACGATGTCGGCGACGGCGGCGGCGGGTGTGGCGGCTTTGGGCGCGCGGATGACGCCGGGCACGCTTTTGGCGCCGCCGGCGACGACGGTCTGTTCGCTCTTTTCGGTTTTGGCGGCTTCGACGAGTTCTTTGAGTTTGCCGGCAATATCCTTGGCCTGGGCGTAGGAGAGCTGATAGATGCGCGGTTCGATGCGCTCGGCAGGCTGATCCACCATGCCGATAAGCTCGACGATACGGGCGATGTTGGCGGAGGTGTCGGTGACGAGCACGCTGTTGATGCGTTCGAGATACTGGATTTTTCCGTAGCCGTGCACGAGGTGCTGGATGAGGGGCTGTACGTCGGAAAAGATGACGTAGCGCAGAGGGATGACCTGCGTCATGAGCACGTCGGCCTGCGTGTATTCCTCGTCCGGATCGAAGGGTTTGATTTCCATGCCTTCCTGGCGGGCGTTGGCAATGGGGACGACCTTGAGGAATTTTTCGCCCATCGGCACGAGGGCCACGCCGTTCATGGCCAGCACGGTTTCGATGGCCTGCTTGGCTTCTTCCTGCGTAAGCCGGCGGCCCTTGAGCGTGATTTTGGGGCTGAGGTCGCTCTGGACAATGAGTGTGCGCCCGGTCCATTCGCGGTAGAGTTCGACGGCCTGCTCGAGCGGTGCGTCTTCAAAGCTGAGCGACATGAGCGGTTCGCTGTCCTGTGCCCCGGCTGTCGCGGTCAGCAGGGCGGTGATCAAAAGGAGTTGAATTGTTGTTTTCATAGAGTTTCTCGTAAGGCCGAAAGTATAGCTGATTTAAAATTTTTTACCACCTCGTTAAGCCCGAGCCTTCGGGCCGTTCACTTCGTTCACTGGTGAAAACAGCCGAGTGAACAGCCGAGTTAAATTATTTTTCCTTCTGTTTTGTCTCCCTCTTCTCGGTAGTTCTCTCCAGCGAGCCTGCGAGCGGG
>CAZITJ010000050.1:6106-11497 GCA_964542135.1 uncultured Verrucomicrobiota bacterium
TTTCCCTCCGGTAGGCGCATTCGATGATCATGGAGCCTTTGAGCAGGCCTTCGCTGCGTGAATCGGGCTGGGCGTTGAGCTGGCGCACGTCAAAGCGGATGCCCTGTGTGTGCAGATCGTAGAGAAAGCGGACGAGGGCGTCGAGTTCGCCCTCCCAGCTGCAGCTCACGCCCAGTTCATAGAGGGAGCCGATCTGCTCTTCGCGGTAGGGCTGGGTGCGGACCAGATCCAGGCCGTACTGGTCGGCCGTTCGTTTGATTTCCTTGAGCAGCTCGGCGGTAACGGCGGTTTTTTCGTCATAGACCGGCAGTTGCGACTGCAGGTCTTCGAGGCGCGCGGTCCAGTTGGTCTGTTCGGCGAGAATGCGTTTGTGCAGCTCAATCTGCCGGAGCAGCCGCTGCTTTTCTTCGCCCAGCCGCCGCTGTTCGGCAATGCGCGAACCCGCCAGCCAGTAGGTGAGACCGAAGAGGACCGCCGTCAGAGCAATCAGACCGAGAATCGTTTCGCGTTTGGATATGTTCACGGCTGCACCTCCCCGTTATCGGCCGGCAGCTCGGCCGTGACCGAAAAGGTGGACATGCGCCGGTCGTTGACTGTTCGGGTGCTGACCGGCTGGTCTTTGACGCCGCTGAAGAGGTCGGAGGAGCCCAGTTTCTGGAAATAGTCGTAAATGACATCGGCGCGGTCGCTGCTGCCCCGCAGGCTGACGGCGGTGCCTTTTTTGTAGGTGAAGGAGCTGATATCCACGTCGTCGGGAAGCTGCACGGTCACTTCGCGCAGGCATTCGAGCGCGGAGTGGGAGCGGTCGGCGTACTGTTCGAGCGAGAGCATTTCCTCGCGCGCGGCCTGCGCGGCGCGCGCCGGTCCGGCCAGCTCCTCCGCCCGCCGCCGGACCCGGTTGAACGATGCCGTCCGGATCGAGAAGACGGCGCCCGCCACGGCGACGGTGGCCAGCCAGATGCTGAGCACGGCGATGCCTGCAACCGTTACGGCTTTCATCAGGCGTTTACGGCGCTGCAGCGCGATCCATTCGCGCGGTACCAGTTCGACGTGATGAAGCCGGCGTTCGGCCGAGCGCAGCGCCAGGCCTTCGGATACCGGCGGAATGGTGTTGAGGTCGTGCAGGCGGACGGTTCCGCCGCAGCAGGCGCGCAGTTTATCGACCAGTGTCTCCGGGATGTTCGACGCGCTCCAGAATTCAACGGATTGACAGTCCCGCTGCCCGTATTCCGTTTCGAGCGAGAGCAGGGTATAGGTCATCTCCTCGACAATTTCGTCCATGATGGACTCGTCATCAAAGTTATGGAAGAGCTCCAGCGAGCGGAAACAGACGGGAACGCCTTCGTCGACCACAATCATGGAAAATTCGGTGTGTTCCTCGAGCAGCAGAACGACACGGCCCTGACAGGGCACCTGCCCGTGCGCGATCAGCAGGCTCCACCAGGCCAGCACTTCGGCGTCGAGACTGCGGATATAGACGCCGCGGCTTTTAAACAGGTCGCCCAGTTCATCGACGGTCTTGCGCGGAGCAGCCACGGCCAGCACCCGGGACTGATCATCGGACTGTTTGAGTACCTCGTAGGACACCGTGAGCTGCTCAATCGGGAACGGGGCAATCTGATCCATCTGCAGCTCGACCATGCCGCGCAGTTCATCGGGGTCAGCCGAGGGCAGTTCGAGCATGCGCATGAGCAGACGGGAGGAGGGCAGGGAGACCGTGACGATGCCGCGGAAACCGCGGCGGATTTCCGTGAGCACTTCGGCCGGGAACAGCGGCGCGTCCTCCCGGTCGAAAAAACCGGGCGGAATGGGCAGGGCTCCGTCCCGCAGTTTTTCGGTGCCGCTGCGGTTTTTGCGCAGCACAGCCCACTCGACGGTTTCGTCGGTGTAGTGAATGCCGGTGGTATGGGTAAAGAGCAGCATGGGGTTGCAAGGCCTCGGGCTTCAGGCGGTGGGCTGTCGGCGCTGGACGGTAACGGGTTGGCATCGGACGGTGGGGCCGCCGGGCGCGTTATCTTTTCCTGACTTCTGCGGTTTCATGGGTTTTTTTCCTGTTTTCCTTCCTGCCAGAATACGGGAACGACCTTGTCTGCACCCAGCTTAAAGATGCAGGAGATTCGACTTTCGAGGTCGCCGACGGTTCCGACCGATGTAATCGAAACATATTCGGGTTTGAGTGTAAACAGATCGCTGTTCAGGCCGAGGGCATCGAAATCGGCCTGCGTGAGGCCGTCATCCTGTGTTCCGGCCTCGCCGTCGAGTCCGGTGCGCGCTTCGAGGATGGCTTCGACCGTTTCGAGCGGGATCTGCAGGCTGTTGAGCACCTCGCGGGAGGCGCTGTTGGGGTTGACTTTTCCGCCGCCCCAGACGGTCAGATAGCGCGCCAGGCCCGTCATCTGCGCATCGGTGTCAGCGGCCGGCGGCGTTCCGTAGAGAATCTCTTCGGTCCATCCCTTGATCAGCAGCAGCTCATCGACCGTATCGACGGGGGCGTTTTTGCATTCGTACCCGCGCTCACGATAAAACGGATCGTCGGATTCGGCGCCGTTGAGCTGATGGGTATCGCCTTCGTCCTGCCAGTCGGTCAGACAGCCGAGCAGGCTGTCCCATTCGACGTTGGGTACGCCGGTCTGATCGAACAGCTCTTTCCACTCGTCGGCGGTGAGTTTGCGAATGTTGCGGCGGCCTTTTTCATAATCGATGGTGACGGTGACGGACCCGTTGGTGAGCTGCTGTGTATAGCGCACCGGCACCGCATCGGCGATTTTAGAGGCTTCGCTCAGATAGGGGTCGTCGTAGAGGATGTCTTCGCCGGCTTCTTCATCCTCTTCGAAAAACAGCATGGCTTTGGCCAGCTCCACGCCGCCAAGGGCCAGTTCGTCGGCCTGAAAGCGTTTGCGCTGCGCGGAAAGGATCCGGGCTTCGAGCTGCATTTCAAAGGCAAAGGTGCTGACGATCAGCGAGACGATCAGCAGCACCCACATGACGACCACCAGCGCCGCGCCGCGGCACGAGGCTTTAGGCTCCAGGCTATTGGCTTTAGGTTTCAAATTCCCAGTCTTTCTGTTTTTCAGGCCTGCGGTCTAAAGCCGAAGGCTTTTTCCTAGTTTGCTTCTGAAACGATATTGGTGACTTCGGGGCCGAGGGGGATTTCGATGAGCCGGCGGAATTCCAGCGGGTCGCCGTACTCGTCGGCCGCTTCAGCGTACAGGGTGATTTCCACCAGACCGGGAATTTCATTGGTGTCTTCCCAGTCGTCGCGCCAGCCCTCGCTGTCCGGGTCGGTGTCGTACACCCGGCAGCGCAGCCCCTTGACGGTTTCGCTGACGAGCCATTGCTCCGGGTCGATTTCCTTTTCGTCGGCCAGGTGCGGCCAGGCTCGCACAATGAGGCCCTCGTCGCCGTCGGTGTTGCGGCCCGCGCCGACTTCGATGCGGTGCAGGCCGTGCGCCAGCGCGGTGCCGGGCGGAATAAAGGCGTCGGAGGCGGTGACCCAGCTCATGGTGTGTTCGCCGAGGCCTTCGCTGTTGCGTTCCATGCGAAAGCCGTATTTTTCGGGCGCCGAGTCGAAAAAGGCGGCGGAACGCAGGGCGGCGGTCAGGCGGGAGAGAACAAAGTCGCCGTGGTGCATACGGTCCATCTGTTCGCGCCCGCCCGTCCAGGCGCGGGTCGCTGTGGAAAACGTCTGCCAGGCGACCGTCAGGGCAATGGAGAGAATCACCATCGCCACCAGCACCTCGAGCAGAGTGAAACCCCGCCTGCGGCGCGGCGGGCGTGTCGGATTGCCGGAGTGCCGGATGACTGGACGAGAGGACGGTCTCCTTCCAATACGCCAATATCCCCTTACTCCCTTACAAACGCTCACTGTTCCTCCCCCGGAATGTAGCGCCAGGTGATGGACTCCTCGAAGCTTTCGCGGCTGCGGTCGGACCAGCTTACGCGGGTGCGCACGGTGTAGAGCCCGGCGCGGTTTTCATCGTCCGATTCCATGATCTCGCGCTCCCAGCGGTAGTCCGGCTCGTCGCGAAAGCCGCCCGATTCAATCCCTTCTTCGAGCGTCGCCTGCGTCAGCGGATGTTCGGCGCCGACGCGGCGGATCAGCCGCTGCGCCGCAGCGTAGCGCCGGGCTTTGGCCACGACGGACAGGCAGCGCGCGGTCGCCAGCATCAGCACGCCCGAGCCGATGCCGAGAATGACGACCGCCAGCAGCACCTCAATCAGCGTCAGTCCCTTTTTGCGCTTCGCGCAGGAAGACGGTTTTTCCAGGCATTGGAAAAACGAAGCGTCTTTTTTCCACACACCGGAACCGGATTTTCCAAACCCTGGAAACGTTTTTCCGCGGCATCTCATCAATCCATTGCTCCGAAAATGCATTACTCCTCTTCCACCTTGATTTTCCCGGAGTAGGGGTCGCAGGCGATCACGGTGCGGCGGTCGTTGCGGTCGCGCAGGGTGACCTCAAAGCCGTCATTCATGCCGGAGGCATGGAAGATCACCCTCTTTTTATCGTTTTCGGAGCGTACGCTCTCGAAGTCGGCGATCTGAATATCTTCAGGAAAGCGGCGTGTAATCTGTTCGCCGGCGGGCCCGTTGGTTCCGCCGCCGCAGGAGAGGCGCACAAGCCCGTTGGTGAAATCGAGCACGCACGGCTGCTGCCTCAGAATGGACTGGCTGCGGGCATAACGGGATATGCGCACGGTCGAGCGCACGGCGTCGCGCATCTGTGTGCTCTGAAACGTCCCCCGAAAGGTCGGTACGGCAATTGCGGTGGCAATCAGAATAATCACCACCACCAGCAGAATCTCCACGAGCGTAAACCCCGGCGAACCATGGAATATCGAACAGAGAATCTCGAATTTTGAAGGATTGGAATTCTTCATTCGTTGTTCTTTGTTCGATATTCGACATTCAAGCGGCCGTGCCGCGCCTAGTCCCAATTGTTGAATTCTTCGCCTTCAGGCGAGGTGGTCGAGAGATCAAAGCCGCGGTTGTGGGAGCCGGGCTTGCTGTACTGAAACTTCTGTCCCCAGGGGTCGTTGAGTTCACTGGGTTTCAGGTAGGGGCCTTTGCCGTCCTTGACCTTGGTCAGATCGTCGAGGCTGTCAGGCAGGCGCAGATGCTCCATTTCGTAGTTCTGAATCGCCGTTTCAATACTTTTGAGGCTGGCGCGGGCCGCCACATCAAGCGACATGCCGATCTTACCGGACATGCGCGGCACGGCAATCCCGACGATAATGCCGATAATGACGACCACCAGCAGGATTTCAATCAGCGTAAATCCACGGGAGAGAGGACTGCTGGAATGCCGGAGGATTGGATTGCTGCTTTTTTTCATACCGCTTCCTTTTGTTTCTGTTTTGCAGGTTTCAGATTTCAGGTTTCAGATTTCAG
>CAZITJ010000050.1:11597-14314 GCA_964542135.1 uncultured Verrucomicrobiota bacterium
TTTCAGGTTTCAGATTTCTCTTTCAAACTCCCAACCCGCTGGTCAGATCAAACACCGCCATCAGCATGCTGATGGCCACAAAGCCGACAATGATTGCGACACCTAAAATCAGAACCGGTTCAAGAACCGTGGTGAGAACTTTGATGCTGTGATCGAGTTCTTCGTCGTAGCGGCGCGCGATGTGCTGCAGGGAACCGGGCAGGTCGCCGGTTTCTTCGCCGACGGCCAGCATATCCGTCAGCAGCTCCGGAAAGATTTTTCCGGCCGCCAGCGGGCCGGAAATGCTCGATCCGTCGGTGACGCGGTCGCGTGCGGCGGCGATTTCGCGGGCCAGCAGCCGGTTGCCGACCGTATCCTGCACGATGGTGAGCGCGCGCAGGATGGGCACGCCGTTGCGGATGAGCGTTTCGAGCGTACGGGCAAAATGGGCAAACGCGTTGGCGCGGGAAATGTTTTTTATAACGGGCAGGCGGAGCTGCTGTGTATGCCACCAGAGTTTTCCGTTTTCCGTTTTCAGCCACTGCCGCAGCGCCAGTCCGCCGCCGATCCCGAGCAGCAGGATCAGCCAGCCGTAGTGGATCAGCCCGCCGCTGACGGCCATCAGAATGCGGGTGGGCAGGGGCAGGGTGCCGCCCAGCTCGTCAAAAATGCCGCCGAAGCGCGGAACAATAAAAATCATCAGGCCGAGCACCGACAGGATGCCCACACCGAGCACGATGGCCGGATAGATCATGGCGGCAATGACCTTGCCGCGTGCCTGCTGGACGCGTTCATAATGTTTGCAAAGGCCCTCCATCGTGTCGGCCAGCGCGCCGGACGCTTCGCCCGCGCGCACCATGCTGATGTAGAGCGGCGGGAAGCTGTCGGGATAAATGCGCAGCGCATCGGAGAGTGAGGAGCCCTGCACGACCTCGTCACGCAGGCGCTGCACAATCCGGGTCTGTGTTCCCTCCGCTTTGCGCTGCGACAGGGTGTGCAGGGCCCGGCCCAGCGTCATGCCCGAGGCCAGCAGGTCGGCCAGCTCGCGGGAAAAGAGCAGGGTGTCGCGCGGACTCATCCGCGGATTGCCGCCGCGGCGCCACTCAAAGCGGAGCCGCTTCCTGCTCCCTGCATGCGGCGCATTGGCCGCCGCCTGTTCAAGCGACAGCGGTGTCTGGCCCGCCCGCTGCAGAAGCTGCAGCGCCGTCTGCCGGTCGCCGGCATCGAGTGTGCCGTCCACCCGTTTGCCGGATGCATCGCGGGCAATATATTTAAACGAAGGCATAAAACAGATTTGAAATGAAGGACGTAAAAGGGTCAGAATACTAGCGTGTTTTTCCGGATGAAAGGAGTTTTTTATGCGTGTCCTGTTTGTTTTGTTTGCGGTTTTTGTTTTGTCGGTTTGCGCCTGCTCGCCTGCATCCCCGGCGGCGCGGCAGCCCGCCGTCGTGCTGGCGGCTGCCGATGCGCTGCTGGACGCCGAACTGCTGGAGCGCGTGCGCGACTTTGCGCAGCGCGAGCTGCGCGTTCCGGTTCGTACGCTGGACACCCCGGGGCTGGCTGAATTGCCGGATTTTCAGGCCCTGGAACAGGCCGTGCAGCCGGTGCGGGCGGACGGCGATGTGATTTTTATTCTGCTGACCGCCGTGCCGGGGGAAACGCAGCATCTGGCCGTTTTCCCGGAAGATGAGCTGGCGGCAGTCAATGTGCCGCCGCTGCGCACCGACGACCGTGAGATTTTTGCCCGGCGCGTTGAGCGTCAGGTGATGCGCGCCGCCGCCTTCGCCGTCGGCCTGCCGCCGACCCCCGACCCGTTCTGCGTCACACGTAACTACCGCTCGCTGGAGGATCTCGACCGCATGGGCCGCAACTTTTCGCCCCCGTGGCAGGGTCGCTTTGCCGAAGAAGCCGCCCGCCGCGGTCTGCTCCCGCCCGCGTCCGGCGGCGCCCCCAAAACACCGACTCCATGATTTCCAAGGCAGCGGGGCCGCCGCGTCCCTTGCGGAAGCGACGGGGCAACCAAGCTGTCTTGTTGCCTTGGAATAGCGAACCGCATCAATCGTGAATCGTTGCAGGACGTCCTTGTCGTATCCGACAGGGCGTGTCTTGATTCCAACGAAGGGACACGCGCTCCCGAATACGGGAAGCGCGTCCTGCAAGCGACATGTGATGCATGACATGACACTCGTGCAGACGTTCGATGTTGACATATATACCTATTAGTATATACCCTGACAATATGAAGACAGCAAAGCTATTCAAAAACGGGCAAAGCCAGGCGGTTCGACTCCCAAAGGAGTTCCGCTTCGACGGTGAATCTGTGTATATACACCATGTGGGCCGCTACGTGGTTCTTGTGCCGCGGCACGACCCATGGCGCTCCATGTTCGAGGCGACCAGACGTTTCACCGACGACTTCATGGCGAAGCGCGATCAGGGATCCCAGCCCGACCGGGAAAGCTTTGACTGATGCGATACCTGCTGGACACCAATACCTGTATCTACATCATCAAGCGTTCTCCTGAACAGGTGTACCAACGGTTCAAGCGCCTTCGCGTTGGAGATGTCGGAATTTCCGCAATCACATTCTGTGAACTGCAGTTCGGCGTCTCCAACAGTGTCAAGCAGGAGAAAAACCAGCTTGCGCTGACGGAGTTCCTTGGTCCGCTTGATGTCATCGACGTCCCTGCCGGCGCTTCCCCGATATACGGGGAAATCAGAGCCCGCCTTCAGCGAGC
>CAZITJ010000051.1:0-14088 GCA_964542135.1 uncultured Verrucomicrobiota bacterium
TCCCATAAAAGACCCTCCTTGTACTGCTCTTCACTTTAATTAAGGAATGGGGTCAGTCTGTCCCAGAGCGCCGCGGACGGCTGGGACAGCCGTCCCTACCCTCGTTGCGGTTTCAACCCAAGCGAAAAATTAAAGCAAACATTCTCTAACGGTTGGCGCGGAAGTAGGCGATGAGCTGGTTGGTGGAGCTGTCGTGGTTGAGTGTGCTGTCGCTTTCGAGTTCCGGCAGGATGGCGGAGGCGAGGATTTTGCCGAGCTGTACGCCCCACTGGTCGAAGGAGAAGATGTCCCAGATCATACCCTGCACGAAGATTTTATGTTCGTAGAGGGCGACGAGCTGTCCGAGCACCTCGGGCATGAGTTTTTCAGCCATGATGCTGTTGGTGGGACGGTTGCCTTCGAAGGTTTTGTGCGGAACGAGTTCGGCGGGGGTTCCCTCGGCTTCAAGCGCCTCTTTGGTTTTGCCGAACGCAAGCGCTTCGGTCTGTGCAAAGAAGTTGGCCATGAGTTTGACGTGGTGGTCGCCGACCGGATTGTGTGACTGGGCAAAGCCGATGAAATCGCAGGGGATCAGTTTGGTTCCCTGGTGGATAAGCTGGTAGAAGGCGTGCTGCCCGTTGGTTCCGGGTTCTCCCCAGATGACCGGGCCGGTCTGCCACTCAACGCGTTCGCCGCTCTGGGTGATCGTCTTGCCGTTGGATTCCATATCCCCCTGCTGGAAGTAGGCGGCGAAGCGGCTGAGATACTGGTCGTACGGCAGAATGGCGTGGGTTTCAGCCCGGAAAAAGTTGTTGTACCAAATCCCGAGCAGCGCGAGGATGACCGGCATGTTTTCCGCAAACGGCGCCGTACGGAAGTGGGTGTCCATCGCATGGAAGCCGGCGAGCAGTTTGCGGAAGGTTTCCGGGCCGATGGCGAGCATGACCGGCAGGCCGATGGCCGAACAAAGCGAATAGCGTCCCCCGACCCAGTCCCAGAAACCGAACATGTTGGCGGTATCGATTCCAAACCTGGAAACTTCATCGGCGTTGGTGGAAACGGCGACAAAGTGTTTGGCGACAGCCGCTTCGTCGTTGAGTGTTTCGAGCGCCCAGGCTTTGGCACTGTGCGCATTGGTCATGGTTTCCTGCGTGGTGAAGGTTTTGGAGGCAACGATGAACAGCGTTTCGTCGGCACGGAGATCGCGCACGGCTTCCGCGAGGTGCGTGCCGTCCACGTTGGACACAAACCGGACCGTCAGGTCGCGCTGCGTGTAGGGCTTGAGCGCCTCGGTCGCCATCACGGGCCCGAGGTCGGAGCCGCCGATGCCGATGTTGACAATGTTTTTGATCGGCTTGCCGGTATACCCTTTCCATTCCCCGGAACGGATCCGGTTGGCGAAGGTCTCCATGCGGTCGAGCACGTCGTGTACGCCGGGAATCACATTTTCACCGTCCACAAAGACACTGGTATCGCGCGGCGCGCGCAGCGCGGTGTGCAATACGGCGCGGTTTTCCGTGCGGTTGATTTTTTCGCCCGCGAACATGGCTTCGATCTTGTCTTTCAGGCCGCAGGCTTCGGCGAGCGCAACCAGTTTCTGCATGGTTTCGGCGGTGATGCGGTTTTTGGAATAGTCCAGAAGCAGGTCGCCGGCGGTCAGCGAGAAGGTGTCGGCGCGTTGCGGGTCCTCGGCGAACAGATCGCGAAGATGGAGCGGTTCAACCGTTTCCCAATGACTGGAAAGTGCGGTCCATTCGGGGCGTTCATTGAGTTTCGGCATACGTCGGTCTCCTTTTTTAAAATGAGCCGCACAGAGTAGCCGGAACCGGCGGGCGGATAAAACCAAAAATGCTGTGCTTGTTTCAGACCGCGTGGAACTGATATGATCCGGATCTATGCAAAAACTGTTTTTAGCTCTGTTCAGCGTCGCGCTGCTGACCGGTTGCGGGCCGACCTCCCCGGAGACAAAAGAGGCCGGGCGTGAGGCACCGATTCCGGCGGAGCGGATTGCTTCGCGCGTCGCCGACCGCCTGCCGCATGTGCATCTGAATCGCGACCCCTTTAACGACCGGATCGCCACCAACGCCTTCAATCTGTTCATTGATTCACTCGACTTTGACCGCACCTTTTTTCTCGCGTCCGATGTGGAGGAATTCCGGGAGGAGGCCGCCTTGCTGGATGACCAGGTACGGGAGGGACAGGTTGCTTTTTCGGAGCGCGTTTTTGAACGGTTTCGGCAGCGCGTCACCAACCGCGTCGCCTATGTGTACCGTCTTCTGGACCGGGGGTTCGACCTGCAGAAAGATGAAACCTACGTCTGGAAACGCGATGAAGCCCCGTGGGCCGCCTCACGGGAGGAATGGGATGATCTCTGGCGCCGCAAAGTGAAAAACGAATATGTCGCCCGCGTCGCGGCGCTCGAAACCGGCAGCGATGAAGACGCGTCTGAAGAAGCGCCGGACGAAACCGGCAGCACCAATCAAACGGACGCGGTGACCGATACGGCGGCGGCCACCAACGCCGTTGCCGAAGAAATCCTTTCACCGGACGAATTTGTCCGTGAGCGCTACAAACAGTATCAGCTGCTGGTTGGAAACAACTTTGACGCAGAAACGGTTCTGCAGCGCTATCTGAGTGCTTTTGCCCGCAGCTACGACCCGCACACCGATTATCTCTCCCCGCGCAACGTCGAGGATTTTGATATCGGCATGAGTCTTTCGCTGGTCGGTATCGGCGCCATGCTGCGCAGCGAGGACGGCACCGCCAAGATCCAGAGTCTGATTGCCGGCGGTCCCGCCGAACAGGACGGACGCCTTCAGCCCGGTGATAAAATCATCGCGGTGGCGCAGGGCGACGAAGAACCCGTCAGCATTCTGCACTGGCCCCTCAGCAAGGCCGTGCGTCTCATTCGCGGCGAAAAAGGAACCGAAGTGGTCCTGACCATCATTCCGGCCGACGATACCACCGGCACACGAATCAAAAAAATTGATCTGATCCGCGACGAGGTCAAACTGGAGGCACAGGCCGCCAAAAGCGACATCCATGAAATCCCCACTCCCTGCGGTGAAATCCGCCGTCTCGGCGTACTGACCCTGCCCGAATTTTATGCTGATTTTGAAGCCGCCCGCAGCGGCGATGCCGAAGCCCGGCGCGCCTCCACCGACTGCCGCCGCATTCTGGAATCGTTTACCACCAACCGGGTGGACGGCGTCATACTCGATCTGCGCAATGACGGCGGCGGATCACTGACCGAAGCAATTGATATTGCCGGGCTGTTCTTTCCGCTGGGCCCCGTGGTGCAGGTGCGCGAACGGCGCGGCGTCTCCGTGATTCCCGACGGCGACCCGTCCACGACCTATGAAGGCCCGCTGGTCGTGCTCGTCAACCGGCTCAGTGCCTCGGCCTCCGAAATTGTGGCCGCCGCGCTTCAGGACTACGGCCGCGCCGTTATTGTCGGCGACAGCAAAACGCACGGAAAAGGCACGGTGCAGACGGTCTATCCGCTCTCCCGGCTTCGCGACGACCTCGGATCACTCAAAGTGACCACCGCCAGTTTTTACCGCATCAAGGGCGGATCGACGCAGCTTAAAGGTGTCACGCCCGACATCGTGCTGCCGTCGCTCTACGACGCCCTGGAAATCGGCGAGGAATTTCTTCCCAACGCCCTGCCGTGGTCACAGGTTCGCAGTGCCTATTACCGGCCGTGGCGGGATTCGGTCGAGCCGCTGGTGCCGGAGCTGCAGGAGCGGTCGTCCGCGCGGATGACCAACAACCCCGCCTTCGCCGCCTATCTGACACGCCGAAACCGCCTCCGCGACCGAATGGAACATCCCGTTGTTTCCCTGAAGCTGGAAGACCGCATTGAGGAAATCACGGCCGAACAGGAACTGGACGATCTGCAGGAAAGCCTGCTCGACAGCGATCAGGAGGACCGGGAAGACCCCATTCTCGACGAGGCGCTCAATATTCTCGCCGATCTGGTGGATTTAAGCACCGGCAAACCCATGGTCGCCGGTGCCGATCCGCAGGCGCGGACCCTGAAGAAACCGGGCTGGAACGCGCCGTCCCCGGCGCGGTAATATGCAATGAACCTGAATCAATCTGATATCAAACCCGCAGGGGGCGGTTTTCGTCGCCCGCCAGATACAGTGTCTGGGTCGGGAAAGCAAACTCAATGCCCTCGTCGTTAAAGCGGCGCAGCACCGCGAGGTTGAAGGCCTGATCAAACTCCAGGAACGCCCAGTATTCGGGCGGTGCATACCAGTAGATCACCAGAATATTGAGTGACGCGGCGTTGAAATCATTAAAAAACACGCGCGGCGGAAAATCGGGATGCATCTTTTCGTTGGCGCGGTCCAGTTCCTCCCGGATGATCTCCATCGCCCGCTCGACTTTTTCCGGCGGCGTATCGTAGGTGACGGTGATATTGGCGACGCGCTTGATATACGGCCGTTTGGAAATATTCCGGATGGTTTTGTTGGCCAGCTCGCCGTTGGGGATGGTCACAATGTGTCCGTCGAGCGTACGGATGCGGGTCGAACGCATACCGACCTCCTCCACCACGCCGTCTTCACCATCGACCACAATGCGGTCGGCGAGCTGGAACGGGTGATCGGCAAAAATGACCAGCGAGCCGAAAAAGTTTTTGATCGTATCCTGCGCGGCCAGCGCCACGGCCAGGCCGCCGACGCCGAGGCCGGCCAGAATCGAGGTGATCGGCTGTCCGCTGAGCTGCTGGGCCACCTGCACCGCACCGAGGATCACAATCAGGGTGCGCAGCGTTTTGCGCACCAGCGGCACAATCATATCATCCAGTGTCGTCTGCGTTTTCGCCGTCAAATGCCGCATCCAGAATCCGAGCAGCTCGACCGACTGATACAGCACATAGGTAATCGCCACAATTATCAGCACCGCGCTGACATTGGCAAACACCCCGTCGAGATCCGGCGGAAGCGCCATAATCTGCATCGCCAGGCAGATACCGATCACCGACACCGGGAACATCACCGTGCGGGCCGCCAGTTCAAATGCAGTGCGATGGAGCGGATTCTGAGCAAACGAGCGGCTTTTCAGTGTTTTTTCAAACAGGCTTTTCAGAATCCGGCCGGCCGCAAAGCCGCCCAGAATCAGAAGGATCATGACAAAATAGTCAAACGCGCTGTTTTTGACAACCGGTTCCGCCACGGCGACCACCTTCTCCACCACTGCATTCGTTTCCATAAGAATCCTTTCCTAACAGGTCCTTTGCTACACCGTGCAGAGGACGCTGCGAATCACTCGTCAGGCATTATGCCCGATCGCTTTCCCCTGTCATGTGTTTCAACCACTCGACTGTTTCCGTGGATATCATATCTTCGGAAAACCGCCAGCTCCAATTTCCGTCGGCTTCGCCCGGGGTATTCATGCGCGCCTCGCCGCCGAGGCCCAGCACATCCTGCAGGGTCAGGACCGCACGGTCCGCCGGGGCCCGCAGCGCCAGTTCACACAGGTCGCGGTGAATCGCCGCCCCGTCCGTGTGCAGATATGACCGCACGCGATGACGCTCCTGCTCATTGATCGAGGCAAACCAGCTCTGTGTTGTATCGTTGTCGTGCGTTCCGGGGCAGACCAGCCAGTTCGTCTCCGTGCCTTCCGGACGGTAGCCCTTCTCCGCCATCGGCTCCGCCCCGAAGCGGAACTGGAGAACCCACATGCCCGGGAATCCGCAGGCCTCGCGCAGCGCCTCCACATCGTCGGTGATCACCCCGAGGTTTTCGGCCACCACATGCTCTTTCAACTGAAAGCCGGACCCGAAGCCCGTAAAAAAATCTGTGCCGCGACGCAGTTGCTTTTCCAGGCATTGGAAAAAGGACCGGCCCGGGCCCGGTACCCAGCGGCCGTTGATCGCGGTCGGCTCATCGGCCGGAATCTCCCAATAAGCCGCAAAGCCCCGGAAATGATCGATGCGCACCGTGTCCACCATGGCGAACATCCGCTGCATACGGCGCGTCCACCAGTCATAGTTTGTCTCGCGGTGCACCGCCCAGTCGTAGACCGGATTTCCCCAGCGCTGGCCGGTCTCGGAAAAATAATCCGGCGGAACGCCCGCCACCACGGTCGGCAGGCCGTCATCATCCAGCCGGAACAGGTCCCGGTTGGCCCAGACATCGGCGGAATTTCCCGCCACAAAAATGGGGATATCGCCGATGATTTCGATATCCAGACCCTGGAAAAAATCCCGCATTTTTTTCCAATGCCTGGAAAACAAATATTGGAGCACCTCGTGCCGACGGACGGATCTGGCCAGCTTTTTGCGGGCTTTTTCCAGGGCCTGCGGATCGCGCAGGCGCAGGCCTTCCGGCCACTCTGTCCACGGACGGAAATGCTGCGTTTCGCGAATCGCCATGAACAGAGCGAAATCGGTCAGCCAGTCGGCCTCGCGCACGCAGAAGTCGGTGAACGCCGCGTCCGGTTCAAAGCGATCCGCCACCTTGAATAAAATCTTTTCGCGAGCCGCGATGACGGCCGGAAAATCAATGTGATGCGGATCAACCTGCGGAAAATGCTTCTGTTCTTTGCGGGCGAGAAGCCCCGCGTCGATCAGCTCATCAAAACTGATCAGCAGGTGGTTGCCCGCAAAAGCCGACAGGGCGGAATACGGCGAATGGCCATAGCCCGCCGGGCCCGCGGGAAGAATCTGCCACATCCGCTGACCGGCTGCGCTGAGAAACTCTCCGAAGGCCCGCGCCTGCGGGCCGAGCTCGCCCATGCCCCACGGCCCGGGCAGCGACGTGATATGCAGCAGAATCCCGCTCTTTCGTTCCACATTCATCGCGGCAGAATACGGACATCAAAAAAAGAGTCAAACCACGGATTGAAAATCATTCTGAAAAGACCGGCGGCAGCCATCCGGGCGCTGCAGGGTGAGGCCTCCATCCGGTCAGCCTGATTGATTCATAAAAAGGGCCGCGACATGTTTAAACGGCTCTGAGCGAAGGAACCCTTACGAGACAGGCAGGAGCTGCCGAAAGGCGCGGCGCAGGGCGGGGACGGTGAAGGCATCGGTCCGGACAACGGTGGTGCGGCGGGCAATCTGGGAGGGATGATGTGCGTCGGAAAAGCGCACGACGGGCCAGCGGCGGGCGATGGCCGCATCGACCGGTCCGACGGCCTCGACGGCATCATAGGGCAGATCGGGCAGAAACCCGAGGTGGGCGATGGCGCCGCACATCGGGCGGTCAATGTGGGCCGGAATACAAAGGGCGCCGGCGTTCTGAACCATCGGAACGAGATCGAAAAACGAAAGATCCGTGGCGGCAACGAGGAGTTTGCCGGCAAACGCGGTTACGGTTTCATCGGCTGTAACCACGGGCTGCGCGCCGAAGGTGTCCGGATCGGCGGGAAAGTCCGGCAGGTGCGCGTAGACGGTGCTGCCGAAATCGAGCGCGCACGGCAGATCGTCGAACAACGCCAGCACATGGACTTCTTCGGCGGTGGAGACTTCCATGCCGTACAGACGGTTCATACCGATCGCGGCACAGGCATCTTCAAAAGCGGGCAGATTGCGCGCGCAGCTGTGATCGGTGAGCGCAATGCAATCCACGCCCTGCTCCTGATAACGACGGACAATTTCGCGCGGAGACAGATCGAGCGATCCACAGGGGGAGAGACAGGAGTGGATATGAAAATCAATTCGGGCTTTCATCAATGAACTCCCGGATTGATCAATGACCCGGCGGCCGGCAGCCCGATCCCGAACAAAAAATCAGGAGGTCGAAATCCAGAAGAAACCGGACTCTCAAGTGGTCTGCGTTTGAACATTCCTTCGTCCTGATCAGTTAGCGGCGAGACATTCTGCGAGCTGAAGGGAGGTTTCGTATTGGCTGAGCGTCGAAATGAAGACCGCGATGTTTTCGCTGCGCGCCGCGGCGAGCGTGTCGGTGTCCGGCCGCCGCCCGTGGCAGAAAATAACGGCGGGGGCGCCGGTCAGCGAGGCGACGGCCATTGTGTTTTTATGCGCCTGGATGGTGATGAGCGCATCGCCCTCCTTGAGGTGTGCCATCACATCGCTGAGCAGGTCGGAGGTGTATCCGCCGGTGATGTCACGGTCGGCGGGCTGGATCGTTTCGAGTCCCTGAAAGGTCAGTGCATCGGTCTTCATGATGGATTCTCCTTGTGGGTTGCCGGGGCCTGCGTTTCCGCCGGCGCGGCATCGGATGGATCGGCCGGATCCGGCCGGAGGTGCACCACGGCTTTAACCATGGTGCCCATATCGACGCCGGACTGGATGGCAAACTCATCGGCCAGCCGGCGGGCGTTGGGAAGCCCCATGCCGGCGCCGAATCCCTGTGAGCGAATCCAGTCGCCGGCCGTGGACCAGCCTTCGGTCATGGCCTGTTCGATATCAGGGATGCCGGGGCCGAAGTCGTTGGCGGTGATGCGCACGCGGTTGCGGTCAATATACAGGGTCAGGGTGCCGCCGTGGGAGTGGGCGATGATGTTGATTTCCAGTTCGTAGCAGGCCACAGCGGCGCGGCGGACGGTGCGGGGATCGAAGCCGCGGGCGCGAAGCTGCTCGCGCAGCTCACCGGAGGCGGCGCCGCCGGAATCGAAGTCATGCCGGGCAAGGCGGAAGGTTCGGTAATAAATGCGGTCGGCCTCGACGGTGGCGACGGTCTGCTCGCCGGCTTCGAGGGCTTCGAGCTGCCGGGAAAGCTCCTGAATCAGCGCCACGTTGATATTGCGCGGTGTAATCATGCCGCTGAGCCGGTTGTCGCGGTTGACGACCGGAAAACGACGGTAGGGATACCGGCTGAAGGCCGACATGGCGAATGAAAGCGGCTGCTCCTCTCCGAGGGTCTGAACGCGGACGGTCATATGGGTCCCGACCGGATCGCCCATCCAGTTGTGTTCGAAGGCGTTCATAATGTCATGCACGCTGACCAGTCCGATGACACGCCGGTCGGCGACCACAGGCACGCCGCTGATGGCGTTGTTTTTCATGATGGTCTGCACGTCCCGCATAGTGCAGTTGCGGGTGACGGCGAACACTTTGCGGGTCATGACGTCGCGTATTTTCAGGCTGCCGGCCAGCTCCCGGATCCGCAGCGCGGTGTCATCGTTCTGCAGCAGACGGTTCATGCGGACTCCTGAAGGCGGCCGATACGAACGCAGGCCTCAAAAGCGGGCAGCGCGGTATGAAACAGCGGAATTCCCTGGCGCCGGGCCGCGTCGATCAGCGCGGCGGGAATCTGACGCCGGTTGACGAGCACAACGGCCGCGGCGGCGATCATATCCGCGGCGCGCAGCAGCTGATCCGACTGCAGCGAGGACAGCAGCAGCGGCGATTCGCCGTCGCTGACGAGAATCTCGCTGATTAAATCGGAGGCGAACACGGTCTGTACGGACCGCTGTTCCCACTCCGGCGGTGCGAACAGTGCTTCGGCATCCAGTGCGGCGACGATGGAATGAAGGGTGCAGGTCATTGGGCTGGATCAGTCGGCGGGTGTTTCGTTCGGCGGTATGTTTTCGGCAAACCGGATCTGATAGAAAATGTTTTCGATTTCCTGTTCCACATTGATGTTCTGGATGATGAACCCCTCGGAGCTGCGAAAGGCCAGCGGGGCAAAGTTGATAACGCCTTTGATACAGGTTTTTTTGAGCGAGTCGATCATGGACTGCGCCGACGGTTCGGGAACGGTGAGCGCGGCCACGCGGATATCGTTTTCGCGGATGTAGCGCTTCATTTTTCCGACGTGGAAGATCGGGATCGGGGCGTTTTCGTCCACGACCGCCGGATCGCTGTCGAATCCGGCGGCCACGCGGATTCCAACCCGTGGAAACCCGTTGTAATTCATGAGCGCGCGGCCCATCTTCCCGCATCCGATAATAATAATACGCTGTTTGCGATCCTTGCCGAGAATGACGTTGAGCTGCGCAATCAGATCTTCAATTTTATAGCCGCCGCGTTTGTTGCCGGTGAGACCGAAGATGGAAAAGTCCTTGCGAACCAGCGACGGCGAAACCCCGACCGCGTCGGCCAGGTTGTCGGAAAACACCTTGACGAAGCCGAGGCCTTTCATTTTCTGCATGACGTCCCGGTATTTCAACAGGCGTTCAATCACCGCAGTCTGTGTTTTCATAGTCAACTCCATCCCCGCCAGAGGGCTGTGAAACTGAATAAACGGACGGAAGAATGATTGGATAAATGCGGGGGAAACGCAATGGTCATCCCGGCTTTTTGATGCGGCTCAGGCACGCCGCACCCCGTCTTTAAACAGAGCGGTGCGCCGCCGGGCGCGCGGATCGCGGGCGGTGTGGGCAATATTGACGAGCAGGCCGATCATGGCGGAAGAAACCATCAGGCTCGATCCGCCGTAGCTGATGAAGGGCAGTGCCAGCCCTTTGGTCGGCATGGATCCGGTGACGACGGCGATGTTGATCAGCGCCTGAAAGGTGAGCATCAGTGTAATGCCCAGAGCGGCAAAGCGGCCGAAGTCATCGGAGGCGCGTGCAGCAATGTGCAGCCCGCAGATGAACACAACAGCGAACAGAAGCAGGATACTGAGCGTGGCGGGCAGGCCGAACTCTTCGCCGATAATAGGCAGGATGAAATCGGTATGCGCCTCGGGCAGATAATGATATTTCTGAATACTGTTGCCCAGTCCGGCACCGTAGGGGCCGCCGGCCGCGAACGCTTCAAGCGCGTTGACCAGCTGCCAGGCCTCCTGGCGCGCATATTTTTCGGGGTCAAGAAACGCAATGATGCGCCGCATGCGGTTGGCGTTGCGCAGCAGCATCAGCGCAACAATTCCGCCGCCGGCCGCCAGAAAACCCAGCAGATGGCGCGGGGCGGCACCACCGAGATAAAGAAGCGTTATCACCACCGCACCGAAGAGCATGGCGGTCCCGAAATCGGGTTCGATCAGCAGCAGACCGGCAAACACACTCAGTCCGGCAATCGGAACCAGCACCCCGCGCGACAGAGTATGCAGGGCGCGGCGACGCCGGGCAATCCACCAGGCCGTCACCAGAATCAGGCCGATCTTCGCCAATTCAGAGGGCTGCACCGTAACGGGACCGAAGCGCAGCCAGCGCCAGCTGCCGTTAATGTTCAGACCGATGCCGGGAATACGCACCAGAATCAGAAGCAGAAGGCTGAATCCCGCCGCCGGAAGCGCCAGCTGTTGAAGCCGATGCAAATCGATTTTGGCACAGACAAAGGCCCCCGTCAGAGCCAGCGCCATCCAGAGCCCCTGCCGCTTCACAAAATAAGCGGGATCATTGCGAAACTGCTCTTCGGCGGCTCCCTTAATCATACTGGCACTGGCCAGCATCACCACACCCACCGTAACCAGAATCAGTACGGAGGCAATCAGCAGAAGAATGGTTCGTTTCATGCTTTACCTGCGCACCGGCCGCGAACCGGAAAAAGGCGCTTCCTCTGAAGCGCCCTGATGTTCCCGTCGCTTATTCCGGCATGGGAATCAGCAGTTTGGTGCCGGGCTTCACGTTATCGGGATCGCTGATGTTGTTGAGCGACATGATCTCGGACCGGGAGCTGCCATGCTGCCGGGCCACATCGTCGAGCGTTTCCCCGGGATAGAGCACATGCGTGTAAACCGGGGCGGCGGCGGCGGGCTCGGGTTCGGGCGCGGCTTCCGGGACCGCGGGCGCGGGCTCTTCGTCCAGGCCGGCCAGCGGGGCCGGTTCGGGCTGGTCGGAAACCGTCCGTGCCGGTTCCGGGCGCTCCGGGCGCGCTTCCGGAACGGTGCCGCCACTCGGAATGACAAGGCTCCTGCCGGCGATGATGCGGCTGCCGGTCATTCCGTTGGCGGCCTTGAGTTCCGCGACAGTCACACCGCTGCGCCGGGCGATTCCGGAGAGCGTGTCGCCTTTCTGAATCTCATAGGTGCTGCCCGGTGCGACCGGAGCGGACGAACGGCTCGGCGCCGGAGCCGCGGGAGCCGGGAGGCCTGCTCCGCCGGGGATCTGGATTTCCTGTCCGACCCGAAGCCGGTTGGGATTATCGAGATGGTTGAACGCCGCCAGTTCTTTCCAGCGGATGCCGTAGCGGGAGGCAATGGCCGAGAGCGTATCGCCTTTGCGCACAGTATAGGTCTGTACGTCCCCGCCGTAGGGCGCACCGGAAAGACCGGGCCCTTCGTCAATGTCGACCGGTGGAAGCATGGGCGCCTCCAGCTCATCGGCGGGGAACATCAGCGGTTCCTCGGGCGGCGCGCTGTAGGGCCAGTTGAGCCACGGGATCGGACATTCACCGGTTGTACATCCCTGCATCAGAGAGAATCCGGCCAGCGCCGCAATATGCAGAACCAGCACCAACAGACCAACAGCTTTTGATTTCATGAGAAACTCCTTCTATCCTACGACACCTGTATCTATATCCGGCGGATCGCATTGCGAACAAACCGCACGGGTGAAGCATTCGCCGCGCTCTTCAAACCCGCTGAAGCGGTCAAAGCTTGTACATCCGGGCGAAAGCAGAACCGTCTCCCCCGGGTTTGCACGTTTTCGCGCAGCACAAACCGCCTCTTCGAGCGTACCGCACGGCAGGCAGTCTGCAACGTCCTGCCATGCCTTTTGCATTGCCGACGATGCTTCCCCGATAAGATACAGGTGCACCCGCCGCCGTGCCAGTAAATCTTTTGCAAAACTGAACTCGGTTTCCTTGCTGCGTCCGCCGGCAATGAGATGAACCGTTCCGGCGCACATCGAAAGCGCCGCGCACATCGCTGCCAGATTGGTGGCCTTGGAATCGTCGATGTACCGGACCGCGTCGATCTCGGCCACGGTCTGCAGTCGATGCGGCAGCGGTTCAAAGCGGCGGGCGGCACGTTCAACTGCAGCGGGCGGCAGCCCGCACGCCGCGCCCACTGCCGCCACCGCCGCTGCGGCCGGGCGAAGCACCGGGTTGTCAAAATACGTGCCGCGCACATCCACCGGCCCGACCGCTCCGTCCGCAAAAATATAATCCGCCCCTGCTCCGGTTCCAAACGAGCGTTTTTCAGGGGTTGGAACCATTTCTTCCAATGATTGGAAAAACTCAGCAGGACAAACGATACAGTCACCCGGTGTCATATTTTCAAACAGGCGGAATTTTATGCGGCGATAGGTTTCCATATCGCCGTGGCGGTCGAGATGGTTGGGCAGGAGGTTGAGCAGCACGCCGATTTCGGGCCGGAAGTGCTGTATCGTTTCGAGCTGAAAGGAGCTGACTTCCATGACCAGCCAGTCGGGCACGTCGCTCATCCGTACCGCCGTACAGACCGGCAGACCGTAATTCCCGCAGATCACCGCACGCTTTCCGTCCTGTTCCAGCGCTTCGGCGATCCATTTGACCGCCGTGCTTTTGCCGTTCGATCCGGTCACGGCAATAACCGGACAGTGGCGGCGCGACCAGCCCAGCTCCAGTTCTGCGAGCAGCGCAATGCCGCGTTTTTTCAGATCCAGCACCCACGGGTGATCCGGCGCAAAACCCGGACTGACCACTGCGGCATCGGGAATAAACCCGAGGTCGTCGTAGTGATACTCCGGCGTGCTTTCCTGTGAAACGCTGACCACGTGCACGTCCTCCGAGCGCAGCAGCGCCTCGGCCGCGCGCCCGCTGCGCCCGCATCCCAGAACCAGCGCTGTTTTAAAATCATGCACTACGCCCTCCTGCAAATCACCTGTCGGTTGTCATCATAAATGAAACTGAGAATCTCAGTCGAACCGCTCTGCCCTTTCCCGCTGAGTCAGCCAGGCAGATCCTCCTTCGGCCCGCACGGCCCGCACGGCCCGCAACTGAACCTCAGTTTGCCCGTCATCGCTTCTA
The DNA here is from genome assembly GCA_964542135.1 of uncultured Verrucomicrobiota bacterium. Classification (GTDB taxonomy): domain Bacteria; phylum Verrucomicrobiota; class Kiritimatiellia; order Kiritimatiellales; family Tichowtungiaceae; genus Tichowtungia. Next base: position 13,793 of record CAZITJ010000051.1, read on the forward strand.
TAAAGAATCAGCTCGTCGCTCATACCCTATTCATCGTTCCGCACGTCGGAACTTAAACTTCATTGTCGGCCGCCAAAAACACAAAAATAACAAAATAACGATTTAGCCTGATTTATTCACGCGCCGCACCTACAGGAGACTGCAACGCCCTTATCTCACAGCCGTACAAACCCACCCAGCCCTCTTTTTTCGTTAAAAGCTCGCTTTTTTGTCAATTTACGAAATGAAGCTGAAATTTTGATGTCGTGTTGCATTCAAACGTTCCGAATGCGTGCGTTGAAAGTTCACCCCCCTGT
>CAZITJ010000052.1:0-14011 GCA_964542135.1 uncultured Verrucomicrobiota bacterium
TCCGGTTTTGCGGGCGACAAAAACCCGGCGCTTTTGACGAATTCCGGAACGTGTTCCATCTGCTTGGCCGGATCCGTTCCCAGAAACGTTATCTCCGCACGAAGGCCCTGTGCATTGAGCCGGCGGACAATTTCGATCGCTGTATCGCCGCCTTTGCGCCGCCATTCCACGCCGGCAAAAAGCAGGCGGCAGATGCCGTTGAACGGTTTGTCCGCAATCCGCTGTTCCGCGTCCTCCCGGGTCATTCCGGAGCTCAGGTTGGCACCGTAGGGAACGACCTTCACCTGTTCATCGGTTGCGCCGTAGAGTTCCTTTGCACGCCGGGCCGCCCAGTCGGCTGCGAAAATCAGGCGGGCGCAGTGCCGGACCGCGGCACGGTCCATGGTTTGCAGGTTGCGGATCGTGCGGCGGTCGAGGCCGCTGAAGGTTTTATAATAATCGATCAGCCCGCCGTACAGTGAATCAGTCCACAGCACAACCGGCCGGTCGCTGCACAGAAAGGCGGCATGTTTGACCTCCGTACAGAGTACGGCCTGCGCGGGGCGGCCGCTCAGTCGGCGTGCGATCTGCCGTCCGTACCCGCGGCTGAGCGACGGTTCCGCCCAGGCGTAGTACCCGTTTTTTTCTCGCCGGGATCGCAGCAGAATCTGTGCGGCGGTCCACGGGGAGCACACATTGCGAAGCGGGGCGATATACTGAAATCCGCCGGCCGTGCGGTCCAGATGCAGCGCGATATTGGCGGCTGCACTGTGAATGCCTGCGGCGCCGGGCTGACGGGCGGCGGCATCGCGCAGCACATCACGGTGGTGGGCAAAGGCCAGATTCACCGGGCCACCTCGCCGTCGGTGGTGCGGGTGTCGCGCCAGACACGACCGGCCTGCTTCCGCTTCAAGCTGCGCACGGCGGCGTTGAACACCAGGGTGTCCAGAAGCATGTGCACCAGCATAATGATGAACTGGATCGGCTTTTTCGCCGGTGGCGCTTCACGAAAGCGCAGTTTACGGGTTTGAAGAATAACCCGGTAAATCCTGCCGGCCTCCCTGGCCTGCAGCCGATCGGCCACGACCCGGGCCGGCCAGTCGGACTGCCCGCGCTTCAGCCTCGCCATGGTTTGCCCGGCGTCTTCTCCCGGCTGCATCTGCGCCCGGACAAACTCCCAGATCCAGCGGTGAATCATGTATCCCGCGGTCTGCCGCCGCAGCGTTGCAAAAACATCCGGCAGCCGCGTATAGGCTTCAAAGACATGCGAGGCCGTTTCCGCGGTGACAATGCGCCGGCCCGGATCGTCCGGCTCCGTCAGCAGGTTGGTCGCCGCCATTTTTTTGATAAATCCGTCTTCCACAATAATTTCATCCGGAATGCGGAAGCGCCGCAGAAAGGAGGCCCGCGCGCAGTAAAGCTGTCCGCAAAGCTGTCCGCCCGCCGCCTGTGTCATGCCGGAGGTTTGCAGCGACAGCCGGTCCATCAGACTGACCCGTTTTTTGAATGCGACATGTTTGACCGGCAGATCGGTTGCAACAAACGCATCCGGGTGCGCGTTCAGTTCTTCCAGCATATTGGCCAGCGTGTCCGGCATATAAATCTGGATATCGGCATCCACCAGAAAAAGAACCTCTGCGTCCGGACGGCTCAGTTCATGAACAAAGGCATTCCATGCATTTGTTTTTCCGGCGCGTTCCAGCTCATGCACCTGCCAGGTCAGTCCGGCCGGTTGTCTGGTCTTCTGCGCGGCGGCCAGCAGGGCACCGCGCGCCGACTGGGCGGTGGCGTCGCTGCATCCGTTGGGCAGACAGAGAACTTCCACCTGATGGCCGGTCCGGTCCAGATCATTCAGCAGGCTCTGCGCAAACAGGCTGTGGATGGTCGTGCGAACACTGACCTCCTCGTTCCATGCCGGAATGCCGATGCTGATTTTCATAACGATGTGCTGACCGCTCCGCCCGGTGCATCCACCTCCACCGGAACCGCCGGTCCTTCAAAAACTACTGCCGCGGCGTAAGCCGGGTCAATTTCCAAACCCTGGAAAAGCCATGAATTGTTTTCTCCGCCAACCGGCGCGTCGGCGGGGAGGGGCAGCGGCACAGTGAACGCCGGCAGGTCGAAATAGATGCCTTTTCCCAGCGCCTTCACATAGGCCTCCTTGTGCGCCCAGATATCGAAAAACAGACGGGTCGAATCCGCCGCCGCACGGCAGGCGGCCTGTTCCGCCGGGGAGAACCACCGGCTGGCGATGGCCTCGACATTCATTCCTTCGCGCCGGAATTCGATATCCACACCGACGGCGCGGTCGTCGGCAACGGCAATCAGCAGCCGGTCGCGCGAGTGCGACACGTTGAACGACGGACCGCCGCCGGCCAGAAACGGCTTGCCGTTGCCGTTCGTGCTGAACCGCAGGGTCTGCGGGGCGCGCTGCAGGCGTTCGGCGAGCACCCGGCGCAGCAGGCCGCGACACAGGATAAACCGTGTTCGATCCCGCTCGTGAAGAAACCGTTCTGCACGCCCGCGTTCATCGTCGGCCAGCAGATGCCGGCAGGCACCGCGTTCTTCGCGGTGTGCCGGAAGGTAAAAACTGTAGACCGTAACGGAGTGGGGCGATGACTTCATATTCTGCTTCGCTGAACCGGAGTTCTTTTATAGCATGTCCGGCTAACGATGCGAACATTCGATGAGGGAAGATGAAAAAATCCGCAGAACCGCAGACGCTGTCCGCCCGCATCCTTGAACAGGCCGCCCGGCACCCGCAGAACCCCGCAGTCCGGTGCGGATCGCAAAGCCTTTCCTATGAGGAGCTCGACATTCGTTCGCAGACACTGGCGCGGATTCTGTGTGCACACGGAGCCGGGCCGGGACGCATGGTCGCGGTGGATCTCGACCGGTCGGTCGATCTGATCGTCGCTCTGCTGGCCGTCTTGCGCAGCGGTGCCGCCTGGCTCCCCCTTGATCCGGCCTATCCGCCCGATCGCCGCCGGTTTATGATGACCGATTCCCGGGCCCCGCTGTGCATCGGCCGCGGAAATCCCCCGGAGGAATACGGTGGGGACGGACCGGTCTGGATCCATATCGATCAGCTGGACGCCCTGCCGGAGGCCGCTCCTGAGCCGCCCGGACCCGATGATCCCGCCTACGTCATTTACACCTCCGGCTCCACCGGAAAACCCAAAGGGGTGGTCTGCCGGCATCGCGGGGTTCTGCATCTGCTCGACGATGCCCGCCGCTGCCGGCCGCTCGGACCCGGCGACCGCTGCAGCTGGTGGACCAGTCTGTGCTTTGATGTGTCCGTTTATGAAATTTTTTCGCCGCTCGTCGCCGGGGCGGAACTGGTCATTGTGCCTGACCGGCTGCGGATCGATGCCGAACGCTGGATGGACTGGCTTGCCGAGGAACGGATTACGGCCGCCTACATTCCGCCGATGATGACCGCCGACCTGGCTTCATGGACGGACCGGCATCCGGGACGAAGCCGCCTGCGCCGGATCCTGACCGGCGTTGAACCCATTCCGGAAACCCGGCTGGCCCGCATTGTGCGGGCCGTACCCGATCTTTGTTTGATCAACGGCTACGGCCCCACCGAAGCCACCGTCTACTGTACCTGCTATGTCGTGCCGGCGTCCGGGGAGCCGCACCGCACTACGCCCATCGGCACCGCCGTCGGCCGCAGCACCATCCACCTGCTGGATGAGGCGCTCCGGCCGGTGCCCGACGGGCAGGAGGGCGAGCTCTTTGTCGGCGGTCCGCAGCTCGCCGCCGGCTACCTCAACCGGCCGCGCCTCACGGCGGAGCGCTTTCCGCAAACCCCGTACGGCCGCCTCTACCGCACCGGCGACCGCGCCGTCCGGCTGCCCGACGGCAACCTGCTTTTCGCCGGACGCAACGATGCACAGTTTAAATTCAACGGCTATCGCATTGAGCCCGGCGAAATTGAGACCGCGCTCTGTACACTGGAGCCGGTTCGCGAAGCGGCCGTGACGGTGCGTGAAGATCCGCCGGGCATTCGGCGGCTGCTCGCTTATTACACCGTGGAGGCGGGCGGCGATCCGACCCCCGAAACGCTGCGCGCGGCGCTGGCCGCGGAACTTCCGGAGTATATGGTTCCGTCTCTGTTCATCCGGATTCCGCAGATTCCGCTGACCCCCAACGGGAAAACGGATCGGGAGGCCCTGCCGGAGCCGTCGCCGGACGATCTGGAACCCCTGCGCGCGGCGGAGTTTCTCCCGCCGCGCACCGAAACCGAACAGCAGCTCGCGACCTGGTTTTCCGAGTTTCTCGGCGTTCGAACGGCTTCACGCAGCGACCATTTTTTCTCGCTCGGCGGCCACTCGCTGCTCGCCACGCGGCTACTGGCCGAAATTCAGGATACGCTGCAGGCCGACCTTTCCCTGGCGGATCTGTACGAACACCCCGTGCTGGAATCGCTGGCCGCCCGGATCGATACACAGAGAAAAACCGCTCCCGCCGAGCCGATTCCGCCGGCACCGGCGCGCGAGGCATACCCGCTGACTCCCTCCCAGCGTGTCATGTGGCTGCAGCACCATTCCGACCGGTCCGGAACACTGGCCAATATCCCGGAGCTTATCCGCATTCACGGTCCGCTCCGTCCGGATCGGCTGGAACAGGCTTTTAACGAAGTGATCGCCCGTCACGACGCCCTGCGCATGGTGTTCGGCGTGCAGGACGGAGAGCCGGTGCAGCGTCCGCTGGATGCCGTTCAGATCCATATTCCGCTGACCGATCTCAGCCGGCTTGATATTGCCGACCGGGAACGGCGGATTGATGAGATCCGCCGTGAAAACAGCCGGCAGGTGTTTGACCTCTCGACCGGCCCGCTGCTGCGGGCCGAGCTGGTCAAAATCGCCGACAGGCAGCACGACCTCTATCTCACGGTTCATCATATTGCCATCGACGGATGGGGCCTCAGCCTGCTCAACAGTGAAATCGCCACTGTATATGAGGCCTTGACTGAAAACCGGAAGCCCGTACTCCCGCCGCCCACCTGCCGGTATATCGATGTGGCGGTCTGGATGGAGCAGCGGTTCCAAAGCGGTCAGCTCGACCGCCAGCTCGCCTACTGGAAAAAGCGCCTCGCGCCGCCGCGCCCCGATCTTCATTTTCCGCTCGACCATGATCGCCCCGCCGTCTCCGCGCATCGCGGTGCACGCTGTGCCTTTACACTGCCGCCCGCCCTGACCGCCCGGCTCAATGCACTGGCCCGGCAGAACAGCGCCACGCTCTTCATGGTGCTGACCGCCCTCTGGCAGAGCCTGCTGCAGCGCGCCACCGGTTCAGCGGATATCATCACCGGAACCGCCATCGCCAATCGCAACCGCTCGCAGACGGCCCATGTGATCGGCACGTTTATCAATGCGCTGGCGCTGCGCACCTCCTTTGCGGACAACCCGCTGTTCAGCGAGCTGATCGCCCGGGTCCGCCGGACCGCGCTGGACGCCTATGCTCATCAGGATGTGCCTTTCGAACAGGTGATGGAGGCCGTCGGTGACGGCTCGCGCCACCCCGTGTTCCGCAACTCGCTCATCCTGCACAACATGCCGCTCCCGCCCAAACACTTCGGCGGCCTGCGAATGACGGATGATGAGGTCGGCAACGAAACCGCCAAAATGGATCTGCTGCTCTATTTTATCGAGCGCGACGGACAGCTCGAAGGGCAGCTCGAATACGACGCCGAACTCTTCGACCCCGCTTCCGCCGAAAATATTGTTGCGGACTTTCGCCACCTCGCCGGACAGGTTGTGCAGGATCCGGATCGAACACCCGCCGACTGTCTGGAAACCGGACGCGACACCGCGCCGACCTGTTTTATCATCGGGGAGGGATCCCTGTGTCTGCGCTGTGCCGAGATTCTGCGCCGCCGGGGAGTGCGCATTCTCGGGCTGATTTCACCCGATGCCGCCAATCGCCGGACCGCCCGTCGCATGGGAATCGCCGGACACGATCCGGCTGAAGACCTTGCGGGGATTCTCTCCGCGCAGCCGTTTGATTATCTCTTCAGTATCGTCAACAGCATCGTTCTCAAAGAGGATGTGCTCCGGCTGCCGCGCCGGGCCGCGATCAACTATCACGACAGTCCGCTTCCGCGCTACGCCGGAATGTATGCCACCGCCTGGGCGCTGATGAATCGCGAACGCTATCACGGCATCACCTGGCATCAGATGACGGAGCAGGTCGATGCGGGCGACATCCTCAAGCAGCGCACCGTTGAAATCCGCGACGACGACACCTCCTTTACCCTCAACGCACGCTGCTACGATGCCGCCGCCGGCGCACTGGAGGAGCTCGCGGTCGAACTCGTGGAACATCGCGCGGCGGCCGTTCCGCAGGACCTGAGCCGGCGCACATGCAACGGCCTGTATCAACGCCCCGCCAACGGCGGGTTGATCGATTGGCGCTGGCCGCGGGATCAGATTGACGCCTTCCGCCGGGCGCTCGACTTCGGTCATCAGCCCAACGAACTGGTTCTGCCGAAAGTTCTCTTCGGCGGCGAGCTCTTCATCCTGCACACCGACGGATCGCTGTCATCCCCCGACGGCGGAGACTGTGATCTGCGCCTGCCTGCCGTCGGCGAACCGGCCCGCTGGCTGGTCAATGAGCCGGGGTTTGAGCCGCTGGCCCGCAGGCTGGAAAAGGCAACCGGTGCGCTGTGTCGTCACGAACGGTTCTGGGTGCGCTGCTTCGAACAGGCTCGACCGCTCGAACTGCCGGAAGGCACCGGCGGAGACGCCCGCCTGCATCGCATGGCCGAACAGCCGCTGTTCCTCTGTTTTCTGGCGCGCTTCTGTTCGCAGGACGGGTTCACGGTCGGCCTGCGCGTTCATACCGATCTGCCCGCCGCGTTTTCCGACACGGTGCCCCTGAACGTCCGGCTCGATGCCGACCGGCCGCTGGCCGAAAACATTGAACGGGCCGCCGCCGCCCTCGAACGCTGCGCCCGGCATCAGACTTTTGCCCGCGATCTGTTTCTACGGATGCCGCACCTGCAGCGGCCGCCGGCGTGGCCGGTGGTTCTCGACGCGGCGGGCGTGCGCTGCCCGCACCGCCTGCGGGCAGCGTTCCGCGCATTCCGGCAGCATGCGGAACTGGATCTTCCGCTGGCCGATCAGTCGCTTCTCACCGCCCGCGACCGCCAGATGCTGGCGCGGCTGGAGGCGCCCGCGCCCGGCTTCAGCGATACGCGCTGCATTCATCAGCTTTTCGAAGAGCAGGTGCGCCGCACGCCGGATCGGGTTGCGGTGGAAGGGGCGGAGGAACAGCTGACCTATGCCGAACTGAACCGCCGGGCCGACGTTCTGGCGGCCCGGCTGCAGCGGCAGGGAGCCGGACCCGACCGTCCGGTCGGGCTCTGCCTGCACCGTTCGCCCGGGCTGTGCGTCGGCCTGCTGGGCATCCTGAAGGCCGGCGCGGCCTACGTGCCGCTGGATCCGGACTATCCGCCCGACCGGCTTCGCTTTATGGCCGCGGATGCGGCGCTGGCGCTGCTGGTGACCCGGCGCAATCCGGTTCCGCTACTGGAACCGGACGGCACGGACATCGTCTGCATCGATGACCCGGCCGATGAAAAAGCCGAGCCCGAACCGATGCACGACGCCGCCCGCGCCGCCTGCATTTTCTACACCTCCGGGTCTACCGGCCGCCCCAAGGGGGTGGTGGTGGAACACCGCAATCTGGTGAACCACTGCCGTGCATCAATCCGGCGCTACGGCATTCAGGAAACGGATCGCATCCTGCAGTTTTTTTCCATCAACTTCGACGGATCGGTCGAGGAACTGTTCCCGGCCTGGGCCTGCGGTGCAACCGTCGTGCTGCGGCCCGATGAGCTGGCCGGATCAATTACCGGGTTCGAACACTTCGTTGATAAACACCGGATCAGCGTGGTCGACCTGCCCACCGCCTACTGGCACGAATGGGTCCGCCGGATTCGGCAGATTCCGGAATCGCTGCGAACGGTGATTGTCGGCGGTGAAAAACTCTCTGCTGAACTCGGGCGGGTCTGGCTGCAGAAGGGCGGGGCGCGGGTGCGGCTGTTCAACACCTACGGACCGACGGAATGCACGGTGGTGGCCACGGTTCAGGAGGTGCACGGACACATCGGCGATACGGTCCCGATCGGCACGCCGATTGCCGGAACGGCGGTAAAGGTTGCGGACGACCGCGGCCGGTCCGTTCCTCCCGGCCTGTCCGGCGAGCTGCGCATCGGCGGTGCCGGAGTGGCACGCGGGTATCTCAACCGGCCGGATCTGACGGCGGAAAAGTTTGTTTCCGATCCGGTGACCGGAGAGCGGTTGTACCGCACCGGCGACCTCGTCCGCTGGAACGACGACGGGATTCTCGAGTTTCTCGGCCGGGTGGACGATCAGGTTAAAATCCGCGGGTTCCGGATTGAACCCGGCGAAATTGCCGCGGTGATTGAGCAGCATCCCGGTGTGGTACAGGCCGTTGTCATTGCCCGGGATGATCTCTCCGAGCGCAAAGAGCTGGCGGCCTACTGTATTCCCGGCACGGGCGCCGAGCCCGATTGCGCCGATCTGCACCGTTTTCTCGCCGACCGTCTCCCGGAGTATATGCTGCCTTCCGCCTGGATGATGCTGGACGAATTTCCCGTCGCTCCCGGCGGAAAAATCGACCGCCGCGCACTTCCGGTTCCGGGGCGGACGGCGCCGCACAGCCGCACCGAACACGTCCCGCCCGCCACGCCGCAGCAGAAAATCCTGGCGGACATCTGGCAGGATGTTCTCGGCATCGAATCCGTGGGGATCCGGGACAACTTTTTCGATCTGGGCGGCCACTCGCTGCTGGCCATTCAACTGGTCGAACGCGTTCTTTCCGCGGGCATGTCGCTGACCGTTGCACAGCTTTTTCAGAGTCCGACCATCGAGTCGATGGCTGCGACGGTGCAGACGCGCAGCGACCGTGAATACAAATCGCTGGTGCGTCTGCAGGAGGGCGCCAAGGGCCGCCCGCCGCTGTTCCTGATTCACAGCGCTCCCGGCGATCTGCTCGGCTATGCCAACCTCGTCCATCATCTGCCGGACGATCTGCCCGTGTTTGGTTTTCAGTCCCTGGGTCTGGCCGATCCGGATCATGTGCACGACACCATCCCGCAGATGGCCGCGCACTATGCGGACAGTCTCGACGCATTCATGCCGGAGGGGCCCGTGCTGCTGGCAGGCTGGTGCTACGGCGGACAGGTGGCCATGGAACTGGCGCGACAGCTTGGCGCCCGCGGGCGGGATGTGCGGCTGCTGGGCCTGATCGACGCATGGGCCTGGCCGCCCGCCGAGCGGCGGATCGCGTTTTACATCCGGCGCCTGCGACTCGCCCGTATTATCGGACTGCGCCCCTGGCTGCGCATCATTACCGGAAAAATCCGCTCGCTGCTGAACGACCGCACGGCGGACGCCGCCGCCATGCTGGAAGGCGTGCAGATGAAAGAGGGGGTGCTTGCCAATCGCGAAGAGGTCTATCGCCGCAATCGGCAGGCCGCCCTGCGGTACCGCACCCGGTTTTATCCCGGGCGGGTCACACTGTTCCGCTCGGACGAACTGGACGACCGTTTTCTGCCTGATATGACCATGGAATGGGCCGCACTGACGGCGGATCAGGATGTGAACCTGATTCCCGGCGGGCATCGCGACATGCTGCGAAGTCCCCACGTAAAGGTTCTCGCCGACCGGCTGGCTGAACGGATGGATCAGGCCCTTGAGCCCGGCGCATCCGCGGCACAGGGCGCCTGATCAGACGTCTGTTCGCCGGGGCGGAACAGCCCGGAAGGCGGCGGCGAACAGCACCAGCGAGGCTGTCAGGCAGAAGAGCAGGGCAGGCCGGTAGCTGCCGCTGAATTTCAGGGCCATACTCCAGACCATCGGTCCGACCGCACTTCCGACCACCAGCATGGCCATGTTCAGCCCGCTGATGGCGCCCAGATGGTCGCGACCGAAATATTTCGGCCAGGTAATGCTCAGCAGCAGGCCGAAGAGTCCACCTGTAATCCCCAGGGAAACCGTCAGCAGCGGAATGAGCGTCTCGCTTAGCGCGATCAGGCTGTACGCCGTTACCGCCATCGACAGCAGAAACAGCTTGTAAAAGCGGCGCAGGGCCAGATGATCGCTCAGCCAGCCGCCCAGCAGTGTCACACCGATGCTGACCAGCGCCGCCGCCGGCAGAACGGAAAATCCGCGCGACGCCTTCAGTCCGGCTTCGGTAAAGATGGATTCAATGTGAAAAGTGATTGCGGTGATCGCCAGCGCCTGAAGGGTCAGCGCAAGACTGAAGACCCAGAACACATAGGTGCGGCGCGCCTCCGCCAGCGTCAGCGAACGCAGCGGCCGCGGCGGACCGGATTCGCCCGGACGGGCCGGAGCGGGCGCGCCGTCGGGAATCAGGCCGCAGTCTTCGGGGTTGTCACGAAACAGCAGCAGAATCAGCGGCGTGCAGACGCCGATCCAGATCAGACCCATGTGCCGCCAGACAGAGCTCCAGCCGGCCTGTTCGATCAGTCCGTGAAACAGCTCCGGCGTTTTGGCAAATCCGTAGCCGACAGCCACGCCGGTCAGTCCGCCGGCCAGACCGCGATGACGGTCGAACCATTTCATGGTCATATTGCGCGAGGCGAGTGTCAGCAGGCCCTGGCCGCTGAAGCGCAGCAGAAAAAACAAAACGCTCATGGTGGCGATCAGGCCGGCCGCGCCGGGAAGGAGCGGCCCAATGCGACCGGCGATCTGATCGGAGAAACTCAGCAGAATCAATACGCAGCCGAGCATGAAACAGGAAATCCCCGCCATCCAGCGCGAGCCGATGCGGTCGTAGAGTTTGCCCGCAGGCGTCAGCACCACAGCACTGCAGAGCGTTCCGATCATGTAGGCGGTGCTGAGCTGAAGCCGGCTCAGATGCAGCGCCTCCAGCAGCGGTTCGGTGAACGCCGCCACCCCGGTGGTCTGCCCGGGCGCGCTCAGCAGCGTGCCGCCAATCCCGCCGAGAAGCACGATCCAGCCGTAGAAAAAAGGACAGCGGGCCGGGTTGAACGGAATGGTGTTGAAATGTGTTTTCATCAAGCGCGACAACCTGCCCCGCCCGCGATTGAAACGCAACGCCAAACTGCGCTCAGATTTTCCGAACGGTCATTTTCCCTGTTTTGGATGAGTCGCTGCGTGCTGCTTGCGGAGGCTGCAGGGCGGCGCGGACGGGTGCAGTCCATACTCAACCGAATTTTTTCCACTTCCGCCACCCGCCGCATCATCGGCATGATGAATTTCCAGGCATTGGAAAGAAATCTTCCAAACCTTGGAAAAACAGTTAGCTTGAAACCGGTTCAACCTTAAAAAACTTTTGACGGGCCCGACGGATCGGGCTCAACGAGATAACAGGATTTACTGGATTTTGAAGGGCATCCTGTTCATCCTGTAATCCGGTCTGAAAAATATGCAGTGGCAAAATCATGGACAGCAAAATCATTTTGGGGAAAACAGCCATAGCCACAAAAAGGCACAAAAAAGCACAAAAAACCTGCTCATTTTTGTGTATTCTTGTGTTTTTCGTGGCGATTCTCCATGCACAGGCGCAGGAACGCCGGTCGATGGATCCGTATTACAGCGCGGTGGTGGTGGATGCCGGGTCGGGCGAGATTCTGTGGGAGGATCACGCCGGCGCTGAGGCCTACCCGGCCAGCCTGATTAAACTGATGAATCTGTTTGTGATTCTCGACGATGTGCAGGCCGGACGGCTGCGGATGGATGAGCCGGTGACGGTGACGCGCGAGGCGGCCCGCATCGGCGCGCGCCAGGTCTGGCTGGCAGAGGGCGAGGTGTTCCCGCTCGAAGAACTGATCTATGCCACAATGGTCCATTCGGCCAACGATGCGGCGACGGCTCTGGCGCTGCATGCCTCCGGAAGCAAGGCGGTGCATGCCCGCCGAATGAACAAAAAGGCGCAGGAACTCGGGCTGCACGATACGCACTTTATCAATGTCCACGGCCTGCCGCCGGGTGACGGCAGCCGCCCGGATGTGTCTTCCGCGCTGGATATCGCCCGGATCGGCCGGGCGCTGCTGAAAGCCCATCCGGATGTGCTGCGCTATACGTCGGTTTCCTCACGCGATTTCCGCGAGGAGAATCCGGTTCGTTTGACGAGTCCCAACAAACTGCTGGGTTCGGTGCGCGGATGCGACGGATTGAAGACCGGCTATTTTCGCCTGGCCGGCTTTTCCATTGCCGCCACGGCGGAACGCGGGGGGCGGCGCGTGATTGCGGTGGTGATGGGCTGTAAAAACAAAAACACCCGTAATTTGTGGGCGGAGCGGCTGATTGAACACGGGTTTGCGGCCCTCGCGGCAGCGGGCCCGTAAGCGCTCGCGCTCCGGGCCCGGGTTCAGTCGGCGGCCGCAGAGAGGTCCGGATACCCGACCAGTGTCATCAGGCGTTTGGTGAGCGACTGCATCCGCCGCCCGCTTTCATTCGCCAGTTCCAGCAGGTCTTTCTGAACATCTTTTTCGGCGTGCCGCAGAGCGGCTTCGACGGCGGCGTTGACCACCGTCAGCGGCTGGATGAGCGACAGAGTCAGCCTGGAGACTTCCAGCATTAAGCCTTCACGGTTCAGGTGCTCGGCATGGTCTTCCACGGTCGGCGCGGAGTGTCTGGAAAGCTCTACCTGACCTTCCAGTTCCTGAATGCGGTTTTCGATGCGGTCGGTATAGTTTTTCATGCCGCTGCGGCTGACGTTGACGGCGGTTTTGATCTGAACGGGGTCGTCACTTTCGATCTGCATCAGATCTTCGAGTTTTTCAAGCACCACAGCCAGAGCGCCCATATCCAGTCCGCCGCCGCTCCCCGAACCGCCGCCGCCGCCGGATGAACCGGACTCCACACCGGCCTGTACCATCAGCCGCTTCCAGTCCTTCGGTTCAATCTCCATGGAGGCAAACTGTTCGCGCGCTTTGTCTGCTCCCTGGTTTTTGATGCGTTCCACAATCTTTTCTTCCACCCGATCGATTTTGCGCCGCTGGTCGAAATAGTGCGCGGTCAGCATTTCGAACTGCTGTTCCTCTTCCATCTCGCGGATGGCATCAAAGATGCGGCGGTCAATTTCCGGATGCTGAGCGCCGAGCGCACGATGAATTTTGTCGAGCACGTTTTTTTCGAGCAGCATCATGGCTTTATTGAGATTCACCTTGCCCTGCGGACTTTTGAATTCGTCTTCTTTTCGCAATCCGCCGTAGGTGCGCCGCAGACAGCCGACCACGATATCGGCCAGTGATTCACCGTCCTGCACGGCCGTTCCGGACTGACGGATGGACGCCGCCTCCAGAATCATTTGTCCGAGTTTTTCGGGATCCGACAGCATGTCTTTGACGTCATCCGACGCATCCGCACTGCCGGGCTCTCCCTTCAGGAAGGCAACGATCTGGTTCACCTGGACGGACGGAATCTCTTCACCGCCGTGCGACCCGGCGTTTCCGCCGCCCGGTTCCTCGTCTCCGTGCAGTGCCACGTATTTGACGTCTTTCATTTTGACGTGCGAGGCGCCTGAGGCCTGCAGCGTCTTTTTCATCTGTTCGTCGTTGGGCGCCGAGAGGGCGGCGAGCAGATCGTTCAGCTCATCGACGGTCAGCCCGCGGGTCAGCGCCAGATGGGAGATTTTCATGGCGGCGAGCCGTTTTTCCAGTGTGCGAATCGGTACGTCATGAACATCCACGGGGATTTCATTCACGGTCAGGGAACCGTTGAACGTTCCGATGGAAAAGGACTTCTTCGTTTGCAAAACCGCGGCCAGTTCTGCAAACGCAGTGTCCACAATCTGCTGCACAGAGGGATGGTCCTTCCCGTATACGGATACCGTGCCGAGGCCGCGCCCGATGGACAGTAAAACCGGGCGGATTTCTTCAGGAACGGGCTGCCCCTTCGCTTGCGGACTGGTTGCAGTGTTTTTCATAAAGGCTGATTGTGTAACGCGCAGTCTAGCGACAAAGAAATTGTATTCCCAGCTAAAAAACAAAAAGCTCCCGCACCGG
>CAZITJ010000053.1:0-13864 GCA_964542135.1 uncultured Verrucomicrobiota bacterium
GAGCGATGGTCCGTTTTATTTTTTCATGCTCTTTCCTAGGCGCACTGATGCGCGCCTCATCTCATCCAGATCAGAGGTTAACTCAGTGAAAAAAGGAATGCCATCCTCCCCCTTATATTTAAGGTTAAAATGGGCGTGTTTTTTAGTGAATTTGAAGTCAAATGGATAGCGAAGAAGCTGATAGTAGTCATCTGCTGTAGAATTATTCATTTCGAAAAACTCACGAAGTAAATCAGGCATCTGTGTGACATCTATATATTTATCAATGAGCCCAAAAGCGACCTGTTCAGCCGGATACATTTTTTTACATCTCTGAATGTAGTCAGATAACTTGTGGTCACCTTCTCTTGAAGCATTTGTGTCGAGCAGTACGAACCCTTTTAGCATTAACTCCAACCCATGATAGAGATTGAACAGGAAGGGTTCAATTAGCCAAACATCACTCCATTTTGTTTGTTCATCGAGTTTCTTTGCCACTTCTTCTGGTGTTGGTTCTTCTTTTCCATTTCCATGCCATGTAGCAATGAAATTGTTGCCGCATGCCACGATTTGCCCTGCTATCACTTTAACAAGATGAAGGTATTTTAACGCCAGTTTCCAGTGAGCCAGTGCGTGTTCGTATGAATCGTTCGTCGTCATATATTTTAGAAGAAAATGTTGTTTCTGCGTCATGACGTGATTTCTTGGAAATCGCGCTGAGCATAGCGGCGGGTTGAGGGTTTTGGCAACGTCTCTTTGCCGGATGTTGAAGTCCGATCAATCCTGTCCATCCCGCACCTGCCAAAATTGATCTCCTTATGGAAGCGCAGGGGTAATCATACCCGTTCCCAAAACATACAGGGTTAAACTATATGCAATCGTGGGGCAGACGCCCTCGTCTGCCAAAAAATCGCAGGCGGGGCGCCTGCGCCACATTTACCAAAAAATCGCAGGCGAGGCGCCTGCGCCACATTTACCAAAAAATCGCAGGCGAGGCGCCTGCGCCACATTCATACTCACAAGTTTTTGATTTCCAGAGTCGCTAATAATTCAGGCGGAAAATTATTCCGGAACAATTAGGTTGCGCTTTTTGCGGGGCGTGTCATTCTCCGCGCTCCAAATTCAAAGCTGGAATGCTGGATTGATGGAGTACTGGATAGACGGGGCCGATGGGATGCCTTTGCATGATCCGCTCTCTGCTTGTCTGTTGTCCCAGTCATCCGCGGATCCATTCATCCACCCTTCCAGAGGTTTTACATGATTTTTAACGAACTGGGGCTCAGCCCCGAACTGCTCGATGGCGTGTCCCGTCTGGGCTTCGAAACGCCGACCGACGTCCAGGCGGCGGTGATTCCGGCCATTCTCAACAACGGGCGTGATCTGGTTGCGCTGGCGCAGACCGGCACGGGCAAAACCGCCGCGTTCGGCCTGCCGCTGCTTCAGATGCTGGAGCCGGACATTAAAACGCCGCAAACCCTGATTCTATGTCCCACCCGCGAGCTCTGTATGCAGATTGCCCGCGATCTTGAAAATTTTGCCGCCTGCGTGTGCGGTGTACGAGTGCTGGCCGTTTACGGCGGAGCCGACATCAAACCGCAGTTAGCGGCGATGGTCCGCGGCGTGGATATTGTCGTGGCCACGCCGGGCCGTATGAACGATCTGCTGCGCCGCAGGCGCGCGGACTTTTCGCAGATCAAGCGCGTGGTGCTCGATGAAGCCGACGAAATGCTCAACATGGGATTCGAGGACGATCTGGAAGCGATTCTTTCGCAGGTTCCTGACGGCGTGCAGACCCTTCTTTTTTCCGCCACGATGCCGAAGCAGGTGGCCTGGATTGCCAAAAAATATATGACGGATCCCGAGGAGATCACCGTGGGCGGGCGCAATGTCGGCACCGAAAACGTCAGCCATGAATATGCGGTGGTTCACGCGAAGGATCGCTATCGCGCGCTCAAGCGGCTGGCCGATTTTTATCCGGAGATGTACAGCATTGTGTTCTGCCGCACGCGCAAGGAGACGCAGGATATTGCCGACCATCTGGGGCGCGACGGCTATCGAGCCGAAGCGCTGCACGGCGACCTGACCCAGCCGCAGCGCGACCGGGTGATGAAACGCTTTCGCGCCCGCGAGCTGCAGATGCTTGTCGCAACCGATGTCGCCGCGCGCGGTCTGGATGTGAACGATTTGACGCATGTCATCAACTACAGCCTGCCGGACGATCTCAGCAGCTATACGCACCGAAGCGGCCGTACCGGCCGCGCCGGCAAGACCGGCGTATCCATTGCGCTGATTAACATGCGCGAGCACCACAAGGTGAAACGCATTGAGAAGCAGCTCGGCCGCACATTTGTGCAGTTTGCCATTCCGACCGGCGCGGATATCTGCGAAGCGCGGCTGATTGCACTGATGGCCCGGCTGGGCGAGGTGGAGCCGGAGCCGGGCCTGATTGATGATCTGCTTCCGTCGCTCTGCGAGCGGCTGGAGGGGATTTCCCGCGAAGAACTGCTGCGGCGCTTTGCCTCGCTCGAGCTGCACCGCATGCTCGACTACTACAGCAAAGAACCCGACCTCAATGCCGAGGCTGTGCAGGCCAAACCGGCGCGACAAAAATCCGGCGGGCGTATGACGGAGCTGATGATGAATATCGGCAAGGTGAACGGGCTAACCCCCAAGCAGCTGATGAATCTGGTGAATGTGGCCGACCGCGACAGCAGTGTTGAGATCGGACGGATCAACATTGTGAAAATGCAGTCCTTCTTTGAAGTGCCGCCGGCTGATGCGCAAAACGTGATCGACAGCTTTTCGCGCGGCGATGTGGATTATGAAGGACGGCCGGTTTCTGTGTCAATGGGCGGCGGGGGGCATGCGGATAAACGCAACCGCCGCCGGGCCTCCGGCCCGTACCGTTCGCGCCAAAGCGGCGGAAAAAGCGGACGGCGCTTCAAAAAATAACACTTGTTCGTCCAGAAAGGGGCGGATATATTTTGTCTTTTCCGGGGCGGTAGCTCAGTTGGTAGAGCGCCACGTTCGCAATGTGGAGGTCGAGGGTTCGATCCCCTTCCGCTCCACCCGGAACATCGTTCGATCGAGACTGCAAAGCCGACTATGCCACGCTTCCCGCGAGTGTGGCTGATGATAATACAGGTTGAGAGTCATTGTGTTGTGTGGTTCATAAAAATCCGCCCATGCCCCTGTCTTTGAGGAAGAGCCGTCTTTGGGGAAGAGCCGTAAAAATGGTGGGCGCTACAGGATTCGAACCTGTGACTTCTACCGTGTGAAGGTAGCGCTCTAACCAACTGAGCTAAGCGCCCGTTCAGGGGACGGAGTAATGGCATATCGGATTGTCGGATTGTTGGAAAGCAAAGATTTGCAGGAGATTGCTTTTTCGGCACGTTTGTTTATTTTGCCGTACCGGTGGATTTTCCGAAAAACTGTTCGTAGAGAACGGTTTTTACCGGGTCGAGGCCCTCGCCGAGTTCGGCGATGACCGCAAGCGGATCGAGCCCGGTTTCGGTGCGGAATGTGTCGAGGTTTTCCCCGGCGCCGGGCTCGTCCATTTTATTGGCGATGACGTGAAAAGGCCGGGCGGCGAGATCCGGATTATAGGTCTCCAGTTCACGGCGGAGATTGTGGTAGTCGCCTGTCGGGTTGCGTCCGTCGGCGGCGCCCATGTCGATAACAAACAAAAGAAAGCGGGAGCGTTCAATGTGCCGCAGAAAGTGGTGGCCCAGACCGACGCCCTCGGCGGCGCCGTCGATGAGTCCGGGGATATCGGCGATTCGCAGGCGATGATAATTTTCGAAGGTAAGGGTTCCCAGGATGGGGTTGAGTGTGGTGAAGGGATAGGCGGCAATTTTGGGATGGGCGCCGGTCAGGGCGCTCAGCAGGGTGGATTTGCCTGCGTTTGGGTAACCGACGAGACCGACATCGGCCATCAGTTTGAGTTCCAGACGCCAGGCATATTCCTCGCCGGGTGTGCCGGGGGTGCATTTGTCCGGGGCCTGATTGACGGAGGACTTGAAGTGGGTGTTCCCCAGTCCGCCTTGTCCGCCGCGGGCGATGACGAGTTCCTGTCCGTCTTCAAGGATTTCGGCGATGAAGGCTTCGGAGTCGGGATCTTTGACGACGGTTCCGCAGGGAACGGGCAGGATGACATCGGCCCCTTTTTTCCCGGTGCGGTTGGCGCCGCGTCCGTTGCCGCCGTGCTGCGCGCGCTGATGGGGGTGATGGTGGAGCGGGTGCAGGGAGTTGTCGTCGGCGCTTCCGCGCAGAATGATGCTGCCGCCGTCGCCGCCGTCGCCGCCGTCGGGCCCGCCGCGCGGGACATATTTCTCGCGTCGGAAGGAAACGATGCCGCTGCCGCCGTCGCCGGCACGGACGAAAATCTTGACGCGATCTTTGAACACGGTGGCTTTCATAGCGGGGGAGTGTCAAGCGGCGGGTGGCGGGTGTCAAGCGGAGATGCGGAGCGATAAAAAGGGCGGGCTGTGAGAGCCCGCCCTGTAGATTTCCAGACCGTGGAAAGGTTACGCTGTCTGTGCCTCGCGGATATTGACCCGGCGGCCGGCTTTGTCGAATTCGACGGTACCGTCTTTGAGGGCGAACAGCGTGAAATCCCGGCCCTGGCCGACGTGCTGCCCGGGAATAAATTTATTGCCGACCTGCCGGACGAGAATGCTGCCGGCGGTCACGGTCTGTCCGCCGTAGCGTTTGACGCCGCGTCGCTGGGCGTTGCTGTCACGATTATTGTGGGAAGAACCCTGTCCTTTTTTATGCGCCATGGCTGCGCTCCTTAGTTATGCGCCGATCGAATCAATTTTGATTTTGGTCAGCCCCTGCCGGTGGCCCTGTTTTTTGCGGTAGCCTTTGCGCCGCTTTTTCTTGAAAACGGTGACTTTCCTGCCGCGGTGGTTTTCCAGCACGCTGGCGGTGACTTTGGCTCCGTCGACCACCGGGGTTCCGACGGTGAGCTCGCTGCCGTCCGACACCGCAAGCACACGATCAAACTCCACGGTCTGTCCGGCTTCGCATCCGAGTGTTTCGACGCTCAGAACGGTGTCTTGCTGTACCCGGTACTGTTTGCCGCCGGTTTCAATTACTGCATACGCTTCCATAAAACGGTTCCTTTTCGAGTCAAAGGCAGGAGAAGATACGGTGGACGCGTCCGCCTGTCAATATCTCTTAGCGACTAATCTCGGTTTGTTTCTTCGGATGAGGCGGGTTTCCCGGCCTCTCGCAGGTAGTTGGTATAGTGGGTGACGGCGCCCGCAGGAGGCGGCGAAACGCGGATGCCGCCTCGTACGGGTTCGATCAACGGAGAGGCCGGGGTGTAGAGATAGGCGCCGGACTGTTCGGCCTCGGGAAGTTTAAAGCCCGGGAAATTAATGGCATTGGCCAGTTCAACCGGTGTGATGCGATAGCGTGCGGCGGGATTCTGCGGGCGCGGCACAAAAACCTGCAGCGGTTCATACGGGCTGGGCAGCGAGATTCGGCGGAAGAGATGATCGGAATAGAGGCGGCCGGAGCTTCGGCCGGCTCGGCCGCGCGATACGTTTCCCCCGCGTGTCAGTTTTGCAGAGGGCAGGGCGCGCACGCCCGGGAGGTAGGCAGGCTGCGGCCGGTCCGGCAGCTCTGAAAGATCCGCCGCGATGGATCCCTGATCCGTATCGCCGCTGCGTGAGGATTCAAAGATCGTTTCCTGAACCTGAGCCTGCTGCTCACGACGTTCCTCGGCGATCCGCCGAAAGGAACGGTCCTGTTCGCTTTCGGGCTCGGGCCGTGCGGTGAACCCGCGTCTGGCCAGATAGGATGCATCCAGCTTGGAGGGGTCGAGCAGGTTGAATACAAAGGCTACAACAGCAAAATAAATCAGCATGTTGGTGAGCATCACTACGGCGCATCCGGTTTGGAGCGGCGAAAACGGGCTCTGTTCTTCTTTATGCTGCTGCGGTTGGTCAGCCATGGCGAATCTGGTTGTCTGTGTTTAAGGCAGGTTTTCGGTAAAAGATACGGAACAAAATACCGTTTATTTCTTTATGATGCAATCTCACTGTTTCATGGGTTGCACACGGACCGGATAGCGCAGGCGGAGGTCGTTTTCCAGCAGGATTTCCACCCAGTACGTGCCGGCTTCCGGAAAACTGACATTCATAAAAACCTCGACCCCGGTGGCGGCGGCTTCCGGATCGGGCAGCGTCACCTGAACGTCTTTTCCCTCAATCAGCACGGTCTGCTGATCGGGATGCATAATGCGTGAGCGCTGCGTGAACGTGCCTTCACCGCTGCACCAGCGGGTCACCAGGCACATGCGGCCGAAGGTGACCGGCAGCCGCCGTGCGTGAATGGCGTCGAACAGGCCGATGAGCATGAATTTTCCGTTGCGTTCCTGACGGACGTCATCGCAGATGAGACTTGATTGCAGGTCGGGAATCATTCAAATACCTTTGTTAATGTTTCACTTTGCGGGGTCATATCGGTGCGCAGCCGGTCGAACAGTTTTTCAGAGACGGGCCCGGGGACTCCGCTGCCGACGGGGCGTCCCTCCCATTCGATGACCGGCGTGACGTTGGTGGTGGTTCCAAACAGAAAAATTTCGTTGGCGGATGCCGCCCGGTCCACCGAGATGTCGCGCTGTTCAGCCGCCGTGAGAACCCCGTCGTCAACCAACTGCTGCGCCAGATCCAGCGCCCGGCGGGCGGTGGTGCCTGCGAGGATGTACCGGCTGGTCGGCATCAGCAGTTCGTTCTCCGGGGTGAGGATGCCGATATTTTCGGTGGCGCCTTCGCCGAGATTTCCGTTCTGATCGAGCGCAATGACGAAGTCGAGCCCGCGCTGCTGTGCTTCCAGTTTCATCAGAACGTTGGGCAGATAGTTGCAGGTTTTAATGGTTGCCAGTTGCGGCGGCTTGAGGGGGATTGTGCTGATACCGGCCCGGACCGCTTTCATTCGTCCGTTTTCCATGCGCTGACAGAGTTCATACGCAGAGACATACAGCACCGGGCCGCTGCACCGGGCCGGATCAATGTTCATGGTGCCGGTTCCCCGTGAAACGAGCACGCGGATCAGGCAGTCGCGCTGTCCGCCGGCACGCACGGTGGCTCGGATGATTCTCAGCAGTTCCTCCCGCGGGCAGGGCGGGTTCATGCCGATTCCTTCGCAGGAGTGTTCGAGTCGCTTCAGATGGGCCTTCACATTGTAAAGCTGTCCGTCCGTGCATTTAATCGATTCAAAAACCCCGTCGCCCCGATGGACCAGATGATCGTCCAGCGGAATCATCATCAGCGTCGGGTCGGTGGTAATGCCGCCGGTCAGGCCGGAATACATCGCGTAAAACCGGTGAGCGGATCCGCTGCGGGCGGTGCTCAGACGGGCGAGCCAATCTTCATTGTTCAGACAGTGGACGCTTTTCATTTTTGTTTTCCGGCCTTTGAGAAAATGATACGCCAAAGGTTCCGCAGAATGGAAGGATATGTTACCGTGCAATACGGTTTCAGTCAGAAAGGATCCGAATGAGCCTGCCGACAGAATTTGCCCCCGCAGAACGGATGGGCGCGGAGGAGATTGCAGAGCAGCACCGCGCGGTGGCAGGGCTGCCGTTTGTTGCGGATTTCCTGGATGCCATTCCCAATATGGCGATGGTGCTGAATGAATGCCGGCAGATTGTTTTTGCCAACAAGGTGTTCTGCGACTTTGTCGGTGCCGAAACGGTGCGTGAGCTGATCGGAAACCGTCAGGGAGAGGTTCTCCGCTGTATCCATGCTGAGTATATCGGGAAACGGCCCGGCGAAGCGGTCGGCTGCATTCGTGCGGATCTGACGCAAGGCGGATGCGGAACGACGCTGTTTTGCAGAACCTGCGGGGCCGTGCGTTCCATTCTCAGCAGTCAGGAGCTCAACACGCTGGATGTCCAGGAATGCCGAATGATCTGCGGGGAGGAACAGCAGCCGCTGGATCTGCGGGTCTGGGCGCGTCCGCTTCAAATCAACGGACACCGGCTTACTGTTTTTTCCGTTATGAATATCAGCGATGAAAAGCGGCGCAAGGCACTGGAACGCATCTTCTTTCATGATGTACTGAATACGGCCGGCGGGGTGAAAGGTCTGGCCGATTTGCTGCGGGATTCGGGCCTGCCCGAAACCGAAATCCGTGATGTGGCCGGTATGATTTCAGAATCGGCGGATCAGCTGATCGAGGAGATTTCTGCACAGCGGATGCTGACGGCTGCGGAAAGCGGGGATTTAAAGGTCCATGTGCAGCCGGTTGAAACCCTTGAAATTCTCTGCCGGGTCATTCGACAGTTCCACTCATTCAGCTGGGCAACGGATAAAAAGCTGCTGGTCGATGAAGCCGCGGAGCATGTCAATCTGGAGACTGACCCGGTGCTGCTGCGGCGGGTTCTGATCAATCTGACAAAAAATGCACTGGAGGCTTCGGAAGCGGGCGAAACCGTCACGCTGAGCTCCTTTGAAAAGAACGGGCAAGTCGGTTTTACGGTTCATAACCGGAAGGGGATGCCCGCGGACGTGCAGCTGCAGGTTTTTTCACGGTCATTTTCAACCAAGGGCAGCGGCCGCGGTCTGGGAACCTACAGTATCCGGCTGATTACCGAACGCTATCTGCAGGGCGATGTATGGTTCGTTTCGGATGAAAAACAGGGGACTCTCTTTACAGCGGTTTATCCCAAACAGATCGCACCGCAGCCCGATTCTCAGGAACACGCGGAGGAGAGATCGGCATGAAGGTGGCGATTGTCTGCACGCAGTGCGGTGAAGAGGCTTTTTTGACGCGTGAACCGGTTTACGACGGGCTGAAAAAAACGGGGGAGCGGCTTTTTTGTTCAGCTTGCGGATGTGAATACGTGTCGGAAGCGGATGTTCCTTTTAAATCGAAAGCCGCTGTTCCGGCTGTATTTAACGAAGAGGATCGGCCGGAGAAAACAGAGATCTTTCAGGAAGGCGAAAATAAACGCCTGTGCCGCTATTGCGATAACTATGTGGTGAATCCATTCATGCAGTTCTGTTCACTGCACAAAAAAGAAGTGCAGGCCACCGATACCTGCCCGCAGTTTTCCGCCGCCGGATCTGAAAAGCCGCCGGTTTTATGACCTGATCGCCTGAAACTGGAACACCTCCTGCTTCTCAGTTTTGAGATGCGGGGGGTGTTCAATGAGCGGAAAAACATTGCTTGTCATTTTTGCAATCAGTCTGGCGGCTTTTTTAATTTCTCAGGACTGTTTGGATTGCAGAATTGCGAAAAACCGGCAGGGAAAAACCACCCTGATTGTCAATTTTGATAAAAACGTACGGGTTCCTGTTCTCGAAAAGCTGTTTTCCAGCCGAAAATTTCAGCGGTTTCAAACCGCCGCGACTGTATTTATGCAGGAAAACGAGCTGATTGGCCGTTGTCGCGAGGATCCGGTCTTTCTTGGCCTGATGGGCCTGGTGGTCGGGATTTCCGGTCTGGGAATCGGGACGGCCGTTTATCTGATTCGCAATGATCCCCGTTTCGGGTAAGGGTTACGACCGGCGGGCGGCCATTGCTTCAGCCAGTTCTTTCAGCAGCGTGCCCGCCGGCAGGGTATCGGCGGCTGCGCAGGCTGTCCCCGTCAGTTCCTGAATTCGTTTTTTGGCTGCAGGGGTCCCGTGCACAGCCTGCCAGGTCATTTTGCCGCGCTCTTTATCTGAACCGATGTCTTTGCCGA
The DNA here is from genome assembly GCA_964542135.1 of uncultured Verrucomicrobiota bacterium. GTDB lineage: Bacteria > Verrucomicrobiota > Kiritimatiellia > Kiritimatiellales > Tichowtungiaceae > Tichowtungia. The sequence goes on from CAZITJ010000053.1 coordinate 9,680, forward strand.
GTTCCTCAACCGTTGCGCTTTCATCCAGCAGATCATCGGTAATTTGAAACGCCAGGCCGGTATTTTCTCCGTAGAGTCTGAGCGTTTCCAGTGTTCGGGAATCGGTTTCCGCACAGAGTCCGCCCATCACACAGGCGGCCCGGATCAGTGCGGCGGTCTTGTTCCGATGGATGTACTCAACGGTGTCCGCGCTCGGCATTTTTCCTTCGGCCGCCAGATCCTCGGCCTGTCCGCCGATGACACCGCGACTGCCCGCCGCCCGGGCCAGTTCCAGCGCGAGAGCCGGCCCGCCGGCCGGCCGAACGGCCAGCATCTCGAAGGCCAGTGTCAGCAGGGCATCGCCCGCCAGCACAGCGGTGGCTTCATCAAACTTGATATGACAGGTCGGGCGGCCGCGGCGCAGGGTGTCGTCGTCCATCGCGGGCAGATCGTCATGGATCAGTGTATAGGTGTGAAGCAGCTCCAGGGCACAGGCGGCATCCAGCGCCTGGTCAGCGGTTCCGCCGCAGGCCTCGCAGGCGGCGATGCAGAGTGCGGGACGCAGCCGCTTGCCGCCGGCAAACACGCTGTAGCGCATGGCTTCGTGCAGCGTTTGCGGCCGCTCTTTCGCGGCGGGCAGATGCCGATCGAGCGCATCGTCAATCGCTGCGCGCATCGCCTGCAGACGGTCCTCGGTTCCCTTCATGCCGCCGACCATACCGAACCGCTCCGATTAGTAAAGCAATCGCCCCGCAGAATGAATTGACACGATCGGAGGCGCAACTTACTATCCCCCCCTCATTTCTTAAAAAAAGGGCAGGAACCCGTGCGCCGCAACCGGTGCGGCGGGTTCAAGCGGAAGGAACGGTCGAATCATGAAAGACAGAAAAGAATTCTACAGCATTCTCGGTGAAATCGACGGCAAGCCGTACGCCGAATACAGCCGGCTGGCCGGTGATTTCGATTTTGCGCGCTATGTCATTAAATGCGCGGCCATTGATACCGGTCCGCAGGCCGTTGCACCGGTGTTCAACATCCGCATTCCCCAGTCCATCGTCGAAATGCCCGGCCATCTCTTCGATTCACCCATCCGGCGCACCGCGCTCGAAGACTACCTGACCCGCAATCTCGCCGCCGCCGCCGGCCGCATCGCCCGCTTTGATGAACGCGGCGTCGCCCGCCGCAACATCCTGATTGCCGAACCGGGACAGAAAATTCTGCCGCGCACCGCCGTGCTGGTCACCAAGGAATACATTGATGCCCGTATCCGGATTGCACTTCCCTATAAAGTGTTTGCATCCGGAACCGATAACCGGCTGATTGACGGGGAAATGATGCGCAAGGTATTCTTTGATGATCTGCCCGAGGTCATTGGATCCAGCCTCTTCTGCTGCAATCTGAATCTCGCGGAAGCCGAAGCCTTTGTGAACGGCATGGAGGATGCCGACCGGATCCGTCAGACACTCCCGACACTGGGACTGGTCAGCTTCATCGGCGAAGGCTCCTTCCTGGCCCGTGAGCCCGACACCGATGAACCCGACTTCGACAACATTATTCCCTTTGAGGTGGAAGGCGATGCCGCAACAGAGATTGAAGTGCCCAATGCTGAATCGGTGCGGGGACTCGGTATTCCCGCGGGACTGACCGTTGTGATCGGCGATGCCGCCACCGGCCGCAAGGATTTTATGTCCGCCATTGCCGCCGGTGTGTTCAATCATGTTCCCGGTGACGGCCGCGAAAACGTCATCTCTGTTTCCGACGCGGTGCAGGTGGCGGTCGATCGCGGCCGCAGCGTTCAGGAAATCAACCTGACGCCTTTCATCAACAGCCTTGAACAGGGCGATCCCGCATCCTACAGCACGCCGGCCGCCGACTCCTTTATCTCCCAGGCCGCCGCCACAATTGAAGCCCTCGAAGTCGGCGCCCGTGTGCTGGTGGTGGACGAAAACACCTCCGCCCCGGCTTTTCTCGGAACCGATGCGCGCACCGCCGGTCTGCTCGGCGACAGCCCGCGCGTTTCGCTGGCGCAGCGCGCCCGCCAGATGGTGGATGAGCTCGGGATTTCGCTGGTGATCGGCGGAAGCCATCTCGTCGCTGAATACATCCCGGTCGCCGACACCATTCTCAAGGTCGAGGACTTTCAGGTGACCGATATCACCGAAGAAGCCAAAGCGCTCGAGCTGACTCCCGCACCCGAAGCGCCTGCTGTCAATCTGGGCCCGATGCTGGCGCGTTCGCGCTGGGTCATGCCCAGCAGCATCGATGCCACGGTCGGCAGTCGCGATCAGGTCATCGAAGCGCTCGATCTCAAAGCCATTCGCTTCGGCCGGTCGGTGATCGAGCTCGACAGCGTTCCGCAGCTCGCCGATGAAAATCAGACGCTGACGATCGGCCTGCTTCTGTATTACGCCAAACTGCGCTATATGCAGGAGGGATATCCGTTGCGTGAAATGCTCGATATGATCGATCGTGATCTCAGCAACGAAGGCCTCGGAACCATCGCCCGCGACCTGCGCGGCGACCTGGCCCGCCCGCGGCGCTACGAAGTTGCCGCCGCGCTCAACCGCCTGCCTGCCTTCCGCGTTTCCCACGCCACCGAGTAACCGTCGTGCGGCTGGTGATCCAGCGTGTACAGTCCGCCTCCGTGGATGTGGACGGACAACCCGTCGGCCGAACCGATGGCGGCCTGCTTGTGTTTATCGGCGTGGGGCGCGATGATACGACCGCTGATGCCGCCTTTCTCGCAAAAAAAACCGTCAACCTGCGCATCTTTGACGACGAGGCCGGACGGATGAACCGCTCGGTTATGGATGTCGGCGGCTCCATCCTGGTGATCAGTCAGTTTACGCTCTGCGGCGACTGCACCCACGGCAACCGTCCGAGCTGGATGGCCGCCGCCCCGCCGGAGAAAGGCTTGCCGCTTTACGAAGAAGTTGTCAAACAGCTCCGTAAACACGGCGTATCCGTCGAAACCGGAATATTTCAGGCGGCGATGGAGGTTGCGCTGGTGAACGACGGCCCGGTTACATTGATTCTCGAGAGCACGGGCCGACAGGCAGGATAAACGATGTGTGCAGAAAATCAGACCGGGGGCGACCGTCCGCTGGTTGTGGTGCATACCGAGGCCTCGGACGGCTGGGGCGGGCAGGACATCCGGGTCTTGCGCGAAGCCGAATGGTTTCGCACACAGGGCCATCACGTTTATCTCGTGACCCCGCCGACCGGGGGCCTGTTCCAGCACGCCGCTTCCGCCGGATTTTCTCCGATTCCCATGGGACTGAATAAACGCACCCGGATCGCTGATTTTTTCCGGCTCCGCCGGCTGTTCCGGTCGCTTCGACCGGATGGGGTCGCAACCCACAGCAGCATCGACAGCTGGATGGGGCTGACCGCTGCCGCCGCCGTCGGTGTGCCGTGCCGTCTGCGCTATCGCCACGTCTCCACGCCCGTCCGCCCCAATCCGCTCAACCGCTGGATGTATCGCCGGCTCGCCTCGCACGCAATCACGACGGCCGATTTTATTTCGCGCCACCTGATCGAACAGCTTGGTCTTTCGCCGGATCGCGTCACGGCGGTGCCTACCGGTGTGGAACGGCCCGCCGCCCTGCCGTCGCACGAAGAAGCCCGCCGGACTGCCGCCGCCGAACTCGGCCTCCCGGATACCGCCCGGTTTATCGGACAGGTATCCGTTCTGCGCAGCTGGAAGGGACACGCCGATCTGATGGCCGCTTTCGACCGCCTCGCCGCGGACGATCCGCACCTGCATCTTCTGATTGTCGGGGAGGGGCCTTATCGCTGGCGGGTGGAGGAGGATCGCCGCGCGGCGGAGTCGGCCGGACGCATTCATCTCATCGGACACCGGGAAAATCCATGGTCTCTCTTGCGCGCCATGTCTGTCTGCTGCCTGTGCAGCATCCACAGCGAAGGCGTTCCGCAGGCTCTGGAGCAGGCCATGCTGGCCGGCACGCCCGTCGTCGGCACCGACGTCGGCGGCATTCCCGAACTGATCCGCCCCGGCGAAACCGGGCTGCTGGTGCCGCATGCAGCGCCGGCGGCTTTGGCCGCCGCGATCAGCGGGCTGCTGGCCGATCCGCCGCGCGCCCGGGCGATGGCGCACCGTGCCGAACGGGTGGTGGCCGTCGAGCGGAATCCCGACGTGATGGGTCGTGCCGTTCTGCGTATCATGCGACGCGCTCTGGCCGCCGC
>CAZITJ010000054.1:0-13483 GCA_964542135.1 uncultured Verrucomicrobiota bacterium
AACATAGAAAAAGCCGTTCCGCTTAGCAAGAGCAATGTGCTATCAATCCGGCATGAACCGGATTCTCATCCATCCCGCCGAGCAGTTTGAAAACGGTACCGCCGAAGTCCGCGGCGACCGGGCGCGGCATATGCACTCGGTCCTGAACGCCCAGCCCGGCCGGTCCCTCCGCATCGGCCTTGTCAACGGCCCCAGAGGCCGCGGAATCGTCCAGCGAATCAGCGAAGAATCCGTCCTTCTGAACTGTGAATTCGAATCGCATCTGCCGCCGCGCCCTGCACTCGATCTGCTCCTCGCCATGCCTCGCCCCAAAGTGCTCAAACGGTTGTGGGCCCAGCTGGCCGCGCTCGGTCTCGGACGCATCTTCATCACCGGGGCCGAAAAAGTCGAAAAATACTACTTCGACACCCACATTCTTGACCCCGGCTTCTACACCGGACGCTTCATTGAGGGTCTCCAGCAGGCCGGTGACACGCTGCTGCCCGCCGTCCGGATCATCCGGCACCTGCCCTCTTTTTTAGAAAAAGAACCCTTTCCGACCATTGGAACAAAATTGATCGCCGACCCCTGCGCCGATCGCTCCGTGTTTCAGTGCCTGGAACCATCGTTCTGCGCGTTCCCGGCTCCTGCCGGCCGGCCTGCGCCCCGGCAAAGGAACGGAAGAATCCTTTTAGCCGTCGGCCCTGAAGGCGGCTGGACTCCGGGCGAGCTGGATCTCTTTGTTCAACACGGCTTTAAACTGTGTCATGCAGGGAAGCGCATCCTGCGCACCGACACGGTCTGCATTTCGCTGCTGTTTCATCTGAATCAATGGCTCGCATGTGCCCACATGTGAGCGAAAGAATGCGGGAGAGAAGGCGGACGGCGGAACAGATGCACTGTCACCGGGGAGAGGGGCTATCGGGCCTTGCCGCGATCCCCGGAGTGTGTTTAAACTCTCCGTTGAAGGAGCACAGCATGCCGGTTTCAGAAGTTCAGTTCACCACCTTTGCCGACAGTGTCAAACAGGCGCTGGATGCCATCGGGGCCTGCGGGGTGCTGGGGGATCAGACCGACATTCTGATTAAGCCCAACCTGCTCGGTCCGCAGCCCCCGCCCGTCACCACACCGATTGAATGCTGCGATGCCGTTCTCGAATACGTCCGCAGCTGCTCCGACGCCAACGTCGTGCTCGGCGACGGCTGCGGCGACCCGCACATGGACACGCACGAGGTGTTCGTTGAACTTGGTTACGCCGACTGGGCCGTCGAAAAAGGCATCCATCTCATCGATCTGAACGACGCCAAACTCGAGTGGCGTGAAGACGCCGACTGCGACCTGTTTCCTGAAATTTCGTTGCCGGAAATCGCCTTTTCACACTTCATCATCTCCGTGCCCGTACTCAAAGCGCACACCCTTTCCGACATTACGGGCACACTCAAAAACATGATGGGGTTCGCCCCGCCGCGCCACTACAGCGGCGGACGCTTCGGGTGCTGGAAGAAAGCCGTCTTCCATGAAAATCTTCAGCAGGCCATCATTGATCTGAATCGCTACCGCACGCCTGATCTTACAGTGATGGACGCCTCGATCGGACTCGCCGAGAGCCACCTCGGCGGCCCGGAATGTGATCCGCCCGCTGCCAAAATCCTCGCCTCCTTCGATCCGGTGGCTCTGGATCGCCGCGCGGCGGAACTGCTGGGGCTCGACTGGCAGCGCATCGACCACCTGCTTCCGGATGCCGGGGACTATCACAATGACTAAGGCGCTGGCCACCGGATTCGGGGCGGGCTTCAGCCCCGTCATGCCCGGTACGGTCGGTACACTTTGGGGCCTTCCGCTTGCATGGCTCGTTGCGCAGATTCCCTCCATTGAGCTTCAGGCGGCGGTCTGTATTCTGCTTTGTTTTATCGCCATCCCGATTTGCGACGCCGCCGAAAAGCAGATCGGCACGGGCAAAGACCCCGGCTGTATTGTGGCCGACGAATACTGCTCGCTTCCTATTGTTTATCTGGGCCTGCCGCTGACCGGCTGGACCCTGCTGAGCGGGTTTGTGCTGCACCGGATTTTTGATATCACCAAACCGCCGCCCATCCGTCAGTTGCAGCACATCAACGGCGGCGTCGGAATTGTGATCGACGATGTGCTCGCCGCGCTGCTCGCTCTCGGGGTGCATCATTTGCTTTTGCGGCTGATTTGATGTGTTTTGGACCGGCGCGCCCTTCGGATCCGCACCGGACCTCTTTATTACCAAAAATTAACGCATTTGCACTTGAAGCCGGGGACCGTAAACGCCATATTGCGCCGCTTTAATTAAGGAAACCCGAAAGAGGCAGAACCATGGCCAGAAAAGTACCGCTAGCAAAAGTTCGTAATATCGGAATCATGGCGCACATCGACGCCGGGAAAACCACGGTGACCGAACGCATTCTTTATTACACCGGCCGCTCTCACAAAATCGGAGAGGTGCACGACGGCGCCGCTACGATGGACTGGATGGAGCAGGAGCAGGAGCGCGGGATCACCATCACCTCCGCGGCGACCACCTGTGTATGGAAGGATCATATGATTTCCATCATCGACACCCCCGGCCACGTGGACTTCACCATGGAGGTGGAACGTGCGCTGCGTGTGCTCGACGGAGCGGTTGCGCTCTACTGCGCCGTCGGCGGCGTTCAGCCGCAGTCCGAAACCGTCTGGCATCAGTCCGAACGCTACGAAGTTCCCAAAATCGCTTTCGTCAACAAAATGGATCGCATCGGCGCCGACTTCTTCGGTGTGGTCAAAGGCATTCAGAATATGCTCGGTGCCAATGCCGTGCCGGTCGTCATTCCGATCGGTGCCTCCGACGAATTTAAAGGCATCATTGATCTGGTCACTATGAAAGCCCGCATCTACAAGGACGAAACCATGGGCGCCGAGTGGGAGGAAACCGACATCCCCGCCGACCTGCTCGACGCTGCCAAAGAATGGCGCAACAATCTCGTCGAAAAATGCGCCGAGCAGGACGAGGCCATGATGGAGAAATTCTTTGAAGAGGGCGACCTTTCCGAAGATGAAATCTGGTCCATTCTCCGTAAAGCCACCTGTGCCCGCGACGTCGTGCCGGTCTTCTGCGGCTCCGCCTTCAAAAACAAAGGCGTTCAGGCACTGCTCGACGGGGTCGTCAACATTCTGCCCGCCCCGCACCAAATCCCGCCGATCATCTGCAGCAAAGATCCGGACGAACAGCGCAAAGTCGACGACAACGAGGCGCTGTCGGCCCTGGCCTTTAAAATCATGTCCGACAAGCATATGGGCAAACTGACCTACATCCGCATTTACTCCGGCACGCTGGAATCCGGATCCACCATCTGGAACTCCACCCAGCAGAAAAAACAGCGGATCGGCCGCATTCTGCGCATGCACTCCAATCGGCAGGAGGCCATCGAAAAGGCCGTCGCCGGGGATATTGTTGCCGTCGTCGGACTGGCCGACACCAAAACCGGAGATACAATCTGCACGCAGGAAAGTGAAATCCATCTCGAAGCAATGGAATTCCCCGCCCCGGTCATTTCGATTTCCATCAAACCCGAATCGCAGGCCGACAACGAAAAACTCGGGGAGGCTCTTCACCGCCTTGCGGATGAAGACCCGACCTTCACCGTCTCCTTCGATCATGAAACCAGCGAAACCATTATCGCCGGGATGGGAGAGCTTCATCTGGAAATTATTGTCGACCGTCTCCGCCGTGAATTCGGTGTGGTCGCCGAAGTCGGCCGCCCGGAAGTGGCCTACCGCGAAACGACGACCACGCCGGCCGACGGAGCCTACAAGCACGCCAAGCAGTCCGGCGGTCGCGGACAGTACGGTCATGTCGTCATGACTCTCGAGCCGCAGGACCCGGGCTTCGGTTTCGAGTTTGTAAACGAAATCGTGGGCGGACGTATCCCGCAGGAATACATCCCGTCCGTCGAAAAAGGTGTGATTCAGGCCATGGAGGCCGGGCCGTATGCCGGCTATCCGGTCGTCGATATGAAAGTCCGCCTCACCGACGGATCCTATCACGACGTCGACTCCTCGGACTTCGCCTTCCAGATCGCCGGCCGTCAGGGCTTTAAGGCGCTCTTTATGAAAGGACAGCCCCAACTGCTCGAACCGCTCATGAGCGTCGAAGTCACCACACCCGACGAATTCATGGGAGCCGTCAACGGAACCATTGCCCAGCGCCGCGGACGGATTGAGTCCATGGACGAGCGCGGCGGAATGAAAATCGTCAAAGGCATGGTTCCGCTTTCGGAGATGTTCGGTTACTCCAACAGTCTGCGCTCCCTCACCCAGGGGCGTGCCTCCTTCAGCATGCACTTCGAACACTACGAGGCCGTGCCGTTCTCGATCGCTGAAGAAGTGGTCAAAAAGCGCCGTGAAGAAGGCAAAGTGCGCGGCGGCGACGAATAAGCTCCGTATTCTGACTGCGAAAGGCCGCTCCATCGGAGCGGCCTTTTGTATGAATCTATATTACATTATGCGCATATGCGCATAATGTAATATAGATCCGCGCAGTCAGACGGCGGGAAAAATCAGGAACGTCCCGCCCTCAGGAATCGTTCGCGATAACGGTTTTGATGAACTCCACGTAACGGGCGGCTCCGCCGCGCTGATAGCCGTCGCGTTCGATCACGGTGCCTTCGGGGTTGAGAATCAGCACGGTCGGGAACCCCTGCACGCCGAAGCGGCGCAGCAGCGCTTCGTGCTGAGAGGAAAATTCTTCGTTCACAGCCTGGCCCCGCCGATTAAAGTCCAGCAAAACCGTCACCAGATTTTCTTTGGCGTAATCGATAAATGCGGGCTGAGAAAACACCTCGCGCTCAAGGGCCACACACCAACCGCACCACGAAAGGCCGCTGATGTTGACCAGCGTATACTTGTCCTCTTCTGCGGATTTTTCGAGAGCGGCATCAAAGTCAGCCATCCAGATGTCCGCTGCGTCCGACTCATCGGCCTGAGCATTGCCGGCGGGCCCGCATCCGGCCAGCAGCACCGCGACAAGCAGTGTGGCCAGGGTTTCACCCCGGGGAATGAGTTTTACAATACGAAGAGCATTTTTCATGCGGATTCCTTTCTGTTGCCGGGCTTTCGCCCGAATTTAAACGTGCCAACAAAGGCCGTCTGTCTTATAACAGACCGCATGAAATTCATAGCGTTCGATTTAGAAACCACCGGAATTGATCCCCGTCTCGATGCCATCATCGAAATCGGAGCGGTGCGGTTCGACGGGTCGGAACCGGTAGACACCTTCTGCACGCTTGTCAACCCGGCGCGGCCCATTCCTCCGGAGGCGTCTGCGGTCAACGGAATCAGCGACGATATGGTGGCTGATCAGCCCGGCATCCAAACGGTACTGGGGGATCTGGCGGATTTCTGCGCGGATCTTCCGCTCGTTGCCCACAACGCGCCTTTTGACTACAAGTTTCTGCTCAAAGCGGTTGAAGATCATAAAGCCCGTGCGCCGCAGGGCATCGTGCTGGACTCCTGTTCATTGGCCCGCGTGGTTTTCCCCGGCATGATGAACTATAAGCTCGGCACGCTGGTCAGCCAGTTCGGGTTTCCCGCCGGCACCTTCCACCGCGCCGAGGAAGACAGCGTCTACTGCGGCCGCCTCTTTGCGCATATTGTGCGGACACTGGAAAAAACCGGCCAGTCCGCCACGGTTCCCGCCCTGCTGGAGCTTGTTAAGCAGCCGCAAATGAAATTTCCGCAATACGCCGATCAGCCCGAACAGCTGGGGTTGTTTTAGAACGAGAGAATCAGGGAAAGCAGGGGTAAAGGAGGAACCGATATGAACTGGTATCTTGAAGTGCTCAAAAAATACGCGGTTTTTGAAGGGCGCGCCCGGCGCACCGAATACTGGGCTTTTTTTCTGGTCAATCTTCTTATCTTCTTTTTACTTTCAGCGGTCGGGGGCCTGCTCGGTATCCCCGTCGTGCTGGCGCGTCTGTACAGTCTGGCGGTGTTTGTTCCGGGCCTGGCCGTATCGGTTCGCCGGCTTCACGATACCGGGCGCAGCGGATGGTATCTGCTGATCGGCCTGATCCCGGTGATCGGGTCGCTGATTGTTCTGGTGCTGATGCTGCTCGACAGTCAGCCCGGCGCCAATGCCTATGGGCCCAACCCGAAAACAACCGGTGAGTACATCGATGTTTAAGGGATGTTAACGATCTTTTAACATGTCGCGGCCTTGCGCCGCCGGCCGCAGAGCGCTACGATGCCTCTTATGAAGCGCCGGTTCATCATGCTTTATCTTCTGCTCGGGCTCGGGCTGTCGCAATCTGCGGGCGCTTTTGAAGAAGAGATCCGGCTGATCAACGGGCTGGCGGAACGCGGGTTCCCGCACCTGGCACGGACGGTTCTTGAACGTACGCTGAAGCAGTATCCGGAAGCCGCCGACCGTGCGCCGGCCCTGCGCATCCGCATTCTGATTGCGGAAAAAAAATTCGAGGAGGCCCAGGCGCGGATCGCGGCGCTGGAGCAGCCCGCGGATCTGCAGCGGACACTCGCCGATGCCGCCCGGGCCGCGCGCCGCCTCGACACAGCCGAAGCGGCGTATCGCCGTCTGTTTGAGCAGGCGGAAAAAGCCGACGCCGACCTGCTCCAGGCCGCGTTTCATTACGGCGAGCTCCTGCAGGAGCGCGGTTCGGGCGCAGCCGCTCAGGCCCTGTATGAAAAGGTGCTGGCCCTGCCGGCGGGCGGACCCGCAACCGAGAAAAAAACACGCCGCCAGGCGCTGCGCCCGCTCAAGGTCCGGCTGGCCCGGCAGCTTCTCCGTGACCCGGAGCCATCGGAAGAGAATCTGAAACGCGCCCGTGAACTGAGCGAAGACGTTCAGCTCGGCGGGCTCGACCTCTGGTTCGGTCAGTCGGTGGTGACCTGGAGCCGCGTCATGCAGCGTCTGGGCGACTGGGAGGAAACCCGCGCAGTGCTTGAAACCCAGCTTCAGCTTCTCCGCCAGCTCGAAGACAACCTGATGCAGCAGGGACAGCCGGTTTCACAGACCAGTCCGCTGGCCGGGGCCCGCTATCTTCTCGGCTGCTGCTACGAAAAAGCCGGAGAAAACGCCGACGCCCTCACGCAGTTCTACAATGTCTATGCCAAATACGGTGACAGCGAATGGGGCCCCAAAGCGCAGGAAAAGGCGCAGGCGCTTAAAGCCGAATTCGAAGCGCAGGGCAAAACCGTCCAGATTGATCTGGGGGCCAACCTCGCTAAAATGGAGCAGAGCCGCTTCCGCGTCGCCCGCCGGTTGTTCTTTGACCGCCGCTATGCCGAGGCGGTTCCCGCCTACCTCGACGCGCTCAACGAGTACCCCGAGGGAAACCAATCGCTGACCGCGCTGCGCGAACTGACCCTCAGCTATCTTCACCTCGGCGACCTCCTCCATGCCAAAGCGGTCGCCGCCTACACCGGCGAGCGTTTCACGCCGAATGAAGCCGCCGCCAACGCCCTGCTCGCCGCCGGCAAGGCCGCACTCGACAACGGGCGCAAGCCGCTTGCGTGGTGGATGTACGACCGGTACTTTAAATCCTTCCCCGATCACAGCCGTGCGCCTGCCGTGCTCTACTCTCTGGCAGGCCTCCGAAAAGACGAGAAGGATCTGAAACGCATCCTGGAAGAATATCCGGACAGCCCGTATGCCGCCCGCGCCCGTGCCCGTCTGGCCTGGAACGCCTACGAAAACAAAGACTACGAGCTTGCGGCCGAGCGCTTCGAGCCGTACATCGAAACCGAAAACGACCCGCAGAAACAAACCCGCGCTTTATTTGCCTTGTCGGATAGCCGGCGCAACATCGCGCAGCAAAAAGAAAATGGGGTGCAGGCTCCGCCTGCCTGGAAAAAAGCGCTCGAAGGGTTCCGGACGTTGGAAAACGCACTGGCGGAAGCGGCCGGCAGCTACGGCGTGTCCGACGAAATGCTGGCATTCAGCAAACCCTTCATCGAAAAAAGCGTGTTTTATCAGGGCACCTGCCTCGCCGCGCTCGGCGAAACCGATGAAGCCGTCGCCGCCTTCGACCGCTTCATCGAAAAATTCCCGGATTCGGACTTTATTGAACAGGCGCACTTCGCCAAAGGCTCCGCGCTGGTCGAGGCCGAACGCTGGGCCGACGCGCTGGCCGCCTTCGAGCCGTTTGATGGGTCTAGCGCCCGCCGCTTCCTCGAACCCGTTCTGTATTACCGCGGACAGGCCTTCACCGAAACCGGGCAGAATCAGGCGGCCATCCAAAGCCTGGAAACCCTGCTCAACCGCTGGCCCGAATCCGCCTTCTTCTTCGAGGCCAAGTTTGTGCAGGGCCGCGCCTTCGCCGCCGCCGGACAAAACGAAGAAGCCGTCCGCGTCCTCAGCGATATTCTGAGCTTCGCCACCGACGACGAGCTGATGCACCGCGCCAGCCTCGCGCTCGGCCGCGCACAGACCGACCCGGCGGAAAAACTCGCCTCCTTCCAGCGCGTCGCCCTGCTGGCCGATCCCGACGACCCCGGACAGGCCCCGCTCATTGCCGACGCACTGGCCGAAAGCCTGCCGCTTTATCTTGAGCTCAGCCGCCCGGACGATCTGCTCGCCGACGCCGACCGCCTCACTGCAGATTTTCCAAACATTGGAAACCGTGAAGAGATCGCTTCTTTAAAAACAAAAGCCGAACAAATGCAGATGGAGGAAACCGCGGATCACGCGGATGGAAACGGATCTGAAAATGAAAAATAGAAAACCGGAGAAAGAAAATGAGTAATCCGCGTTTATCCGCGCTATCCGCGGTTTTAATCTTCCTAATGGGTTCGGTGCAGGCGGCACCGTATGTGATCAATTCGGCGGGGACGCGCATTGAAGGCGCCGCCATTCAGTCTGCTGCGGACGGAACGATTTCCCTGACCACCCTGAACGGGCAGGTGTTGACGTTTCCGCCCGGGGCCTATCGCCAGGCGGTGGCCGATCCGCCGCCGCAAATGAACGAGGTGACCGCCCTCGCAAAAAACGGGGAGCTTGACCGCGCCGCCGAAATACTGCGGGAGATCAAACAAAAATACCGTTTCCTCGGGTGGGATATGCGCGCGTCCCGAATGCTGGCCCGCGTGGAGTTGGCCGGCAAAAACTTCGAAAAGGCCGCGGCCGAGTATGAAGCGCTGTTTGCGGCCCGGCCGCAGATGAAAACCGTTCCGGCCGAACGCGCAAACTACATGCAGGCACTGCTTGGAGCGGGACGCATCGCCGAAACGGCCGCGCTGGTCGATGAAGACATCGCATCCGGTTCGCGCGAAGCCGCCGCCCGGGCGCAGATTGTGCGCGGGGATATGAAAGCGAAGAGCGGGCAGCTCGAAGAAGCGCTGCTCGACTATCTGCGCACGGCCATTCTGTTTGAAGAGCAGACCGCCGTGCTGCCGGAGGCAACCTATAAAACCGCGCTTGCATTGAAAAAACTGAACGACCCGCGCGCAGCGGAGTATTTTCAAAAGGTCATCGATGAATATCCGGAATCGGAATTTGCAGAACTGGCGAGGGAAGAATGACCGCGGATTACGCGGATGAAAACGGATCAGGAATGAAAAAAGACATTCTATATGAAGATTTGAGTCGCGACATCATTGGCGCGGCAATGGAGGTTTTGAACGAACTGAAGCCGGGACTGGATGAGAAGCTCTATGAAAATGCCCTGGTTATTGAATTGGAACGGCTTGGTCATAAGGTGAGCCAGCAGGAAAACTTCTCTGTGCATTATAAAGGACAGTTTATCGGGCGTTTGATACCGGATCTGATTGTGGACGATCTTGTGATTGTCGATCCTAAAGTGGTTAGCGATTTTAATGAAACACACATAGCTCAAATGGTCGGATATTTGGCCAAAACCGGACTCAAGCTTGCCGTTTTAATCAATTTTAAATATGCAAAACTACAATGGAAAAGAGTCGTTCGAGAAAATGAGCAATCCGTTTAAATCCGCGTTATCCGCGGTAAAAACTCTCTGAGGCTAGCTGATGATAGAAAGGAAATAAGATGAAAAAGGTAATCCTGATGGGACTGATTTGTGCGGCGGGCTGTTTTGCTCAGGAAATAGAAATGAGCGACGCGGCGGCACAGGCCGAGGCGCTGAGCGAGGGGGCGGGCTTCATCGATGTGATCGTGAAGGGCGGGTTTTTCGGCATTGTTCTCTGGCTGGCGCTGGCGGCGCTGTCCGTGGCGGGCACGCACCTGATCGTCGATTCCTTCATCAAGATCCGCGAGAAGCGGATCATTCCTGACTCGCTGGTGAACAACGTGCGCGCATCACTGGACGCCGGGAAGGTGTCAGACGCACAGGAACAGTGCGGCGAAGAACCCGGCGCGCTGTCCAATATTCTCTCGGCCGGATTTTCCAATCTGGACGACGGGCCGGAGGCGGTGCAGGACGCCATCGGCGCGGCCGCCGACCTGGAGAGCGAAAAACTGCTCCAGCGCGTGAATTACCTGAATGTGGTCGGCAACCTTGCGCCGATGCTCGGGCTGCTCGGAACGGTGCAGGGCATGATCATGGCCTTTGCCACCCTCGGCACCGAAGCCGGTGCAGCCAAAAACGCGATGCTGGCCGTCAACATTTCGCAGGCACTTTATACGACGGCCGCCGGGCTCATCATTGCCGTGCCCGCGCTCGGATTCTTTTCCTTTTTCCGCAACCGCGCCACCAAAATTATCCTCTCCATGGAGGCGCTCACCATGGATCTGATGAAGAAGGTTCGGAATTAAGTTAAGAGCAGGATCAGGACGAAAAATGGGAAGATTTAAACAGCCGGACGGAAACGTGAACATGACGCCGATGATCGACGTCGTGTTTCAGATGATCATCTTTTTTGTCTGCACCGTGCAGCTCGAGAAAGAGGCCGTCACCGAAGCCATTCTGCTGCCCGACTCACCGCACGGGCCCATGGTGACCGAGGCCAAAGATCCGCGGACGATTACCATTGAAGTCGATGAGGCCGGAAAAATATTTATCGCCCGCACGCGGCTCTCGGAAGCCAGACTCCGCAAGGTGCTCGTCAAAACGGTCACGGACTACGGCCCGGCCGGCCCATCCATCCCCATCCGCATCCGGGCCGATGCCTCCGCACAGCACAGCGATGTCAAACGCGTGCTCGACGCCTGCACCTCGGCGGGGCTCTATAAAATTTCATTCGTTGCAACCAGAGATAGAGCATGAAGATGTCAAACAGAAGATCGCGAAGAGCGCAAAGGAAACCGCTTCGCGCTCTTTGCGTCCTTGAGCGAAGCGGGTGTTTGAAAATATGAGAAGGAAACGGAACAGAGAGGAAGAACCCATCGAAGTGTCCATGACACCGATGATCGATGTGGTCTTTCAGCTGCTGATTTATTTTCTGGTGACCTTTTCGACACCGGACGTGCTGGCGCACCTCGATATCTCGCGGCCCGCACCGGACTCGGCGCAGACCGAACAGCGCACCCCGCCGAAAATGATCCGCATCAATATTTATGAAGAAGGCGGCCGCGAAAGCGGCTACAGCCTGAATGGACGCACGGTTTCACGCGCGGAGCTCGGGTCGATTTTAAAACGACTGGCGGGCTTCAGTAAAAACCAGACCGTGCTCATCACCTGCGCGGCGGATTCTGAACACGCCAAGCTCGTCGGCGTGCTCGACCTCTGCGCCGAGAGCGGACTTTCAAAACTCTCAGTCATCAGCGCCGAATAGCAAAAATGAAAAATTGCCTACAAAACATCCAGAACATCGAAAAAGCAAACAGAAGCTCGCGAAGAGCGCAAAGGAAATCGCTTCGCGCTCTTTGCGGCCTTGAGCAAAGCGGGTGTTTGAATTCGGGTGAAATGAACGTATGAGGCTGTTAAGAAAAATTATAGACCGTTTGGGTGGGCCGGTCGTATCCGTTGCGATCAACGTGGCGATTTTTCTCGTGTTGATCAACGTGGTGGTTTTCCAAACATTGGAAACCGGCCGCGAGGTGGAGGTTTCGGTGGTGGAAGAGGAGGAAATTCCGGAGCTTGAAGAGGAGCTGCAGAAGCTCGACGAGCTGCCGCCGGATGAAAATCTGCTCGCGCCGGAGGAGGACGTCGAGCCGGTTCCGGATGCGCCGCCCGATGAATTTACGATGGACTCGCTCGATCTCGCCGGGCTGGCGGTCAGCGAGGTGAAAAGTCCGCTGACCATGCAGGGGCTTTTCGCCGGACGCTCGGAAGGCGCGCGTGCCGACCGGCTCAGAAAATTTGCCGGCGGTTACGGCGAACAGATCGAAACCGCCGTGGTGCGCAGTCTGGAATGGATGGCGCAGCAGCAGAACCAAGACGGATCCTGGGGTGACATTTCAAAATATAATCAAACCTGGCATAATCGCGACTGGAGTGCCGCACTCGAAAACGAACAGCGCGCCGGCCGCCTGACCGCGCTCTGCCTGCTCGCCTTTCTGGCGCACGGCGAAACGCCGCAGTCGCCCGAGTTCGGGGACACGGTGCGGCGGGCCATTGATTATTTACGTGCCCAGCAGCACCCCGAAAGCGGACTGTTTGTTCCGCTGGCGGACCGACGGCCGGTCAAAGGCGGGGAAGATCTGGGCGTTTATGCGCATGCACAGGTGACCTATGCACTGGCCGAAGCCTATGCGCTGACACGTGCGCCTGCACTTAAAGGACCGGTCGAACAGGGCCTGCAGGTCATCATCGACGGCCAGCTCGAAAGCGGCGCCTGGGGAAACTGGTATGAGCAGAATATTTCCGATTCATCGGCCACCAGCTGGCAGATTCAGGCCCTCAAGGCCGCCGCCGCCGCCGGCATTCAAATGCAGGGGCTGCAACGCGCCATGAGCCGGGCCCCCGACGGGATCAGCTATCTCTACAAAGGGGAGGGCGTGTGGTATTACCGCAAGGGACCGCCCATTAAAACCTGGCGTGAAGGCGGACCGATCATGAGCGGCGCCATGGTGCTCAGCCTTCAGTTGCTCGGCCTGCAGAACGACCCCATGGTGCTGGCCGGTCTGCGCTATCTGAACGATTTCGGTGTGACCGAATGGGATAAGGCCTGGCAGGATCCCATCAACAAAAGCCTGCCCGCCACCTACGAGTGGTATTACAACACGCAGGCCGTTTTCCAGCGCGGCGGCTCGCGCTGGAAAACATGGAACAGCGACTTTGCACCCATGCTGCTCGCCCGGCAGAATTCCGACGGTTGGTGGCTCGGCATCGGGCAGGAGGGCGACGGGGAAAAGCTGTACTCCACCAGCCTCTGCGCGCTCGCCCTGCAGGTCTACTACCGCATCCTGCCCACCTTCCAGAAAGTCGAAGCCGCCCCGCCCAAGGTGACCTTTGACGACGATGTGATTATCACCATTCTGTGACGTTTCCAGACCTTGGAAAAAATGCGGTGAAAAGTTCCGGGCATTGGAAGACCGCCTCGCCATTCTGGTACGGGATGCATTGGAAAAAGAACTCATCTCCGTCAGCCGCGCGGCCGAGATTCTCGACCTGAGCATCATGGAAATGCG
>CAZITJ010000055.1:0-3641 GCA_964542135.1 uncultured Verrucomicrobiota bacterium
CAGGCTGAAAGCCAGGGCTTCTACCGCATTGACGTCGAAAAAGCCCCCTGACCCGGGATCCGGGCGTCCTTCGGTTTATCTTTCTTTTTTTCGTGTCTTTTTGTGCCCTTTTGTGGCCATTCCCATTCGCTTGTTTGCGGGCAGGGCGGTCCGTCCCCGGGCCGCCGGTTGCGTGGTTGGGTAGGGCGGTCCGTCCCCGGGCCGCCGATTTCGCGGACGGCTGGGGACAGCCGCCCCTGTCTTTCCCCTTCGCGTCCTCTTCGGAGCCCCTCTGACTTCCTCCAGCGTCAGCGGGTGGTGAACCCTTTTTACACAGAGAGAACGGAGGAAAAAAAGGCGGTCCCGGGCCGCTGCAACATATGACCAGACAAACGCCGGAAAGGATCCGATGGGAATCAAACGGATTGCGTATGATCCGGCCGGTTTTTTTATGCCTGCATGTTGCGAAGCGCCAGCAGCAGCGCCTGCGTTCCTTTGCGGCCGAAGCCGAGCTGCTGTGTTTTCTGATACAGCTCAAAGGCCAGTTCCAGCCCCGGCAGTTTCAGGTTCATGCGCCTGGCTTCATCAAGCGCAATGCCCATGTCCTTGATGAAATGCTCCACAAAAAAGCCCGGCTCAAAATCATCATCAATCATGCGCGGCCAGAGGTTGGTCAGACTCCACGAAGCGGCGGCCCCGCCGCCGACGCTCTGCAAGACTGTCAGCGGGTCGAGTCCGCTTTTTTCAGCATACAGCAGTGCTTCACACACCCCGATCATGCCCGAGGCAATCAGCGTCTGGTTCACCATTTTGGTGTGCTGCCCCGCGCCGGGGCCGCCCTGCAGAACGACCGTTTTCCCCATCAGTTCAAGCAGCGGTTTGACGTGTTCGAATGCGGTCGTGTCGCCGCCGACCATAAAGGAAAGCGCCGCGTTTTTGGCGCCGACATCGCCGCCGGAAACCGGCGCGTCGAGAACCGCGATGTCCTTTTCTTTTCCAGCCGCCGCAATCTTTTCCGCCAGCGCCGGGCTGCTGGTGGTGCAGTCGACGACAATCGAACCCGCTGGCGCCGAACCGAGAATTCCATCATCCCCGAGCGCAACCGCCTCCACATCGGCAGGATAACCAACGATCATAAAAATCACATCGGCGTCCGCCGCTGCGTCCGCCGGCGAGTCCGCCCAGCGCGCGCCGCCTTCAAGTAATGCATCCGCTTTGGCCTTCGTGCGGTTGTGCACGCTCAGCGCATACCCCGCTTTTTGAAGATGCCCCGCCATGGAGGCCCCCATCACACCCGTTCCGATCCATCCGATTTTCATTATAACTCCCTTGTCCGTTAGAACCCAAAAAACCGCTTTGCTCTTGTCAGATCAACCCCTTCGGTATTATTCGCGACCGTGTATGCAGAATACGACGGGACGCGCTCTTTTGAAACAGACACATCAAAGGCCTTAATTGTTTTCTTAAGTGTGACGTGGGCTGTTCCCAGATGAGGAACCGGCATCCCAACCGGGGCAATACGAAGAATAACAACATCGATCATTCCCGTCATCCCGTAATTGGCCAAGACCTGTTCTGCCATCACCTTGCTTGTTCCATATGCCATTGCATTCCTTGAGAACTGCATGGGGCCGGTCAACGATTGCTCAGCGGCCAGTTGCGTCACAATCTTATTCTCCTCCCTGATTGGAAATTCAAAAGGAAGATCGGCATCAAGCCCGTAATATGCTGTTGAACTTGCATAGACAATGCGCTCAACTCCCTGCCGAACAGCTTGCTGAACGATATTCAGTGTGCCGCGGACGTTGGCATCGAAGTACCTTTCGAAGTCACTTCCGTGCCCGGGGCTGGGAACCCCTGCAATGTGAACAAGGGTATCGACGCCGTTCAATCCTTCACAGACATCTTTTTCATTCAGCAGGTCCTGTCCTTCCTGAATGTCAAATTGATTTATTTTTTCGACATCCGATATGGGCTCAAACCAATCTCCCGCGTTTTCTTCAAAAAGAGCCGCATTGTCCAGGTAATGTTGAACGAAAACACTCCCAATCCAGCCGCTGCTTCCCGTAACGCACAGTGTATGCCCTTTTGCTTTCACGAAAATCTTCCGCCCGTTGATCTGTCCATCCCGGCGAGTCGCAGCGGAAAAACTCTGCGCTCCGCAGGAAGAACAGATGAACGCCTTACATATTTTTGATGAGCGAGAAGTCGCCGGTTTTGGCGGCCTGCAGCACGGAGCCCATGTATTCGTCCACGGTGTCCGCAGAAAGCTGAACGGGCATGTTTTTGAGCTTGGAGTCGAGTGCCGGGTTTTTCGCGGCGGTCAGGCAGCGCTCAATGTGCGCATCGGTAAAGCCGTCCACATCGGTCAGTTTCGTCGGGAAGCCGATGTCTCTGGAGAGCGCGGTCATGGCTTCGGCGACGGCGATGCCCAGCTCGCGGCCGGAGAGTGCGTCGAGATCGGCATCGGTGTAGCCCGCGGCTTTGTAGATG
Organism: uncultured Verrucomicrobiota bacterium; assembly: GCA_964542135.1. Lineage (GTDB taxonomy): Bacteria > Verrucomicrobiota > Kiritimatiellia > Kiritimatiellales > Tichowtungiaceae > Tichowtungia. The sequence goes on from CAZITJ010000055.1 coordinate 2,473, forward strand.
GCGCCGACTTTGCGGAGCTTGTCTTCAATGGCCGGGGCGAAGAAGACGACATAATACGGGTTCATCAGTGCGCAGGCGCGTCCGTGGCTGAGCAGATCCACCAGCGAGAAGCTGTTGAGATGCGCACCGTTGGTGCCGGCGATCATAATGGCGTAGCCGCCGAGATCGGTGGCCAGTCCGAGGGCTTCGCGCAGGTCGGGATCGGTCGGGTTGTCCACCACTTTTTTGACGTTGTTGACGACCATTTCAATCCCCAGCAGGCAGACCGGTTCCGCTTTTTTCAGTGCTGATTCGGGTGCTCCCATGAGCACTTCCAGACTGTGGGCGATGCCGTCGAGCGCGCCGTCCACCGTGAGACTCAGCGGCTGCGACTGCGTGAAGCGGTAGTCGAACAGCGCTTTCGGCGGCACCACGGCCTCGTCGACGATCAGCATTTTCTGCCCGGTCTGCACATTGGTGATGTTGGAATATTTGGTGAGGTGTGCGGCCGAGCTGGCGGCGAGCATACAGGCGATGTGCGGCGTCATGCTCTTTCCGGCGGCTTCGAGCTGCGCAGCAACCTGACCGACGCCGAAGTAGGTGTCGAGATCACCCTGCAGCGTTTTGTGCGCGATGGCGCACTTTGTGGCGTCGATGCCGCTGCCGCCGCCGATGGAGATGACGACGTCGGGATTCTGTTTTTCCAGTTCTTCGGCAATGCGGAAAACGTCTTCGCGCGGGGCGTTCGGACCGGCACCGGGGATCATATCGCCGGCGAGCTCGACACCGGCAGCGGCCAGACTTTCTTTCGCTTCGCGGTGGATGGGGTCGGCCCAGTCCTGCCCGATGCCGTCAACGACGAGCGAAGCACGCTTTCCGTATTCGGCCGCCATGGCCCCGAGTTGATTAAAGCAGTTGATGCCGTGGACATAATTTCCGCCTTTGAATTCGCTGAGCAGTGCGTTTGCTTTTTCTTTGTTGGTCATTTGATATCTCCTCTTTTCATTTTTAGATTCATTTTTCCGACAGAATCATTGTCGACAGAATGAGGGAAAGAAAACGGACTATCCCAACGTCCACCATTATTCTGTCGTCCATCATTCTGTCACTTTCTCTGTTCTATGATTTTAGAGCGATCGCCTGTTCGGCCATCGCGGCAATGCGATCCGCGTCGAGTCCGGCGCGGCTTA
>CAZITJ010000055.1:3741-13189 GCA_964542135.1 uncultured Verrucomicrobiota bacterium
ATCGCCTGTTCGGCCATCGCGGCAATGCGATCCGCGTCGAGTCCGGCGCGGCTTAGAATTTCTTCGTATTTCCCCGACTCACCGAACCGATCCGGCACGCCGCAGCGCAGTACCGGAACCGGGTTGCTTTCAGAAACCACGGAGCAGACCGTTGCGCCGAGTCCGCCGTACACATTGTGCTCTTCGATCGTTACGATGGCGCCGGTTTCTTCGGCGGCTTTCTGAATCAAAGCCCGGTCAATCGGTTTGATTGAAACCATGTCAATCAGTCGCGCGGAAATGCCTTTGGTTTTGAGCTGTTCGACCGCCTGACGCGCAAAGCGCATCGGTACGCCGGTGCCGATGAGGGTGACATCACACCCGTCCTGAACCGTGATGCCTCTGCCGAAGTCGACGTGGATGCTGTCTTCATAGTCCACGCCGACCGCTTCGCGCGAGAGACGCAGGTACACAGCACCCTCATGTTCGATCATCGCGCGCACCGCTTTTCGGGTGCTGGTGATGTCCGACGGCACAAGAATGCGGATGTTCGGAAAGGCCTGCATGACGGCGAGATCTGCAATGGCCTGGTGCGTGGCGCCGTCGGCGTAATCGGACAGACCCGCATAGCCGCCGGCCAGCTTGACGTTGAGCTCGCCGTAACCGACGAGGCTTCGGACGGGATCGGCCGCGCGTGAAGCAAACAGAAACGCAAACGTGGACGCCACCGGGATCAGGCCGGCGGTGGACATGCCGGCCGCGACGGCAACCATGTTGGCTTCGGCGATGCCGACATTGAAGAAGCGATCCGGATATTTCGCTCCGAACAGTTTGGTCTGCGTGCTGCTTGATACATCGGCATCCAGCACGACGAGATGCTTATATTCGTCGCCCAGCTCACAAAGCGTTTCTCCGAAGACGACGCGCATGGGTTTGGAATCGCTCATGACAACCCTCCTTCCAGTTCTTTCAGCGCCGCTTCAAATTCATCATCGTTGATCGGCTTGCCGTGCCAGGCGGATTGCCCCTCCATAAACGAAACCCCTTTGCCCTTGACGGTTTCAGCGATGATGACGGCGGTTCCGTCGTGCACCTTTGCCTGCTCAAAGGCATTGAGCAACGATTCCACATCGTGGCCGTCGCAGTTGATTGTTTTGAGGCCGAAGGCTTCAAACTTGGCCTTGATGTCACCGAGCGGCATGACCTCATTGACCGTTCCGTCAAGCTGAACATGGTTGTTGTCCACAATGAGTGTCAGGTTGGCGGGCTGCCACTTGGCAATGGACATGAAGGCTTCCCAGTTCTGGCCTTCGTCGAGCTCGCCGTCGCCGGTGAGCACAACCGTTTGCCAGTCCTCGCCTTTGAGTTTGGCCGCGAGCGCCATGCCGAGCCCGACGGAGGAGCCGAAGCCGAGCGGGCCGGAGGGAACCTCCACGCCGGGCAGTTTCACCTTGCAGGGATGGCCCTGCAGCGGACTGCCGGTCTGGCGCAGCGTCCACAGCAGCTCCGGATCAAAAAACCCTTTGCGTGCCATCGTGGCGTAGAGCATCGGCGCGGCGTGGCCTTTGCTGAGCACAAAGCGGTCGCGCTTTTCCCAGTGCGGCTCCTCAGGGCGAAAATTTAAAATCTGATCGTAGAGAACGGTCATAATCTCGGCTGCGGAAAAACTCCCGCCGGTATGACCGCTGCCGGCTTTATGGTTCATGCGCAGCACGGTAATGCGCATTTCCTGCGCCGTGCGCTGCATTGTTTCTTCTGATGACATATTATTGTTTCCCTGTTAATTAAGTTTCAGGCACCCAGCGAAGCCGAGCCAGTTGGATTCCCGCATACCGATCTTCCTCGGTGTCAAAAATTCTGGATATGTACTCGTTACCATCTTCATTCACAATGATCTCAGGAGCGTGGGCCGGCAGGTTGCATACATAGAAGGCGTCGGGATTCCCATCCCGGCCAAAATCTAGCGGGTTACTGCTGCGAAACACCGATGTGCTGCCGTTTCCATCCCCTTCATATCCGCCGCTGCGAAACAGGTAAAAGTATCCATTACGCTCTACAACGACTGGAGACTCACATCCGTGGTGTGACCGATGCGCCTCGTCCGCATAATGCACAATGGCCCAGTCCGACCAATTGATCAGGTTATCAGATGTGCGGCAAAGAATGGCCTCCTGTTCAAGGTCCCCGTTCAGGTGCCCGGTATAGTACATGTGCCATATACCGTTAAACTGAACCAGGGACTCATCTCGCGTGGCTCCCGGACCGGTAAAGACACGGCTGAATCCGTTATCGTCACGGTGACGAGTCCAGTTCTTGCCATCAGCAGAAATCATAAGACAAATCTGCTTGTCCAGATCTTTGTACTCAACCGACTGTTGCAAGTCCGAATCATATCCCCCGTAGTACATGTAGTACTGTCCGTCAGATTCAACAACAAAGGGCGACTGCAAAAATTCCTGACCATACCAGTCTGTACGACTTTCCCCGGCCTCCCGGTCACACCGTATGATTTGCTCAGTCCATCGCCAGGGGGCCTCTGGCAACAATTCTGATTCCCAGTTAACCAGGCAGCGGCCCACAGGTGTATTACGGACACATGCCCAAAGCTGCCATTTTCCATCAGCCGACCGGAATATGGTATGATCATTGGGCTCCGGCATATACGGTTGGTCTTCGTTTATAGACGGCAATACATGGGTGAGGTCCGGCGTGGGACCAATCAGCTGCCAACGGCCCTCAACAACCGGCCTCATCTTTTGAGTCGAATCCGACATCTACTGTTCCTTTAAAACCAGACAAACAGCGCCTGCGTGATCAGCCAGGTCAGGACAATCAGCGCAAAGCAGGCCCCGACAATCCGGAAAAAGCCGGGCCAGTACCACGGCAGGGTGCGTTCATGCCGCAGTTCAATCAGGCTGTGTTCGCCGAAAAATTTATCCTTGGAGTCCTCGGCGTAGAGCGCCCGGACCCGCTCGACATCCGTCTCTTCCTCGCCCGGCTCCACCAGACCGGCATCGACCAGTGCGGGCAGCCGGATCCCGGCGTCCACCAGCCGCTGTTCGTCGCCGACCGGGGTGTTGAGGATGACGTGGAAGCGGTTCACCCGGTCTTCGTCCTCGGGCCGCCCCAGCAGGCTCCCGGCGAACATGCCGACCAGTGCCAGGCCGGTGGACCAGAACACCGCCGGCTCAAACGACGGTTTGATGGCCTCGACAAAGCCGATGTCCTGCCGGGCCATGACCGTGATGATGACGACCAGATACGAGGCAATTCCGAACAGGAACGACAGCCACATGCCCAGCCGGTTGGAACGCCGCCAGATCACGGCGAAATAAATGGGAATGCCGAGGAAGCACAGCAGGTTGAAGGTCAGTTTGATGTACTGGCTGATGCTGGTGACAAACATCGTTGAAAGTGCCGCCAGCAGAATCGAGACAGCCGACCAGACGCGGGCGGAGGTGAGATAGTGTTTGAGGGGTTTCTTCGGCGCCAGAACGCGGCGGTAGAGAAAATCGACAAACATGGCCGAGGACGTGGTGGCGAAGGTGTCCGCACTCGACATGGCCGCCGCAAAGAAGCTGGCAATCAGCAGTCCGAGGAAGCCGAAGGGAAGAATCTGTTTCATGGTGATGCCCCAGGCCAGCTCGGGGTCGGCGCTCATGCGGGCGCTGAGCGCGGGGTTGACCGCGGCCAGCACGTTGGTGTTGTAGATGAGAAACAGGATGCCGTAAAAGGCAAACACCAGCGTAATGATGCGCTTCCAGAGGTGTCCCCATCCGCACTGCGTGGCCGCCTTTTCGTTTTTGGAAATCGAGATCCAGTTGTAAATCCACGGCGCGGCGATCCCGCCGACGAGCGCGGCGAGGTTGAGCGCCATGACGGTTGAAAAGGTCATGCTTTCGGAGGTCATACTCCAGGTGGACTCGGGCAGGGCGCGCAGGGCCTCAAAGCCGCCGACCTCGTTCCACAGAAAGGGCAGGCCGATGAACCCGAGAATGAACAGGCACATCAGACCCTGCAGGATGTCGGTGAGCAGAGCGGACATCATGCCGCCGGAACAGACATAGGCGCCCACCACAAAGGAAATGATCCAGATGCAGATCTGCACATTGGTTTCGAAGTCCGGATGGAACTGAATCATGCCGGCCAGAATCTTGCCGATGGCCAGCACGAACATGCCGATAAAGAGAATGCAGACGATTCCGGCGATCACGCTGTACAGCGACGACACGGCGCGGCCGTAGCGCATTTCAAAAAACTCGGACATGTTGTACACGCGGGCGCGGCGGAACCAGGTGGAGAACAGGAAATAGATCGGCGTGGCGAACAGGAAGCTCCACCAGTACCAGACGCCCGACAGTCCGCCCTCATAACCGCCTTTGGCCACCACCACCGCTTCGTTGCCGGCGATGGCGGAGGCAAAAATAAAAATAAACGAGACAATGGGGCCCCACTTGCCGCCGGCAACAAAAAAGTCGCCCAGCGTTTTCGTGCGCTTGCCGCCCTGAAAAACGCCGACATAGAGAATGGTTGCGAAATAAAGCGTTAAAACCGCAACGTCCAACCAGTGTAAACCTAGCATGAGTCCTCCCTGTTCGATGTGTTGTATGCGGCAATCCGCGGCAGCAGGAATTCGGCTGCCTGCCGGGCCGCTGTATCCGGATCGGGCTTCGGCAGAATCTCCACCGAGGCCCAGCCGTCGAATCCGGCCGTTTCCAATCCCTGGAAAACATCGTTGAAATCAAGATGGCCCTGTCCCGGTGCCAGCCGGTTGGAGTCGGCCAGATGAATGTATTTCACGAGGTCGGCGTGCCGAATCAGCGATCCGCCGATCTGTGCATCTTCAATATTCATATGAAACACATCCGGCATCAGCCCCAGATTGGAACGCTCCACGCGGGCGAGCAGCGCCGCGCCTTCGTCCAGATTGTTCACAAAGTTGATTTCATAGCGGTTGACGGGCTCAATAATGACGGTCACATCGTGTTCGACCGCCTCATCACAGATGCACTGCGCCGTTTCAATAAAAAGTCGTTCCGCCTCGTCGCGCGTCTGCCCCTCGGCGATGAATCCGCGTGTGCGTCCGACATTGATGACCCGCCCGAAATCCTTCGCCAGCCGGATCAGGCCGGAGAACACCCGGATGACCTCATCACGTTTGGCAGGGTCGGGATGGGTGAAGTATAAACCGGATACGGCAAACACCTGGCCGGTGCTGATACAGCTGACCTCCAGCCCGTGCCGATCCAGTTCTTTGCGCAAACGCTCCGGATCAACGTCTCCGGCGTCTTTGAGCGCCAGCTCCACCCCGTGGAAGCCGAGGTCCGCGGCCTTTTTAATCGACTCTTCAAATCCGCGCCAGACCACAAAAGCGGAGGGCGGCGCGTCGGCGGATGCAATGGCGATGGACAGTTTCATGGCAGACTCCGTTGACAGAGCGGGGGCGCGGCCCGCGGCTCAGGCTTCCTCCCACAGGCTGCGGGTGTAGTTGACCGCTTTACGGATTCCGTTCAGCCCCTGATTGCCCCATTCCTCGATGCAGAGCCATTTGTCCCAGCCGTGCTTTTTAAGGCAGGCAAACACATCGGCAAGCGGCACAATACCGGTGCCGAGCAGCACGGGATCCATTTCCCCCTTGGTACCTGTCTCGGCCACGTGGATCGTTTCAACCCGGTCGATGACCTGTTCGAGCACTTCGACGGTGCGGTCCTCGCCGGCGACCAGAATGTTGGCGGTGTCGAAGTTGATGCCGACCGACGTGTCGCGGATCCCTTCGGCGATTTTCAAAAAGATATCCGGCGGATTACAGAAATCCATATAATCCCAGCCGCCCGGCTTGGAGTGGTCTTCGAACACCAGTTTCACGCCGTATTTTTCGCCGGTGGGCGCGGCGGCTTTCAGGCCTTCGACCGCCCACCGAATGCCGTCTTCGATGCCGGTCTGCGGATGGGCCTGTCCGGCGGTGACGCGCAGGAATTTGGCGCCGAGCTGAGAGGCGAGGGCGATATCCCGTTTTAGATAGTCGAGCTCGCGCTCGCGCTGAACCGCATCGGGGTGGGTGAAGTCGGGGTAGGTGGTGATCATCGCCAGATCAATGCCGGCCGCCTCAAAATCCTCGCGAACCGTGCGCAGATATTTCGGCGTATGGGAGCGCAGATTGACCATCATCAGATCCACGGCATCCAGCCCCAGTTCGTTTCCGTATTCCGCCCACTGGCGCAGGGTCATTTCTCCGCTGTCGAGTTCTTTAAACAGTGATACCGGTAAACAACTTAATTTCATCGTGTTCTCCTTTATTTGTGATCGACCATCATTCTGTCGTGTTTCTTTCTCCGGAAACCGGGGCGCAGTACGGGCCCTCGGGAAAGACGGCCACGGTTTGTCCGGCACGGACGGCCTCATCAATCAGACTCTGTACCGTTTCCTGCACAGCCTGCGGACCGGTCGCGGCATGCGGATTGACAGACAGCGTGTTCAGCGTTTCCGGGGGCAGTCCGGCCGTTACAAAGTGAAGGCCGGACTCGCCGATGTGCGCCAGCGTCCGGCCATGCATCTGAAACTGCCACTGATCTTTTACAAACACTTCCGGGTTGCGGATGTCTTCGAGAAAGGTCTGCCAGCGGCCGCCGCTGTAGCGCGTCATCAGATCGGTATATTCCGGACTGCCGATGCCTTCTGTGCAGCCGCCGAAGGCGATGATGGAGCCGCCGGGTTTCACCGCCGGCAGGCAGGACACAAACCCTTTGACACATTGATAGAAGGTGGCGTCAAGCGGGTACCCGCCGGAGGACGTCACCACGACATCCGCTTCGGTCTCGACAAGCGGGCAGGCGCACTGCTTGACGAAGTCGCAGGCGGCTTCATGCGCAGCCCGCAGCCCGCCGGCAAAGGCGCCGGCAATTTGTTTCTGTTTGTTCAGCACGACGTTGAGTGAAAAATCAATTCCGAGCGCTTCGGCCACCGACAGCGCCTCCAGATGCAGCGGATTGCCGTCGAGCCGGGCATTGCAGGCGCGGGGGTCGGACAGAAACGCTTCGCCGTGAAAATTGCGGACCGTGTCGAGCGAGGCGCATCCGGGACAGACCGCCTTGCGTCCGCCGGAGAAACCGGCCATGAAATGCGGTTCAACCAGTCCGGTGATCATCCGGAATCCCGCCTCCACCAGGTGCCGGTTGAGGGTGATCGGGTTGCCCGACCGGGTGCGGCCCGGCACGTCGGCCAGCTCATCCGGGTCGTCGGCGCGGTGATCGATGATGGCATAGTGGTTCGCGACGAATTCGCCGAACATTTCGATGTGTTCGGCTTTTGTGCTGATGCGGTGCATTCCGGTGGCCACGAGAATCAGGATGTCCCCGCGCGGCACGCCGGCGGCCTCCATGCGGGTCAGGAGTTGCGGCAGAAACGCGGCGTAGGGAATCGGGCGGGTGATATCGGAGACCACAATGACCACGCGGCCGGGCCGCCGCCCGGCCAGGGCCTCTTCGAAACGCGGGGCACCGGCCGGATTGTCCAATGTCTGGAAAACCAGCCGGTCGGCCGTCTTTCCCGGTTCCGGAAAAGACGACGCGCAGATCCGGGCGCTGTCCGGAAGGTTCAGCGTCAGGACGTCGCGGTCGTATGCGGTTTCAATGGTCATTCGGGGTCCCAGCGCAGACGGGCCAGTTTGATGCCCTGGAAGTCGGCCAGGTCGCTGATGTAGTACTGCCCGTCGTGCAGAATAATTTCCGGTGCCTTGATCGGCAGCACGGTAATGAGTTTGGCATCGTCGTTGATGCCGAAATGATAGGGCGTGTCCGAGCGGTACACGTAGGTGCGGTAGTCGGTGGATGTCGCCCGGAAGAGGTAAAAGAGGCCGTCGAGCTCGACGACAAAGGGGCTTTCCGAAGAGACCGGTCCGTTGCCGGCCCGGCCGCCTTCGCTGACGATGGTGTAGTCGCTCCAGGTGTCGAGATCGTCCGAGGTGCGCACAATGATGAAACTCCGCAGCCAGTCGTCGGCGGAGACGGTGGTGACGCACGAATAGGCGTAGTAGCAGCCGTCGTGGCACAGAATCATCGGGTCGCGGCCGCCGCGGTAGACTGCGGAACTGCCGCGGCTGTCGAGCACCCGCTCAAAATGCAGCCCGTCGTCGGAGCGCAGCCGGTGGATGCCGGAGCTGTTGTAAAAGCAGTTCCATTGCCCGTCGTGCTGAATGAAAAACGGCGCGCTGATCAGTTCTTCACCGTTGGGTCCGATCTGCTCGCCGGCATCTGCATCGGCGCGCAGTACGATGCCTTTGTAATCCCACGGGCCTTCATGGAGGGAACGGCCCTCCCAGGCGCAGAACAGGTGGTCGCAGGCGAGGCCGCGCAGCGCCGCCCAGAGGTGCCAGTTGCCGTCGTCGTCCTGATAGAAACTGTGATCGACGATGTGCTGCCGTTCGGGATCGGGCCCGTTGAGTTCGCCCAGATCGGGCATCGTGCAGATGCGCCGCCAGTCACCGTCAATCACAGGAATTTTACTCATGGGGTTTTCTTTCGTTGGGTTGCCGGCGGCAGGATTCAGTCGTCGGAGTCTTCAAGCAGGGCGGCGCGGACAGCATCGGTCCAGATGACATAACCTTTTTCGTTCATGTGCAGTCGGTCACTCTTAAAGATGTCCTCGCGCGGTGAGCCGTCGTCGTCCAGCATCCGGCTGAACACATCGATAAAATGGAGCTGGTCGTGATCGTCGCAAAGCTCCTGTACGTATTCATTGGCCTCGGCAAAGCGATCCATGGCGGCCTCGCGGCTGGGGCTGGGTTTGGTGGAAATAAAATAGATGTGCGCATCCGGGCGCACGGCAAACATCGCCTCGGTGAATTCACGGCACTGGTCGGCATAGGTTTCCGGCTTCAGCCATGGTCCCGACAGATCGTTGTCGCCTTCATAGACCAGCACGGTTCCGCATTCATAGCGCTGAAAAAAAGTGATCATCTCCAGCACGTCTTTCATCTTTGAGCCGCCAAAACCGCGGTGTACGATCTCCAGCGGCGCCAGATCCTCCCGAATGCTGTCCCACATGCGCATGGAGGAGCTGCCCACCGCCAGCACGGCATCGCGGCGGGGAAGATCGCCGTCATCCTGAGTCGTCCAGCGGATAAAATCGCGGATATAGTGGTTTTTTGCCTGCTGCGGAGAGAAAACGAAGGAATCTTCTTCATGCTGTGTATGAACCGTGACGCTGCCGGGAGCGGGGTCCGCCGCCGCGGTGCCGCAGAGAAGCAGGGTGGTAATTAAAAAAACAAAAAACCGTCTGGACGGCAGGGTGGTCAGCATGTGTCGAAAACCTCCGGTTAATGAGTGAAACAGCAGATGTTCAAAGCCTGCCGGATTGCCGTTGTTCTGTCCAATAATTATTCGCAGTTAAGTAAAAATATATCGGTTTAAAGCATGGCCGGTAGGGACGGCTGTCTCCCGGGATGTGCAGCCTTGCTTCACTGTCCCCAGCC
>CAZITJ010000056.1:0-10798 GCA_964542135.1 uncultured Verrucomicrobiota bacterium
ACGCCGGACGGAAGGAGCATGGTGATTTTCTGGTCGAGTCTGGCGGACGGCACGTATTCCCTTTATGTCAGCTCCAACCTGCTGGACGGGTTTTCCATCCTCGCCAGCAATCTCGCTGCTACGCCGCCGGAGAACACGTACACAGACTCCATCCACAACTGTGACCAAAAGTTCTGGAAGGTCACGGTTGAGTAAAATGCTTTGCTATCCGCTTCGCTCTTCGCGTTGCTGCGAGCGAAGTATGGTCGGGGCGACTGGATTTGAACCAGCGACTTCTACGTCCCGAACGTAGCGCTCTACCAGACTGAGCCACGCCCCGTTGACCGAAAAGCAAGACACTGTATTCGAATCGTCGCGCAGTTCAAGCAGAATCCCTTTTTGTTCACATTTTTCAGCACAGCGTTCCGACAGGGTGAACTGTTTTTTAACGATCAGCTCATTGTTTTCTAACGGGGCTGCTGTTTGCTTTCGCTTTTATCTGTGCGTCCGGCGCGCAGAGTCAATCCGGCAGGGAGGCATTATGAAGTTTGGTTGTATGATGTTAACGGTTGTTTTTTGGGTTGCAGGATTCGCATCGGCCGAGTGGAACGGCAGTCCTTATATACGTATCGGCGGCGGCGCGGCGATTCCGCAGAACAGCGTGCTGAGTTCCGACGAGTTTAAGAACGAAATTGAATACGATGACGGCGGGATATTTCAGGTGGCCGCCGGACTCGAGTTGGCCGAAACCGCCGGGCGCGTCGAACTCGAGTTTGCCTATCAGAAGCACGATATCGATAACGAGGGGGACACCCGCTTCAGCGAAGGCCTGTCACTGATGAGCCTCATGGTGAACAGCTATTTTGACATACGCAATGAAACCCGTTTCATGCCCTACGCGCTGGCAGGAATCGGGATGGCCAAAGTCGACGCTGAACTCTTCAGTGTCAGCAAGAACGATGATGTCATTGCCTTTCAGATCGGCGCCGGGCTGGCCATTGAACTGATCGACAATCTGTCGATCGACACCGAATATCGCTATTACATGACCACCGATCCCGAATTTGACAGCGTACAGGCCGAGGTGGCCGGACACCGTGCCCAGATGAGCCTGCGCTATACGTTTCGCTGATTTTTCTGCTGAAGAAACCCGAAACAAACCGGTTTTTAACACAGGGCTTATTGGAATCTAATGGAACTGCTGTGAACTGTCGGCGTATTTACCGAAAAGGCCCCTGACGATATGACCAAATCAACCATTCTGATCATCGAAGACGAAGAGGATATTCGCGAGCTGGTGAAATACAACCTGCAGCGCGACGGGTTTACGGTGCTCGAAGCTGAATCCGGTGAGAAAGGGCTGACGATGGTTGAGCGCACGCCGCCCGACCTGATTCTGCTCGACCTGATGCTGCCGGGCAAGGACGGCCTGGATATCTGTCGAACGCTCAAACGCAACGAAAGCACCCAGAACATTCCGGTGGTGATGATGACCGCCCGCGGCGAAGAGAGCGACATTGTGATGGGGCTGGAACTCGGCGCCGAGGATTATGTTGTTAAACCCTTCAGCCCGAAAGTGCTCTGCGCGCGCGTCAAAGCGGTGCTGCGTCGCAACGCCATCGCGCCCGAACTGGCGCCTGACGATGTGATCCGCATTCACGATCTGGTCATTCATCCCGGACGTCACGAAGTGCTTGTAAAAGACAAGCCGGTTGATCTGACCGCCACCGAATTCCGTGTGCTGCACTTTCTGGCACGCCGCCCCGGCTGGGTGTTTACGCGCTACCAGATTGTTGATGCTGTGCACGGCGAGGACTATCCTGTCACGGAACGCTCCGTAGACGTGCAGGTGGTGGGGCTGCGTCGCAAACTCAAGCGCGGCGGCAAATATATCGAGACCGTCCGCGGCATCGGCTATCGCTTCCGGGATAAATAGTGTGAGTGAAGGCCCGTCGCTATTCGATTCAGCGCTTGAGGTGTCGGTGGTTATTCCCTGCCTCAATGAAGCGGAGACGCTTGGGACCTGTATCCGCAAGGCGCAGGAGGGACTTGCCGCCGCCGGTGCGCAGGGAGAGATTCTCATTGCGGACAACGGCAGCACCGATGAATCGGTCCGGATTGCAAACGAGTTGGAAGCGCGTGTGGTTCCGGTGTCCGAGCCCGGTTACGGCAGCGCGCTGATGGGCGGCATTGAGGCCGCTCGCGGCCGTTTTCTGATCATGGGCGATGCGGATGACAGCTATGATTTCCGGGAAATCCCCCGATTTGTCGCGAAGCTGCGCGCGGGTTTTCAGCTTGTTCAGGGCTGCCGGCTTCCGGCGGGCGGCGGTACCGTGCAGCCCGGCGCCATGCCGCCGACGCATCGCTGGATCGGCAATCCGCTGTTTTCTTTTTTGGTGCGCAAATGGTTCCGCGCGCCGATTCACGATGTATACTGCGGGCTGCGCGGATTTACGCGCGAGCTGTATAACCGGCTCGATCAGCGCTGCACCGGCATGGAGTTCGCCACCGAAATGGTGATTAAGGCCAGCCTGCGCGGCGAGCGCATCGGCGAAGTGCCCATCACCCTGCATTGCGACGGCCGCACCCTGCGCGCGCCGCATCTGCGAACCATGCAGGACGGCTGGCGTACACTGCGTTTTTTTCTGCTTTGCAGTCCGCGCCGGCTGTTTTTGATACCCGGTGCGGTGTTGATTGCGCTCGGTCTGCTCGGCTATGTCGTGGCGCTGCCGGGGCTGCGGTTCGGTTCGGTTCGTTTTGATGCCCATACGCTGCTGTTTGCCAGTCTGTCGCTGTTGTGCGGGTATCAATCAATCTTGTTTGCACTCTTTGCTAAAACCTTTGCGGCGGCCGAAGGCCTGCTTCCGCCGGATCGGCGGCTGGAGCGCTTTTTCCGGGTGGTGACGCTCGAACGGGGACTGCTGGCGGCCGGTATTGTTCTGGCCGCCGGTGCGCTGCTGTTGCTGGCGGCGGTGAACCAATGGCGGCTGGCGGACTTCGGTCCGCTCGATTACAAAGAAACGATGCGTCTGGTGATCCCGGGCGCCGTGCTGTTTGCGCTGGCGTTTCAGACGGTCTGGTCGGGCTTTTTTCTGAGTATGCTCGGAATGCGCCGCAAGTAAGGAGCGGGGCAGATCAATTCGGACGGAATGCCTGCGGCCGGTCATACTGTTTCCAGGCTTCATACAGCCGGTCACATAGATCGGATGTTTCCGCATCTATCGGCGCACCCGCTTCACTGCCGGTGGATACCAGACCGGGGCGGATCACGTCTTCAAGCAGCGTCGTTTTCCGGTCGCTGTTTACGGATTGTCCGGAAAAGGCGATCAAACGGTCGAGTTCATTTTTGCTGTAACGCGGATCCAGCAGGCGGTTGAAATCGGCGAATACAACCGGAATGCCCTGCAGTTCATCGAGCAGCGTGCGCACATGCCGTTTCCACAGGGCCAGCCCGTATCGGAACGGCAACCGGTTGCGGCAGGCCATCGAACGGGCGCATTCCTCCGGCCGCCGGATCATCACCAGCACGCGTTCGATCGCATTCAGCGGCTTCCAGCAGGGCAGGGTCAGCGCAAAGCGCGGATCTTTGACCAGCCGCCCCTGAAATTCCGCGGCGAGGCTGCGCATGTCTGCCTCCATCCTGTTCGCCCGCCGCCGCATGACGTCCGGCGATGGATGAAGAAGAAAGCGCATCCACAGCAGCCGGACGGCCAGCTCCATGAAAAGCGGCCGGTCATTGCGCGGACGATGATAGTACGACTGTGGATAAAGCCATCCGCCGCCGAGCATCAGCCGGTCGTTGCAGATCAGCATCCGCCGGTTTTCCCAGTAGCCCTGTGCATTCCAGGGATCGGCGGCCAGCATCTGTTCCGGGTCGCCTGCATCCATGCCCATGCGGATCAGCAGGTGCGCCGCCGCCGAGGTGCCGCTGCGATGCATGCCGGTGATAACAATCATGGTTCGTTTCCGCGTTGGGTTCGGCGGGCGCGAATCCCGGCAATTACGCGCGCGGTCTCCGCGTCGTCACGGGCGCGCAGAAAAGCGTTATAGCATTGATCTGCGGATGCATAACGGCCGACGGCGTCGAGCGCGTGACCGAGATTCAGCAGCAGCTCAGGGACGGCAAAGCCGCTTTGAAACAGTCCGTCGAGGCTGACGCCGATACAGGCCGCCCACTGCCCCGTATCGAGATAAAAAGAGGAGCGATCCATCGCTTCGAGCGGCCAGCCGCGGCTGCCGGTCATGCGCCGCAGCAGCCCGGCCGGTGGCAGGGCCGTTGCCGCGTCGACCCGTTGTGGAAGCCGGTCGGGATCGAAGGCGGGGAAATCGACGCCCGGTTCGGGCGGCGGCAGGGCAGGGACGTGCGGTGCGGCGGATTCGCGGCAGAACAGTGCGGTGCGGCGGTCGGCATACACCATGCGCCAGTCCGGATTACGGCTGAGATGATGCAGCCAGACGGGTGCATTTTGGAACCGCACCAGCGCAAGCTGCGGATTCCACTTTCTCAACGCCGCAGTCAGCCCGCCGGGCTGTTTCGCCGCGGTGTATTCGCGGTAAAAGGCACGTCCCATGACCCGGCCGCGGCTGTAGATGAAGACCGGCTGCCGGGTGGCCCAGGCGATGTAGCCGCCGTCGTCCCAACTGTTGAGGATGCGGCCGCGGATGCGGTTGCGGTTGATAAAATCGCAGGCACCGACCGGCAGGATGTCCGGATTGAAGGCGGTGCCGGGACGGTGCGGCATCCAGGCCAGATCGTAGAGACGCCCGGACAGAGTGAGCGGAATCAGCGCCAGACTGATCCCCAGACAGGCGCTCAGTCCCGCGGCGGCGGCCCGGCGGCCCAGCCTGTGCGCCAGCCGGTCCAGTCCCTGTGCAGCAATTGGGAAACAGACCATTGCAAAATAGCCGAAGTTTTTATTGGCGATGGCAAACAGATAGAAAAACCCCGCGAAAAGGATTCGTTCGGCAAGCGAGGTGCGTTTCCAGGCGCCCGCAAAACCGGCCAGCGCCAATCCTGCAAAGAGCTGCCACCACAGCAGCGGCTGCAGCAGGATCAGGCGTCCGGCGTCCCGATAACCGGCCAGACTGAACGGCGTGGTGAACTCCGCCGTTCCGCTCACAGCCGATTTAAAGACCGCGCCGCCCTGGATGTCCGCAAACTGCATGAACGGCAGAACGAAGGCGCGGATGGGATCGGGATTGAGCAGACAGCTCAGTACGGCGATGCCGGACCACAGCAGCAGAGCCCGGTCGATCCGCTGTTTGCCAATCAGCACGTTCCACAGGTGGGCCGCCGCATAGCTGCCGAGAAGAACCGGGCCCAGAATGAAAAGCGAATGAATGTTTACCCACAGTACCATAATGACCGGCAGCAGGGGCAGTCCGCGCCGGCTGCCGCGCTGCCGGGCCTCCAGAATCAGCAGAACCGCCGATCCCAGCAGCCAGGACAGCAGATGCGGGCGCGGTTCCCAGTGTGTTCCCAGAAAAAAGAGCAGCAGCAGCGGAACCGATGCGGCGGGGAGGGTTCCTTCGCGTCGTGCGCTGCGCCACAGCAGCAGCCCGCCGAACAGCAGCGTCAGCAGGCCGGTTCCGCCCACAATGGCCGCCGTGCCGCCGGCCCGCCGGGCCGCCTCCAGCAAAAGCTGGAAAAGCCATTGCAGATTCAGCGCGGATCGATCCGGCACCGTATACGTCAGCGGATCGGTCTGCGGCACGCTGCCGTGTTCCTGCATCCAGCGTGCATAGCTCAGATGCCAGCCGATGTCCGGGCTGGCGATCTGCCGGAAGCCGGTCGCCAGGCCGAGCAGAAAAACGGCTCCGAGCGCGGTGTACAGCAGCAGACGCATTCGCCGGCGCGGCGCGCGGTCGGGATCGGATGAGCGGTTTGCATTCATCAGGCGGCGAACGATAGAAGCCGCGGGGAGGGGAGTCAAGCCGGATGGATCGGCCGGGGATGCCGCGCGGCTCACAGGGTTCTAACACAGCGCGTCTTGACGCATCGGGATCGTCGGCGGAAGCTCCTGCCTCTTTCAGATCGGGAGCGCCATGAACGTTTTAATTACCGGGGCGGCAGGCTACATCGGATCGCATGCGGCATTGGCTTTGCGTGATGCCGGCCTGGCCGTGGTGGCGGTCGACAGTCTGGAGCGCGGGCACCGTGACGCGCTTCCTGCCGACATTCCGTTTGTTGAGGCCGACATCGGAGAGCGTTCCCGTATGCGGCGGCTTTTCGAGGAGTATGCCGTCGACGCGGTGATGCATTTTGCCGCCTATGCCTATGTCGGCGAATCGGTTGACCGCCCCGCCCTGTATTACCGCAACAATACCGCCGCGTTTTTAAACCTGCTGCTGGAGGCGTCTGCGGCCGGGGTAAAACAGTTTATCTTTTCCTCGACCTGTGCGGTGTATGGATCGCCCGAACAAATGCCGATCGATGAAACCTTTGCGTTGAACCCGATCAATCCCTACGGGGCAAGCAAGCAGATGGCTGAACGTATCCTGCAGGACGCGGCCCGGACGGCCGGCATGCGCCCTGTCATTTTCCGCTACTTCAACGCCGCCGGGGCCGATCCGCACCTGCGCGCCGGTGAGCGGCACGATCCGGAAACCCATCTCATTCCGCTGGCGCTGGAAACCGCTGCCGGGAAACGTCCCTGTCTCGACATCTTCGGCGACGATTTCCCGACGCCGGACGGCACCTGCATTCGTGACTATATTCATGTCTGCGATGTGGTGGATGCGCATGTGCGCGCTCTCGACTTTTCCGGGGACGGCGAAGCCCCGGCTGTTTTCAATTTAAGTACCGGGCGCGGCGCGTCGGTGCGTGAGGTGATTGCCGCCGTCGAACGGGTCACCGGCCGGCCGGTAACCTGCCGCACGGCGCCGTGCCGGGCGGGCGATCCCCCGGTACTCGTCGGCTGTGCCGACCGCGCCCGGCGGGCGCTCGGCTGGCGGCCGCGCTTCAGCGCTCTCGACACCATCGTGCAGCACGCATGGAACTGGCAGCGGCAATCAAATGACGAAGCACGAAGTACCCCATGACCGAAGACGAAGAGTTCTTTTTGTTAGTTTTTTATGAGCCCCGCCTTTGGGGTTGGTCTGGGCTCTGATGCAACTTATAACGTCCGTTCTTTTTAAAGGCGGCGTTCGGGAAGCGCGTTGCGGGAGGATTGAGAATGAAAAACGGATTGTGGATTTTGACGGCCCTGCTGCTGACGGCTGCGGCCGCCTCCGCCGAAGTGGACGGCCGGCCGTACCTGCGCATCGGCGGCGGCGGCGCCTGGATCAACGAATCCAATGTTTCCGCGCCGGGGGTGAAGACCGCGGTCGATTACGACCCCGGGTTTGTGTTCAGCGCCGCCGCCGGTTCCCGTCTGGAAAACACCCCCGCCCGGCTGGAGGCGGAGATCAGCGCCTGGAAAAACGACATGCAGCCGGTAACGGTGTCCGGAACCAAACTCGACGGCGGCATCACCATGCGCAGCCTGATGCTGAATCTCTATGTCGAGTGGCGCAACGAAACGCGGCTGACGCCTTATGCAATGGTCGGCGCGGGGATTGCCACCGCCGAGGCCGTGCTGGCAGATGATGCCAGCAAAGATACCGTCGCCGCCGGACAGGCCGGCATCGGGCTGGATGTTGAACTGATCGAATCGCTTTCGCTCGATATTGAATATCGCTATTTCCGCACCAGCAACGCCCATTTTGAAAACACACAGGCCGATCTTTCCGGGTTCCGGTTTGCTGCCGGCCTCCGCTATGTCTTTTAACCCGTAAGCTGTTCAGCCGCCCCGCGGTTTATCGAAAGGAATCCATGATGAAACATCTGCCACATGCCGTTGTACTCTCCGTTCTCTTTGCCGCTCTGTCCGTATCGGCTCAGAGCGAAAACACTTATCTGCGGCTCAGCGCCGGAACCGGCCTGCTGACCGATTCCACCGTGCAGGTCTTCGGCGGCGACGATGCCACGGCGGAATTCGATGCCGGCTATGCGCTCAGCGCGGCCTACGGGCAGACCTCTGAAAATATTTCGTTCCTGCGCGCGGAAATCGAGGTGGATGTGCAGAAAAACAGTCTCAGCTCGATCGGCAGCACATTCCGCCTGGGCGGCAGCACCGGCGGCGGCGAGGTGTTTTCCCTGCGCGGAATGATCAACGGTTATATCGACATCCCCACCGGAATTTTTGTGACGCCGTATCTGCTGGCCGGGGCCGGCGGAAACTATGTGGATGTTGATCTTGACGGCTACAGCGACAACACCTTTGTCGTCGCCGCTCAGATCGGCGGCGGGGCTGCTTTTGAGATTACCGAGCGCGTCTCCGTGGATGCGCGCTACCGCTACGTGCTCTCCGACAACGCCAAGTTTCAGGAAGTCGCCGAAATGGAATACTCCGCCCACCTGCTTCAGGTCGGACTGAGCCTTTCCTTTTGACGAATCCTTGCGGCAAAACAGCCGAGTTTATGGATGAGTTTTCTATAAAAATATCTCGGCTGTTTCCTCGGCTGTTTGCTCCAGTGAGCGACTCGTCCGCCGGAACTTTCTTGTCCGCCGAAGCCTCCTGACCTCTATAGCCTCGGCGACGGAGGTTGGCGAAGGAGGAAGCGAACGGGTGGTTAAAATCTTCCCTTCATCACTAATCAACACGGACCTTTGTGAACGCAGGGTGTCATTCGTGAAAATTAGTGATGATTAGTGGTTCGAAATTTTTTTGATCGATATTCATATTTCACTCCAAATCAGTTGATTAAGCTGTTTTCGCCCGTTTTTATGAATAGATCAGGCTAATTCGCGGTCTGTGTTCAACCCGCAAACCGGCGGTTTCATGCGGCGCGCTCCGCGTTCGCCCGTCCGTCCATGGTTCGGTCGAAAGCCGGGATCAAAACACACGGAAGATAAAAAAAACGCTCACACAAATTAAACAATCGGTAGGTAGCGTTTCTTCCCGTGACGATATGCAACCTTGACAAGCCCCTTTCAGCAAAGGCCGGAACGGCCGGAGCAGCGCCTGCGCGCCCGTTTGCAGATGCGGCGCGTCCGCATTTTCCCGCCTGCTTTTTTGACCTGATTTTGCGCCGGATTCATACCTTGTTCCGGAAAAACGGCGGTCAACCGGTTTTCGGCGCACCCGATCATTTTCACGGAAGATTAAGCGCAGGCTCATACAAACCAAATACCCGTATGGAATGCTTTTTCACGAATTTCAGGAGAGGTCTGTCGGTTGGGGCGTGCGGCCCGGAAATCACAGCGATCCGGAAACGGATCAAACCGGCTGACACGGACAGACAGACATCAACTGAATGACAAATGAGCGGGGAACTGCCGCCGGACCGGTTCAGGAAGGGGAAGGGACCGGTTCGAACGCGGAACCCCATGAGGTAAAACCGAACAGGAGAAAGAATGAAGATGAAAGCAAGTGCGATTACAGCAGCAGCGCTGCTGGCACTGACCGCGCAATCGGTCAGCGCAGCGGAAGCGGTCGGCTACAATGTAGTCTCTGTGCCCGCCAACTCGGACGCTGTCGTCTCCGTCCCGTTCACGAAAGATGCTGAAGCAACCTTCACGGTCAACGCCGTGACGGATTCCGACAGCTTCACTGTGAACGAGAGTCTGGCGGCTGACACGTACGACTCCGGCTATTACGTTCGCTTCACTAGCGGAAGCGGCGAAGGACTCTGGAGCACCATCAGTGACAACGGAAGCGGAGGCTTTGACCTCAGCGATACCAATGTGTTGAGCAACGTGGCCGGCGGCGATTCGCTGACCGTCTATGCGCACCACACACTGGGGTCGGTTTTTCCGAGCTCACTGGAAGGAACCACCTTTGATTCCAGCACCCAGATCCTGGTGCCGAATACGGCCTCCGAAGGAATCAATAAAGCTGCCAAACTGTACAGCTATTCAACAAGCGGATGGTTTGGAAATCCGGCGGGTTGGTATGATGGTTTTACGTATTCTGACTCGGCCGTGATTGCACCCGATTCGTTTGTAATCATGCGCAACCAGACGGCGTCCGGCATCACCAACATCGTTTTCGGCGATGTACTGGGCACGGATCTGGCGGCGGTGATTCCGGCCACCAGCGGTTCCGATGACCTCTATCTGGGCCTCTACCCGGTCGATGTCACGCTGGGCGACCTGAATCTTGAAGGATTCGGACAGCTCATCGTTATCGATAACGATGCATCCGGAATTAATAAAGCCGGCAAAATTTATACCTATTCCGCTACAGGCTGGTTTGGAAATCCGGCGGGTTGGTATGACGGCTTTACCTATGCGGATGATGTGGTTGTTTCTGCCGGTACCGGTGTGATTCTGCGCCGTTCCGCCGGGGCGTCTGCTGATGATTGGGCCATGAACAAACCTTACTGAGTGCAATAAAAAGGAGAATAAAGAATGAAAAAATTACTGATCATGCTGGCTGTGGCCGGCGCAGCGGCTGTTGCGCTTGCGGATGTCAGCGTAAATATTAACGTCACGGCCGCCGGCCTGACGGATGAAACGGATACGGATATCACATTGGCAAACGGCTTTTTTATGACGGTTGCCGACGTGGACGGTGACGGACTCGATGGCTGGACAGCCGGCGGATCCGGCGATATCGACGGCGAGATCAACTTCACCAGCGGTCTGGTTTCCGGTGATGATGTTGTTCTGTGGCAGGGCGGCTACTTCAATACCAGCGCGGCTCTTTCACCGAATGAACAGCGGGATTACGCCGGTGTGAACGGCGGCGAAGCCTATTACATGGTGTGGAGTGACATCGGATCGTCCGCCACGGATCTCGGTGCAAATAACGTCTTCGGTTTCTACCGCGAAGAC
>CAZITJ010000056.1:10898-12755 GCA_964542135.1 uncultured Verrucomicrobiota bacterium
ATTCATGAATAAGAAATTGATTGCAGCCCTGACGGGCCTCGCTGTCGCCGGAATCGCCGGCGCGGCCAACATCGATGTCTCCAGCGACATCACCACGTCGGAAACGTGGACCTCGGACAATGTGTACAATATGACCACTCAGATCTTCGTGCGCGCCGGCGCCTCGCTGACCATCGAAGCGGGTACGCTGGTGCAGAGCACCTCCGGTGTCGGTGGATCGCTGGCTGTCGAACGCGGCGCCAAGATCTACGTCAACGGAACCGAAGATGATCCGGTCATCATGACCTCCACCGATGATACCCTCACTTCGTGGCACGAAGGCGCCAACGAATGGGGCAACCTGACCATCATGGGTAAAGGGCTGATCTCGGCTTCGACCGACTCCGCACGCACACGCGCCGGCAACACCAAAACCCCGACCGGTCTGAACACGGTTCAGATGGAAGGTCTGGTTGCCAACGGCGTGAACGACGTTCTGTACGGCGGGAACGACGACAATGACGACAGCGGTTCGATCAGCTACCTGTCCATTCGCTACGGGGGCAAAGTGATCGGCCTGAACAACGAGCTGAACGGTCTGTCCCTCGGCGGCATCGGTCGTGAAACCGACATCCATCATGTCGAAATCATGAACAATGTCGATGACGGCATCGAAATCTGGGGCGGCACGGTCAACCTCAAATACATCAGCATCTGGAACATCGGTGACGACAGCCTCGACATCGACCAGGGCTACCGCGGCAAAGTCCAGTTCGGTCTCATCGTTCAGGGCTACAGCCTCGACGCCTCGCAGGGTTCCGGTCTCGGCGACAACTGCATCGAGCATGACGGTGCGGAAGACTCCGATGCCCAGCCTGTGACCACCACGAAGATCGCCAACATGACCGTGATCGGCAACCCCGATTCCGGTGACGGCGCTACCGCCTGGCGTGACAACTGCCGTGTGCAGCATCACAACAGCATCTTCATGGACATCGGCGAAGAAGTGATTCGTCTGGATGGCGATGACGGTGACGGCGCACAGGGATACGGTTACAACGGCACGCTGTCCTGGGCGAACACCTGGACCACCGCCTACGATAACTACTCCAGCGTGAACTGGATCACCACCGGTCCCTACGGCACCAACCAGGCTGCGATGTATCCGGCACAGACCTCCGGTTACCTGGCTGAAATGAAAGGCTGCCTGTTCAACTACGTCAATGAAAACGACGGCGATGACGAAGCGCTTTCGCTCGGCATTGTGAACGGTTCCGCCGGCGCCTGGGCCAGCAACACCAACCTGGATAACATCGTGACCACCGCCGACCCGATCGTCAGCTTTGATCGCGGCCCGACCGTGACCAAAGGCGGCAAATCGGTTGCGCTGGTGACCAACATCAACCCGCGCGCCACCAACGATGCGGCCAGCGTGGCCAATCCGGTGGAAGCCGACGGCTTCTTCACGGCGGCCCCGTATCGCGGTGCCTTCAGCCCGAACAAAAACTGGCTGGAAAAATGGACGGCGGTCTATGCCTACGGGATGACCACCGACTCCAATGATGCCGACCCGGCAGCGACCATCAACATGACCGCCAGCACCTTCTTCCAGACGGATGCAGGCGTGGTCTACACGGTTGAAGAATCCGACGACATGCAGAACTGGGCTCCGGTTGCCACCGTGACCGGCGACGGTTCCATCATGTCCGTGACGGACCTCGACGAGTTTGATTCCGCGAAATTCTATCGCGCCATCATCCTCTAAGCTGAATCCCATTCGGCTTACCGATTCCGGCGGCGGGGTTTCCCGCCGCCGGTTTTTGTGTACGTCAGACATGACATGTAGCTGGGGTGGAAGTCCCCAACAGGCCGCGATGA
>CAZITJ010000057.1:0-12695 GCA_964542135.1 uncultured Verrucomicrobiota bacterium
CATTGCTTTTGAAAGGTTTAATGCCTGATATCCCGTAAATCCTGTTATCCCGTCTAAAAAATTTCCAACATTTTGGGGAATTCGTCAGGATCGAGATTCGGCAGAGCGAGCGCATCAATATAGCGCTCGTTGAACTCGCCGGTTTCGCCGAGGTGGCAGGTAGCGGGCTTTTCAGAAATTTTCAGAAACTCGTCAAAGACATTTCCGCCGCCAAGTGCGGCGTAGGCGCCAGCCAGTGATCCGTTGCCGACGACGTCATAGGTTTCGAGCGAGATCTCGGGAAGCAGGCCAATGGTGATGGCATTCGGAATGCGAAGATGCGCGGCAAAGCCGCCGGCCAGAATCAGGCGATCAAGTTCGCTCACGCTGCGACCCGCGCGATCGAGCAATGTGCGGATGCCGGCATAGACCGCGCCTTTGGCCTTGAGGATCTGCGAGATATCAAACTCGGTAATCATGATCGGCTCATCGAGGGCGGAGTCTTCGGTCAGAATGCAGGCATAAACCTTCATGCCATGTGCATCGAACTGATAAAAACGTCCCGCCGCTTTCAGGCGGTCGAGATCGAAACGGCCCATGCTGTTGAGCAGGCCGGTTTTGAAGGCCGTCGCCATAAAGTCCACCGCCGCGCTTCCGCACAGTCCGCTCGCAGGCTGGTCGCCAATGACGTGCAGCTCGATCGAGTCGTCCAGCTTGCATTCAATGCGGTCGATCACTCCCGCACCAGCGCGCGTCCCGTGCAGAAGCCCCGCGCCCTCGAAGGCCGGCCCGGCCGCCGTTGCCGTCGCTGTCCATTTGCCATGATCGTTCAAAACAATTTCGCCGTTGGTGCCAATGTCTACCAGAAGCTCCAGACGATCATTTGAGAGCTCAGAAACAAAAAGGTCTGAGACGATGTCGCCGCCGACATAGCCCGCGATGGCAGGCACCGTGCGAACGCGGGCATTCGGACAGTTTGTCAATCCGAGTTCGGGCGCGCTGTGCTCAGAAAACACCTTGGTAAGCGGCTCAAACGGAATCGTTCCGATGCTCAGCGCGGAGAGTCCCAGCGCCAGATGACTCATCACCGTGTTGCCGGAAAATGTGATTTCCTTCAAATTTTCCAGACTTTGGAAGCAGGCTGAGCCTGCACCCATTTTATTTTCCAATGCCTGGAAAATCGGGAGAAGGGTTTCTTTGATGATGAGGCGACGCAGTTCCTGAAGCTTTTTGTCGTCGTTGCAGAGCGCAATGCGCGCAGCGACATCGGTGCCGAGTTCGATCTGACGGTTATAGGCCGACTCGCGCGCGAGGATTTTTCCGGTCGAAAGCTCCACCAGCATCGCCGCGACCGTCGTTGTGCCGATATCCGCTGCTATACCCAACTGCCCGTCTACGTTTTCCAAGGGTTGGAAAAGCGGTGTGCGCTTGGCGTAGAAATCAGCAGAAGCGCATTCGCCGAGGGATAGCAGTGAGCGGGCGGGGATTTTGATTTCGGCGGCATCGCTCAGAACGGTCGCTTTGCAGGCGCGGATTTCGGACGGCGCTTCGACGGTCTTTTCGCCAACCCGTACCTGCCCGGAAACCAGGTTCACTTTGCACCCGTTACAGGCGCCCTGCCCGCCGCATTGCATGTTGAGCGGAAAGCCCGCTTCGTCGGCGAGTTCGGCCAGAAGCGCTCCGCCGCGGTTTGCGACGGATTGAAACCGTCCGTTGGAATGAAAGGTGATTGGCATTTGGTGTTTTCATTTGACTCGCATTCGCTTGCCAAATTCAAGGCTGAAACCCAAAGAGTTTGAGTTTGGCGGTGAGGAGCCGGTCGAGAAGAGGCAGGTCTTTGGGATAGACGGAGATGAGCCGTTTGCCTTCCTGCTGATAGAGGGTCTGCTTTTTGTACATGCTCATTTTGTACTGAGGCGTGTCGAGTCCCCAGTATTCGATGTAGACGTCGAGTTCGGGAAGATAGAAGTCGGGGCGGATCTGAAACTCAGAAATGATGCGGTATTTGGAGTCGTAACGATAGGCCAGTCCATGCTGAGTGAGCCATTCAGCAATTTTCTTTTCTCCTTCGGACTGAACGAGTGTGCCGTCGCGGGCCGCGACAGTTTTATTGATTTCGACCTGCGTTTCAAAGTTGCGACGCTCCAGAAAGACCTCGTCGAAACAGCGGTCGCAGAAGTTGCGCTGGAAGGTCTGTTGCGAACGGGCATGTTCTTCGCCAGAAAGCGCGACGTTGCAGCGCTGGCAACGGTGTTTCACTCCGGCATGCACGTCTTTGGAGGCCAGCTCAATGGCATCGGCGGCAGTTTTTGCGGCGGCGCGTACGTAGTCGCGGAATGACGGATTGCGGGCGACATCGCGTAAATCCTGAACGTGTTCTTTAGCCGCCGCTCCATATTTGGCGAGCGCTCGCAGGGCGTACTGCTGAGTCTGCGAATGGCGCGCCTGTTTGGCCAGCGGAGCCAGCGCCGTCACAGCTTTTTCTGAGTGGGCGCCGAATTCCGCCAGCTTGCCAATGGCTGAAACGCTCAGGCGCTGAACTTCGTTGGAAGGCTGCTCAAGAAGCTGAATGAGTTCGGAAAGTGCTTCGGGGTTTCCGCTGCGCCCCAGTTCCAGAGCGCGCTGTCGCACTGCCTGATGGTCGGATGGAAGCATGGGGCTTTTCATAAAAGCAACATGAATGGACTCGCATTCGCCTGTCAATTCTTTATCGCGCCGACGAGCAAATGCGAGTCGAGTGTTCCAACCCAGTCGGCGGAGGACTGGGCGACGGGTGTGGCGTCGTTTTGGACAACGGTGCCGTTGGCGATTTCGAGGCGAACCCAGCCCTGCTCGGTATGGAAGATTCCTTTGAAGCGGTCGAGCTTCGGCGCGTGCTCGTCGAGCATTTCCAACAATGCATCGAGTTGAAAAACCTTGTCGGAGCGAAACGTTCCGGCGGGCGGAAGCTCAGCGTGGTGATGATGGCCCGCCCCGGCGCGCGCAACGCGTCCGCGTAACTCGAAGAGTTCGGGCGGAAGTTTGCCTTCCGACGTTTGGAAAACCTTGAGCTTCTTCGGCTCCCATTTTTCCAATGTTTGGAAAAACTGTTCGATGGCTTCAGGCGGCGCGAGGTCGCAGCGGTTGGCGACGACGATGTCGGCGCGGTCGGCGAGGTGTTTCCAGTATGGAATGTGTTTGATGGCGGCGGGCCGCGTTTTGTCGGGGTCGAAAAGAACGATGACGGGCATGAGCTCGAAGCCGCATTCCGGCGCGGCGGCTTCGAGCATTTTTAAAAGAGGATCGAGCAATGCCACACCGCTGGGCTCGACGATGATGCGCTCGACCTCCGGTTTTGCGCAGAGCATTTCCAGTGCGGGAAGAAGCTGCGCGGCGGAGGTACAGCAGAGGCATCCGCCGGGCACATTTTTGACCTGAAGCCTTCCGCTGCCCGCTTCGCCGATGAGCGCAGCGTCGTAGCCGGTTTCGCCAAAGTCGTTGACAAGAACGGCGACATAGTCCGGCGTCTGGGAAACAAAGCGCCGGATGGCGGTGGTTTTACCCACCCCCAGCGCTCCGGTAACCAGATGGAGAGGAAGAGACATGGAGAATTGGATTGTTGGAGTTGTGGAGTAATAGACGAACGACAAATCAATATTCCATCACTCCTTTACTCCAGCACTCCTACGGCTCAATGCCGTACTCTTTCAGATCGCACTTGGCGGCGTCGACGAGCGGCGCCTGCTGGGTGATCATGTCGGCTTCGGTTTCCGGAATGTCGTCTTCGAGGGCCATTTCCATCATGTCGAGCCAGGTCTCTTCGCGCTCTTCGAGCCTGTAGGCTTTTTCGTCGGCTCCTTTGCGAAGTTCTTCGAGTGCGGCGGCGACGGCGGCGCGGGTGCGGCCGTACGGGGTGTCTGCCTGCACGATTTTTTCCGAGATGCGCAGGACGACTTCGGGATGCAGGACGTAGGCCTGCGGGTCGAGCGGGGCATCGGATTCGACGAGCCAGTCGCGCAGGCGCAAGGCATCCTCGGGCGAGCGGCGGGCGGCGACGTTCATGAGGCGGCAGTCGTAGGCGAGCTGCTCGGCGGAGACTTCCGGGGCTTTGCCACTGAGAAGCTGCACGTTCTGTACGGATTCGTTGGACCAGCAGTCGCAGACGGCCGAGGCAATGTTTCCGATCGGGCTCAAGTGAGCACAGGCGGCGGATTTTCCTTCGAGGGAAATGGGCGTGCCGGTGATGGCTTTGACGTATACGCCCTCGTAGGCGCAGTCCTTGCAGGGGCCTTTGGCACCCTGCTCGACAGCGACGAGTGTGCGCGGCGCGGAGGCGACACGAACGACGGCGGAAAAGACCTTCGGAATCATTTTTTTGTCGGCCAGCACCATGGCGGTGTTGGCGAAGCCGCAGGCGCTGTCGCCGGCGGGGATGACACCGTTTTGTTTGCAGGCGTCCACCATGTGCTTCCAGAGGAATTCCATATCCCGGCAGCCGAGCACGCCGAGGGCAAAAACGACGCCGGGCAGGTCGGCGTTGACAAGCGCTTCGTCGCACAGCTCTTTGCCGCCGGTGGATTCAATGGAAAGAAAATCGGCACCCGCCTCGCCGGCTTTATCGAAGACCTTGAGCATATTTTCCCAGTGCGAGCCCTGCCGCATGATGGGCGGGCGGGAAAATTCGCGGATGTCGTTGGGTGTGAAGCGCAACGCGGTTTTTATGCCGTGTGCGTCCTGCGCGGCGATGAGCTTGTCGGCGAGCAGGCGGTTGATTTCCAGCGCCATTTCGGGATTGAGGGTCATATCCGGAAGTGTCTCGAACTCAATGAGGAGCTGCGGCACTTCGAGTTCGACGGAGCGACGGATTACGTCGTCGATCATTTCGGTGTAATGCGCGAGTACGGTCGTCCAGGTCTCTTGGTTGCAGTTCATGGCCGGGAGGGTGAAGTTGACCTCGGGGAAGACAAGACCGGTGCCGAGTTCGAGACCACGGGCCGTGGTGACCGGCTTTGGACTGCGTCCGTAAACGAACTTTTCTATTGTATCTATAGCGATGGATTTACTCATAATTAAGCTCCTTAAAAAGCACCCCGTTTACACGGGGTGCAATGGGTTTTGTTTTAAGCTAACGCTTTTTCGACTGCGGCAACGGCCTGGTTGGCGTCGTTGGCATAGCCGTCGGCTCCGATTTCGTCGGCATATTCCTGCGTGACGGGTGCGCCGCCGATGAGGATTTTGACTTTGCCTTTGAGCACGTCGGTGACTTCTTTCATGTAAGGCATGGTGGTGGTCAGCAGGGCGCTGAGCAGAATAACCTGTGCGCCGTTGGCGACCGCTTCTTCGTATTTGGCGACGTCGCAGTCGACGCCGAGGTCGGTCACATCATACCCGGCGCCTTTCAGCATCATGGCAACCAGGTTTTTACCGATGTCGTGAAGGTCGCCTTTCACGGTACCAATGGCCACTCGGGCGATCGGCTCGTGTCCGGTATCGGCGAGAAGCGGCTCAACGATATCGAGGCCGGCCTGCATGGCACGGGCCGCAATGAGCATTTCCGGCACATACACTTCGTTGCGGGAAAAGCGGTCACCGATTTCGCGCATGGCGGGAATCATGGAGCCCATCAGAATTTCTTCGACATTCGCTCCGGCATCGACATCCGCCTGAACGAGCGCGGTTACATCTTTACGTTTCCCTTTAATGATTGCATTGAACAGTTCTTCATTTCTGGCCATGGGTTCCTCCTTTTTTTTAACCGGCGACAGCAGTGTCGCATGAAAAGGCGGGGTAAAAATAGGGAGTTTAAATAAAAAATAGTACAATATTGCTGAACCAGTTTGTTTTTTTAATTTTTCACGCTAATATAAGCTGTCTTGAGGTGATAAATATGGCGATCTTGTCTAAAGACGTTTTTGATAAAATCCAGAAAGCCTACGGCGATACGTACGGGCTGGTGATTCAGGAGATTGAAGGCAACGGGATTTACCCGCATCACCAAAGCGAAAAGGTTCCCAATCTGCCGATGCTGGTCCATGCACGTGCCTATGGACTGTCCGAGAGCGTTCGCTGGGGGGAACCCTATCAGTTTTTTCTGGTACCGAACGTCATCTGCTGGGTGGTTCCGCTGGCCCACAGGATGGATCTGCTCGGCGGGCTGGTGGGCGGTGAAGTGGTGGCCAATCGGGATCCCTACGAACAGATCGAGACGATCAACCATCTGGCGGCATCGGGCTGTCCGCGCAGCGTAGCAGAAGAATACGTAAAAAAGCTTCCGGTCTGGAATGTCGAGCAGGCGCAGCAGGCAGCGGAGTTTCTGTTTGAATGCACCTATCGTGAAAGCGACCTGGAGCCCACGCTGCTCTATCGCAACCGGCGCCGCGCCGTGCAGCAGCGGCAGATTGCCGAGGAAATCCACCGCCGCAAACAGGGTGCGCAGGAACGCACGCTGTTTGACGAAGAGCGTACACTGCTCTCGCTGATGAAGGCGGGCGACCAGAAAGGCGCGCGACGCGAACTGAATAAAACGCTGGGCGCGCTGTTTTCGCACAGTGCGGATATCCGCCTGATTCAGGCGCACGTGATTGAAATGATGGGCTACCTCGTCCGCAGCGCGGTCGAGGATTCACCGCACATGAGTTCACTGATTTCAAAAAATCATGAGTGGATGCGGTCGATCATAGAGGCCGGGGATTTTGAGACGCTGGCCAACACCGTCTCTGACTCACTCGATGATTTTATGCGCAACATCTACCTGCACGGCCACAGTCGCAAGAATGAAACCGTCGCGCAGATCCTCGACTACCTCGGTGAAAATTTTCATGATCACATCACGCTTGAAATCCTGTCGAAAGAGGTGGGCCTGAGCACCTTCCGTATTTCACACCTTGTGAAAGAGACCACCGGAAAAACGGTTCTGCAGCACATTCATCAGCTTCGCATTCAGGAGGCACAGCGACTGCTGGAGGGAAGCGACATGAGCTGCACGGACATTGCCTACGAGGCGGGCTTCGGCGACCAGAGCTATTTCATCAAACAGTTCCGAAAATGGATGGGCATCACGCCCGCACGCTACCGCAAGCTCTACCGCTCCCGTCAGGCGGCGCGGACGGCGGGCCCTCGGCCGGGTGCCGCCGGCCCCAAGCCGTGACCCCGCCCATCGCATCGTTTTTACGCCGACACGACTGCACCCCGCCGAGAACGGGAAATCCGCCCCGACCGATTGTCCGGGGATTTATTGTTTCACAATCGGCGGCCGCCGAAATGCTGCGGACGTTCGGGTTTGCCGATCTTACCGATCCGTCAACGCCACGATGCCGGGCAGCTGCCTGCCTTCCATAAATTCGAGACTGGCACCGCCGCCGGTGGACACATGGCTCATTTGTTCAGCCAGTCCGGATTTTTTCACCGCGGAAACACTGTCGCCGCCGCCGATAATACTGATGCTGTCCGAATCGGCCACGGCTTTACAGACCGCGAAGGTTCCTTTGGCGAAGGGTTCCATTTCGAAACAGCCCATCGGGCCGTTCCAGACAACGGTTTTGGCTTTAGCCACTTCCGCACAGTAGGCGTCAATGGTTTTCGGACCGATGTCGAGCGCCATCCAGCCGTCCTCAATGTTTTCACCGACCACCCGGGTGGCGGCGTCCGCATCAAATTTGTCAGCCGCAATGTTATCAATGGGAAGCATCAGTTTGACGCCCTCGGCTTCTGCCTGCGCAAGAATATCTTTGGCTAGGTCCACCTTGTCCTCTTCAACCAGCGAGTTGCCGATGGACAGACCTTTGGCCTTGTAGAAGGTATAGGCCATGCCGCCGCCGATCAGGATGGCATCACATTTACCCATCAGATTGGTCACAACATCAATCTTTCCGGAAATCTTGGCCCCGCCGATAATCGCCACAAAGGGTTTTTCCGGCGCTTCCAGTGCATTGCCGAGATATTCGATTTCTTTTTCAAGCAGGAACCCGGCAGCGCACGAATCCATGTATTTGGTGACGACCGCCATGGAAGCATGCGCACGATGCGCCGTGCCGAAGGCGTCGGAAACGTACACGTCACCGTAGGAGGCGAGTTCTTTGGCAAAGGCTTCCTGTTCTTCCGGCGTGCACGTCTTTCCCTCTTCTTCGGGATAGAAGCGGAGGTTTTCGAGAACAATAATTTCGCCGGGCTGAACCGCATCCACCAGGGCCCTGACCTCCGGACCGATCACATCGGGTGCGAGCGTCACGTTGGCGTCGACCAGCTCGGCAAGGCGGTCGGCAGCCGGCTTGAGGGTAAACTCCGGATTTTTTTCGCCTTTCGGACGTCCGCAGTGGCTCATCAGAACCAGCGACCCGCCATGTTCGAGCACATAGTTAATCGACGGCAGCGCCGCGGTAATGCGGGTATCGTCGCCCACCGCGCCGTCTTTGACCGGCACATTAAAATCCACGCGCATCAGCACCTTTTTGCCCTGCACATCCAGATCGCGAATCGTCATTTTATTCATGAGCATCTCCCTTTCGAGGTTTTGAAAATGACCTCGAATGATAGAGAAAAGCCGATTGGTTGCAACCCTGATATTGCGGGGAACATCGCCGGGAAATTAGCTTATGCGCATATGCGCATAAGGTGTATTCCCATCCCAAAGTCTGAAACCCGCATCGGACCCAGTATGCTTCAATGCTGACAATGCGGACAAAACACCGTGGTTCGCTGTGCAATTCGGGTGCTGTGCAGCGGCCGATTGCAGACCTCGCAGGGCTCGCCGGCGCGGCCGTACACGTTAACCTTTTCGCGATGACCGCCCGATTCACCGTTAAGATCAACATAATTACCCTGGCCGCCGCCCAGCGAGGTTCCTTTGTTGCGAACGCCGGCCCGGATCACGCGTCGCACCGCTTTCCAAAGGCCGGCCCTTTCGGTCTCCGAAAGCGCACCGGATTTTCGGCGGGGATCGAGCCTCGCTGCAAACAGCGCTTCATCGGCGTAGATATTGCCGACCCCCGCAATAAAGGACTGGTCGAGCAAAAGCGCCTTGAGCACTTTGTCACGATTTTCCAATCCCTGGAAAAACTGCTTTTGAGTTACGGACAGGGCGTCGGGTCCCAATCCCTCCGGTGCGACAGCCAGTCGAAACCGGCCGAATTTCCGCGGGTCACGGAAATACAGCCTGGTTCCGTCCGTAAAATGAAACACCGCTCTGTCGTGAGCGCCCGGAGAAAACGAAAACCCGCCGGTCATGCGCAGATGCACCAGCAGATTGGCAGGAACAGGTGTCCCAGCCGTCCGTGGGCGCCTCGGAGAGGCGTTCCTGCCCAGCTCAAAAATCAGCCACTTACCGTGGCGGGAGAGTTTGACGATTTTTCGACCGGTTACCTGTTTTTTAAATACGGCAGGTAAAAGCGGCTCAACGGTGCGCGGCCAGTTAACCTGAACCTTTTTGATGATTCGCCCTTCCAGACCGGCTTTGCAGAGCTGGCGGCGGATCGTTTCAACTTCAGGTAATTCAGGCATAAGAAAAGATAATCACGAAACAAACAGAATGCAAAGGGTGGAACGCGACCTCCCGCCTGCGCCGAGGCTTCGGCGGACAGACCGGGCGCGTTCAGAACCCGCGCGGAGATCGGGTTCCACCACGAGGATTGTGCTCAATAAACCATGGCCGCTGAAGTGTCCGCTTGGATGGATGCAGAAGGAATAAAGTCACGAAAATGAATCTTCTGCAGCCGCCCGCGCTGAGGGCGGAATCCCTGTAGCCGCGACCGGCCTGCCCGCCAAAGCTCGCAGAGCGACGGAGGATGGTTGCGGACAAAACGCGGTCAACGCCCGCGTCCACAGCAACGGCTCCGCCGAAGGCGTCGCCCTGCCCAACAACTCGGAACCAATTCATTGTAGAGCTGGAACGGGCAACGTCCTCCCCGCCGTGGCGCGAAGGTCTACGACTACAATCATTTGGTCTATCCAAAAGGGTTTACGATTTGCACCTTGGGAAAAAGAGTTTTAACCGCGGCCTGATTTTCTTTCAGGAAGAGCAGTTTCAGGTTCGGGCCGGCGTCCATGGTGAAATAGATTTCCAGACCGTCTTCGCGCGCCTTCCAGACCTTCTGCATCATGGATAGGGTTCGCGGTTTCCAGTAGCAGAGCGGCGGCCAGGAGGCCAGCATGGTGGCGTGCATGGCCAGCGCATTGTTCTCGGCGGTTTCTCCCAGCAGGGTAAAGTCCTGCGCGGCGACGGCGGTTCGCAGTTCATCAAAATCGCATTGCGCCTGCGCGGGCCACGCCTCGTAAAGCTCGGAGGTTTCGAGCGTTCGGTTCATGCCGTCGGTCGATCCGGGCTTTTTCCGAACCCTGGAAATTTCGAGAATCCCGACACGCAGATTTTTCCAGGGTTTGGAAAGCGGCTCGGCATAACTGTCCATGCCGTCGGCGCGCTGGCCGGCGTGCCAGACGGCGAAGCCGTTATACATCGACCGCGTCGCACTGCCGCTGCCGAGGCGCGCCAGCATGGACAGCTCGCGCGAATTGAAGCCCCACCCCATCAGTTGATCGAGCGCTTTGACCAAAGCGGCAAAACCGGAGGCCGAGGAGGCCAGTCCGGCAGCGGTCGGGATGTTGTTGCGGGTACGCACTTCAAAAAACTGTCCGTCGTCACGGAAGAGGTCGAGATAGACGGAAACCCGGGTGGCAAACCCTTTCGGAGCGGGCTTTCCGTTGAAAAAAATACGGTCGGCATTTTTGGCGAATTTGACGAGGGTGCGCGTGCCGAGTTTACCGAGCGAGATGGACAGACTGGAATTCATCGGAAGGTTGAGTTCACGGTTGCGCTTTCCCCAGTATTTGCAAAGCGCAATATTGGCCGGCGCAAACGCCTCGCCGCGCGTTCCGGGTTTCCCTTTTGTCCGCTTGAGCAGGTTGTCCACAAACTTTTGCTTTTTCATAGCCGGGAGCATATCGCTTTCTGACCGGATTAACAGGGAGAATTTAGAAGCGAACCCGAATCATCACTAATCCGAACGAGTAGTGAAAATTTGTGGTTAAAGGCCGATCCAGCCAAAAAAATGATTTTTCTGTTTATCATTTTGTAGGACTCTCTTCTCATGAGCACAAAAACTGAACGGGCAGCACTCATCGGACAGCGGCTGGATGAGCTGTATCCGCACATTGACATTCCGCTCGACCACAAAGACGCCTATACGCTTCTGGTGGCGGTGATTCTTTCCGCCCAATGTACCGACAAGCGGGTTAATCGGGTAACCCCTGCTCTGTTTAAGGCCGCCGACACGCCGGAAAAAATAGTGAAACTCGGGCAGACGCGAATCAAAGAACTCATCAAGACCTGCGGGTTGGCGAATAACAAAGCCAAGTCAATTTATCAAATGTCGAAAAGGCTCATCGCCGAATACGGCGGCGAGGTGCCGGACCGTTTCCAGGGGTTGGAAAGTCTGCCGGGTGTGGGCCATAAAACCGCCAGCGTGGTCATGGTGCATGCGTTTAACACACCCGCATTTCCGGTGGACACACACATCCACCGCCTCGCGCAGCGCTGGAAACTGACGAGCGGGAAAAGCGTCGAGCAGACCGAGGCCGACCTGAAAAAACTGTTCCCGCCGAAAGAATGGGAGCTGCGCCATCTGCAGTTTATCACCTACGGGCGGGAGCACTGCACCGCGCGTGGCTGCGACGGCACAAAATGCCCGCTGTGCCGCGAACTGTTTCCCAGGCGTAATAAACCTGTCCGGACCCGCCGCTGAATCCGGCTTACCATGTTCTAATGAAAAATACACTGCACCCCCTGCTCTCTTCTGTCAGACTCTTCGATGTGATGCCGTTGACACGCAGAGAATTTATGGGGGCCGCCGCTGCAGCAGCTATCGGCCTCAGGCCGGCATCCGCATCGGCCGCCCCCCTGAACCCGCCGCTGTTTTCATTCGGCGTGCTGGCGGATGCGCAGTATGCCGACCGCCCGGCGAGCGGAACGCGGTTTTACCGCCGTTCACCCGCCCGAATTGCTGAAGCGCTGGATGCAATGAACCGCGAACCCCTTGCGTTCATTCTTCAGCTCGGAGATCTGATTGACCGGGATTTCATCAGTTTTGACCGGGTCCTGCCGCTTTTTGAGAAGACACACATGCCGGTTCATCACGTACTCGGCAACCACGACTTTCTTGTCGATGATGTGTACAAACACCGAATCCCCGGCATCTTGGGAATTTCCGAACGCTATCGAACCGTGAAGGCCGGCGGCTGGCGCATCGTTCTGCTTGACGGGAATGGATACGGGGCCGAGATGTGGCCGGAAGGACACCCCCACCGACAGCGGGCCGAACAGATGATTTTTGAACTGGAGCGTTCCGGGGCACCCAATGCCCGTCCCTGGAACGGCGCCATCGACGACGAACAAACGGCCTGGCTGGACCGCACACTTGCTGATGCCGATGAGGCAAAAGAACCGGTTCTGCTCTGCTGTCATTTTCCCCTGCTGCCTGCCGGCGGCCTGACGCTGTTGAATGACCGGGCGGTTCTGCGGATCATTCGCAGGCATTCCTGTGTAAAAGCCTGGCTGAACGGGCACGACCACCGCGGCGGCTATGCGGTTGCGGACGGCATTCACTATGTGACCTTCCAGGGCATGGTGGAAACGCCGGACACCACCGCATGGGCCATCGTGGATGTATATCCGCACCGGCTGCATATTCGCGGCTTCGGCCGCGAAACGGACCGACTTCTTCGATTGAACTAAATTATATATCTATAAT
>CAZITJ010000058.1:0-12622 GCA_964542135.1 uncultured Verrucomicrobiota bacterium
TGGCTTCAGCATGTTCCCTTCGAAGGGCTCGGCTGCATCGCACCGTGGCTGGAAGAAAACGGGCACGACGTATCCTGCACGCGGCTGTGGGCGGGCGAAAAACTTCCAAACGTCACCTGTCAACCTGTAGGACAAGCTTCTCTGTATTCAGAGAGCTTGTGTTCTTCCATCAAGCAGGAGAGCACGCGCTCCCGAATACGGGAAGCGCGTCCGACAATATGTTCTGACATGGACGGCCTGATCATCATGGGCGGGCCGATGAGCATAACGGATGAAGTGCAGTGCCCGTGGCTCGCGCCGGAAAAAGCGTTCATCAAAGAAAGTATCGCGCAGAACAAACCGGTGCTCGGCATCTGTCTCGGTGCGCAGCTCATCGCCGATTGCCTCGGGGCAACCGTTCAGCGCGGCCGGCACAGGGAAATCGGCTTTTTCCCCCTGCGTCGCTCTGCGAGCTGTGCAGGGCAGGCAATCTCCAAAAAAGTTTCCAATGTTTGGAAACTGCCGGATGAGTTTACGGCGTTTCACTGGCACGGCGACACCTTCGATATTCCGGAGGGGGCGGTGCGGCTGGCGTCGAGCGAGGCGACGGCGAACCAGGCGTTCGTTTATAACGACAAGGTGCTGGCGCTTCAGTTTCATCTGGAAACCACCGAAGCGAGCCTGATGTCGCTTTACGAAAACTCCAAAGACGAAATCACCGGAGGCCCGTTTATCCAGACATTGGAAGAAATGAAACCGTTTTTTCCAACCCTTGGAACCGCCAATGCGTACATGCGCGACATTCTGAACCGGCTGTTCGGCAGGCCTCCGGAAGCGCCGGCCTCGTCCGGTTGATGAATCGATCAGACGGAGTCCGTGAAAAATGCGGATCAGCTGTTCTTCTGCCGGCGGTCTTTGACGGTTTCTTTTTTCTTGGCCGGCATGGCCTTGATCGGCTTTTCGTGCTTGAGCAGTTCGCCGCCGATGGCCGACGCACCGCCGTCCACATAGAGGGTCTGGCCGGTGATCTTTTTGGCGTATTCCCCGAGCAGGAAGACCACGGCGTTGGCCACTTCCTGTTTGTCGCGGATGGTGTCCCACGGCAGGGGACTGATTTTCTTCCAGGTCCGTGCCAGATGCGCAAAGTGCGGAATCGATTTGGCCGCCTTGGTGGTGAGCGGTCCGGCGGAGACCGCATTGACGCGTACATGCTCGCGGCCGTATTCGCGGGCCAGCGCGCGCACGAGCGCTTCGAGCGCGGCCTTGTTGATGCCCATCCAGTTGTAATAGGGGAAGGCCACCTGCGAGGCGAAAGAGAGCGTGACGACCGACCCGCCGCGCGGCATGTGCTCCTGCGCAAACTGCGCGACCGTGGCCAGCGAGACACAGCTGATGTGGAACCCC
Organism: uncultured Verrucomicrobiota bacterium; assembly: GCA_964542135.1. Taxonomy (GTDB): domain Bacteria; phylum Verrucomicrobiota; class Kiritimatiellia; order Kiritimatiellales; family Tichowtungiaceae; genus Tichowtungia. Next base: position 1,384 of record CAZITJ010000058.1, read on the forward strand.
TGCTTGATGTCGTCGAAAAAGTTGGTGTAGATGTTGTTTCCCAGACAGGTCTTCGGATTGGCGAAGGCGATGGAGTGCACCAGCCCGTTGATTTCCCCGATGTTTTTGAAGAGATTGCGAACCTCGTTTTCAATGGTGACATCGCAGTACTCGATGCGCATGGCATCTTTTTCCTCCTGCGGCAGATCGGTGCATCCGCGGTCGAAAAAGATTTTTTTCATGCGTTCGTTCTGCACCGTATAGATGACGTTTCCGCCGAGCTCCTCGATCATTTTTCCGGTGGCGTAGGCAATGGAGTCCGTATTGAGAAGCCCCATCACAACATAGGTTCCGCCTTTTTTAATCATAACTGGTCCTTCCGGTCGGGGGATGAGTATACCATGACGTGCCGGCCGCTCAGAAACGGGCCTGAAGCAGGGGCAGGGTTCTCACGTCACTGTTGCGGACGGTATTGATCAGCCCGATCTGCACACCGTTGAGGTCATCGCACTGATTGATCAGCCCGATCTGCAGACCGCTCATGTTGCGGGCACGGTTGTAGCCCAGCGCAATCTGCGCGCCGGCAGCATCTTCATAAACAAAATTCCAGAGCCCGGCCAGCTCGATACCCGACAGAACGCCCGCGGCAGTCCCGAGCAGCGAGAGCTGCAGTCCATCGGCCCGTCCGACGGTGGTGGCGGCCAGTCCGCCGAACTGAAGCCCCGGCCCCATGTCTCCGCTTTCGGCCAGCAGCAGCCCGGCCTGCAGCAGTCCGTGAAAATCAAGTTCCGCCTGCGCCATCAGCCCGCCGAGCTGAAGACCGCCGGCCTCTTTGGCCGTGGCCGCCAGACCCGCGAGCTGCAGGCCGCGTGCATGCCGCGCGTCAGCAAACAGTACGCCGAGCTGAAGACCGTCGATTTGATGGTCGGTGTCGGCCAGCACACCGCCGAGCTGCAGGCCGCCCGCGTTTTCCGCACGCGCCTCAAACAGGCCGGCCTGCAGTCCCTTCATCGGGGCTTCGCCCGACAGGGATCCGGATACGGCCGAGAGCCCGGCGATCTGAAAGCCGCTGACGGCACCGGCCGCGCCCAGCAGGCCGGTGAGCTGCAGGCCGCGGACGTCGCCCGCGTCGTTCTGCACGAGCGAGATCTGGAATCCGTCGGTCTGTTTGCTTTCCGCGCTCCACAGCGAGAGCTGGATGCCGCCGAAATCGTGCGTGTCATTGCGGTACAGTGCCATCTGCAGGCCGCCGGCATCATGCGCAACGTTCCAGAATCCGATGTCGAGCCCCTTCATAAACCGGTTTTCCACATAGAATACGTTCAGGCGCAGGCCGTGCACCCCGTACTCTTCGGGATACAGGTGGTGGTCTTCATCTACACCGATCTGAAACGGCACGCTGATATGCGTGGCGGGTTTCTGCAGCGGCATCACCGCACAGGCTGCAGACCCGATACTGACTACAAGCAGGAGAATCCCCAGTGTTTTCATCATGAAGACGTTCTATCATTCTTCGTTTTTAAAACAATGCCAAACTTCGACACAGTCCGGTTTTCGATTCCCTTTTCCTCAGGGATCGCGGTACAGTGTTTTGCACGTTCCGGACGTTGGAAGCGACCTATGCGAATCGAAGAAACGGATTTTTTAATTCTCGGCAGCGGACTGGCCGGCCTGACCGCCGCGCTGCACCTCAGCAAACACGGCCGCGTCCTCGTCGTCAGCAAGCGGGAGGCCCGCGAGGGCAACACCCGCTACGCCCAGGGCGGCATCGCCTCCGTCGTCGATCCCGACGATACGCTTGAAGACCACGTTCGCGACACCCTGCACACCGGCGGCGGACTCAGTGAAGCAGACGCCGTGCGCTCTGTGGTGGACGGCGGCCCCGGATGCATCGCCGAACTCGAAGCCCTGGGCATCCGCTTCGAACACCGCAGCGGCCGGCCTGCGGAGTATGATCTGGGGCAGGAGGGCGGCCATTCCCGCCGCCGCGTGCTGCACGCCGGGGATGTGACCGGTGAGGCCCTCATCACCGCGCTGCTTGAACGCGTTGCCGCCGATCCGCACATCACCCTTGCCGCCGACTGCCTCGCCATTGATATCATTCCCACCGGCTGGATCGGCCTGGCCGGAGCCAACCGCTGCGTCGGATGCTATCTGCTCGACAAGGCCTCCGGCGATATCTTCGCCGTGCGCGCGCCCGTCACCGTGCTCGCCACCGGCGGCCTCGGCAAGGTCTACCTCTATACCAGTAATCCCGACGTGGCCACCGGCGACGGCGTCGCCATGGCCTGGCGCGCCGGGCTGCCGGTTCGCGATATGGAGTTTGTGCAGTTCCACCCCACCTGCCTTTACCACCCCGATGCCAAAACCTTTCTGATTTCCGAGGCGGTCCGCGGCGAAGGGGCGCGGTTGATCGACCGCCGCGGGCACGAGTTCGTCTATGACGTGGACGAACGCGGCGCACTCGCCCCGCGCGATATCACCGCCCGCGCCATCGATTCCGTCATGAAAAAACACGGCGACCCCTTTGTCTATCTCGACATTTCGCATCGCGACGCCGACTTTCTTCAGCAGCGTTTCCCCACCCTCTACACCACCTGTCTGAACTACGGCTTCGATATGGCCCGCGCGCCGGTTCCCGTGGTGCCCGCCGCCCACTACTCCTGCGGCGGTGTGGTCGCCGATGTGGACGGGCGCACCGCCATGCCGGGACTCTTCGCTGTCGGCGAAGTCGCCTCCACCGGCCTGCATGGCGCCAACCGCCTCGCCAGCAACTCGCTGCTCGAAGCCGCCGTCTGCGGCCGGCGCTGCGCCGAAGCCGTTTCCAGCCATTGGAAAGAGAATCCTGTGGCCGACATCGACATCCCCCGCTGGGAATTCGGTGAAGCCGTCTCCAGCGATGAAGCCGTGATCGTCGAACACGACTGGAACGAAGTGCGCCGCGTTATGTGGGACTATGTCGGTATCGTCCGCTCCGACCGCCGGCTCGCGCGCGCCCATCGCCGCATTCGCACGATCCGTGAGGAAATCCGCAGCTACTACAAAGACTATTTTGTCACCGCCGACCTGATCGAACTGCGCAACCTCGCCGCCGTCGCCGACCTCATTGTCCGCTCCGCGCAGCGGCGCAAAGAAAGCCGCGGACTGCATTACACCAAGGATTATCCGCAACCCGCCGCCGATGCCGCCCATACCGTCATTCAGGACCGCCCGGGCGGCCCGATTGATGCCGACTGATGCCCCGGACTTGCTCTGCGCGCCCGTGTCTGCAAACATATCCTCATGAAATCGCCGCTTCGTTTCCTCCGGTGTGTCGTGCTGTGGACCGCATGGCTCGGGGTCGCCCTTCACGCCGCCGCCGATACCGCGCCGCAGATTCCCGAGCCGTATCGCGATCTCGCCGGCCGCATTGCGCAGGATCTGTCGCGCCTGCGCGTCGATCCCGAGGCCGTTCCGCTCGATTCCATCGATCCGCAGGCACTCGAAGAAATCCGTCAGGCCCTGGTCAGAACCCTGTCAAGCGGATCGCTTGAAGAACTCGCGCCGCTGCGCCCGTACGCCGAAGAAGCGCTGCGTCAGGCCGAAACCATCCCTTCCCTGGCGCCCTTCGCTGCCTGGTTGCGCCAGCGTCTCGATTTTTTCCAGGTGGCCGATGCCGTGACCCGCGTCCGCCCGCACGCCGGGGACTCCCTGTCCGAATCGGATTACCGCATCTGGCACGGAAAACTCAGCCGTCGCCGGCCTCCGTCCGGTGCGGCGACGCTTGCCCCCCGGCTTAAACCGGTTTTTGTTCAGGAAGGCGTTCCGTCCGAAATGGTCTGGCTGGCCGAGGTCGAATCATCCTTCAATCCCGCCGCCGAAAGCCCGGTCGGCGCCCGCGGACTCTATCAGTTTATGCCCGCCACCGCCGAGCGCTTCGATCTGGCCCTGCGCCCCCATGACGAACGGCTCGACCCGCACAAAAGCGCCCGCGCCGCCGCCCGCTATCTGCGCTTTCTTCATGGAAAATTCAACGACTGGCAGCTCGCGCTGGCAGCCTATAATGCCGGCGAAGGCCGCGTCGGCCGCCTGCTGGAGCGGACCGGCGGGCGCAGCTTTGACGACATCGCTGCACACCTGCCGGCCGAAACCCGCATGTATGTTCCCAAAGTCCGTGCCGTCGTGCAGGTGCGTGAGGGCGTCGACCTGCGCACGCTGTAGCATAACTCCAGCAGACGGATTGCCGCCGAATTCTCTGCCCATTATTCCGGCAATCCGCTATTCCATATATTCCATGGATGTTCTGATTTATCCCCTGTTGGTTCTGGCCGGATTTGCGGCGGGGTTCATCAATACCCTCGCCGGTGCCGGATCGGTGATTTCCCTGTTCGTTCTCAACCTCGCCGGCCTGCCGCTCGACGCGGCCAACGGAACCAACCGCGTCGCGATTCTCTGCCAGACAGGGCTGGCCGTCGGACGATTCAAAAAACAGGGCACGCTGACGATCCGGCCGCACCTCGGCATCATTCTTCCCGCTGTCCTCGGCGGCATCCTCGGCGCGCTGCTGGCAGGGCAGGTCAGTTCGCTGGTCCTGCGCCGTTCCATCGGTGTCTGCATGGCGTTGACGCTCCTGCCGCTGCTGCTCAAGCCGACGCGCTGGCTCGAAGGCAGCCCCCGCCCGGAACCGGGCCGGGCCGGACCGGTGCGCATGATCTCCTTTTTTTTGATCGGTATGTACGGCGGGTATGTGCAGATCGGCGTCGGCGTCTTTCTGCTGACCGCGCTGGTGCTGGCCGCCGGGCTGGATCTGGTGCGCGGCAATGCGGTGAAAGTGCTGATAGCCTTCTGCTACATCATACCGGCGCTGATCATTTTTGTGCTGAACAATCTGGTGCGCTGGGATCTGGGGCTGACACTGGCCGCGGGAAATATGCTCGGGGCCTGGGTAGCAACACATGAGGCGGCCAAACGCGGCGCACCCTTTATCCGCTGGCTGCTGATCGCTGTCGTGATGGTCTCCGCAACGCGCTACCTGTTCTTTTAACGGGATACGAGATGCGCGATTCGGGATGCGGGAGCGTTCCAGTACTCCACCGCTCCCATACTCCGTTACCTCTCTATCTGACCGGATCCAGCACCCAGCGCTTATTGAACCAGAAATACTGCGCCGGGTCATCGGCAATTGCCCGGTCGAACAGCGCCATCATTTCATCCATCATCCGCTGCCGGTCCGCTTTTTTGTCCGCGGCCGGATCCGGACGGATCGGTGCAAACACCCGCGCGTCATGGCGCGTCCAGCCGTGCCGTGAAATCACGACCGGATAAATCGGGCAGGGGGTCATCTGCGCAAACAGCGCGGCACCCGGTCCCAGATTGGCTTGTCCGCCCAGAAAATCGACCGGCAGCCCCGGTGTGCGGGAGCGCACATCCGGAAGAATCGCCAGCACGTTGCCGTTTTTCAGTTTTCGCACCACGTTCTGCAGCACGCGGGAATCGTTCAGTACCACCTCCATGCCGGTGGCATTGCGCATGCGGTTCAGCAGATCATCCGTGAGCGGATTTTTCTGGCGGCGTGCGATGGAGAAAATCGGCATCCCGTCCAGCTTGCTCGCAACACCCGCCAGATCCCAGTTTCCCGCATGAATCGTGGCGATGATCAGCGGCCCGTCCTTCCGATTGGCCGCATGAAGAATTTCGATCGTCTGATACACCGGCATCTGCCGGATGTCCTTCGGTTTCAGGCGATGAAACCGGGCGGCTTCAACCGCATTAAAACAGATGTTTCGAAACGATTTCCACGCAATCTGCCGTCGTTGAGCCGGCGCAAACCGTTCTCCGTAAACGTCGGCCAGACGCCGTTCCGCCTCGTTCGCGCGCCAGCGCAATACAAAAAAGAAAAACGCGCCGATCAGCCAGCCGAGTGCAAGTGCTGCGCGCTTCGGGAGAAGATTCAGTACGCCGATCAGTCCGCGCAGCAGAATGTATTCAACAATATGTTTCGGGCGGTGTTTCATTTTCGAGGCCGAATGAATTCGGTTGCATTCTATAAAGGTTTTTAACTGAAAACGGAAGGGTTAACCCGGCCTGTTGATGCGGCCGATACGGAATTAACTTGTTTTGTATTGGTAAAACCACGGAATACACCGAATACACTGAAAGGAAGAGCGCAAGTTCAGATTCCGTCAAGATGTCCGTTGCGGGGCCTCCAGGCTCATCGTACTTGTCGCGTGAATCGATCCGGCTACGTTCGCCGTTGGCGGAATTTGGAACGACGGTCACCCGGCGGGCGCAGAAGTGCCTGGGATCGTGCGGCTACATATACACAGTCTTCGCCGACAATTTGTTCGAGCGCCTGCACCAGGTCGGGGCCGGGGCAGACCTGATACCGGTGACCGGATTTGATAAAGAGTTTTTCGCCGGAGTCGAGCTGAACAGTCAGGATGAGCGGCACCGATCCGGGGTGCGCCCGGATGACGCGGCACAGGGACTGGAGATGTTCGTCATTCAGTGCGGCTTCGGACAGGTGCACGCTGACTTTTTCGGAAAAGTGCTCGGCGGCCTGCTGCAGCGGAAACAGTTCGGAAATCTGAATTTCAAGTTCATCTCGGAAATCACGAGCCAGTGTGCCGCCGGCCATCAGGGCGGCTCCGTCTTCGAGCAGCGGCTCGAAGGTGGAGAAATCGTCCGGCCAGACGACGGCGTTGACGGATCCCTCGAGTCCTTCCAGCCGGAAGCGCGCATAGGGTCGCGGCGGATCTTTTTTGGTGAATTGTTTGCGGTATTTGTCCACCAGTCCGCCGATTCGAACCAGCGGCCGCTCTTTTTCCGGAGCTCCGTCGAGAAGATCGGCCAACGCGTTGATCCGCTGCAGTGCAATGGTGTTGAGAATCCATTCGCAGCGGGCGAGGGGATGACCGGAGATATAAAAGCCGATGAGCTCTTTTTCCGCAGCGAGCTGTTCGCTTTCGGGCCAGGGATCGACATCGGGCAGTTCCCCGTCGCCGTCGTCTGTCGCGGCGGCAGCCGGAGCCATCATGTCGAACATGGAGGTTTGCCCGCTGACGCGGTCGCGGGCGGCTTCGGCGGCGCGGCCGAGGGCGGTGTCGAGACCGGCGAACAGGCGGGCGCGATGCAGTCCGGTAAAATCAAATGCGCCGCAGCGGATCAGACTTTCCAGCGTTTTGCGATTCACTTCGCGGCTGTCGATCCGCCGGCAGAAATCGATGAGTCCGTGAAAGGGGCCGTTGGCTTCGCGTTCGCCGACGAGGGTGTCGACCGCGCCCTGCCCGACGTTTTTGGCACCGGCCAGGCCGAAGCGGATCGCGCCGCCGATCGGCCGGAACCGCGCGATGCTTTCGTTGACGCTGGGCGGCAGTACATCGATGCCCATGTCTCGGGTTTCGGCCAGCACGAGGGCCAGTTTGTCGGGATTGCCCATTTCGGAAGAGAGCAGGGCGGCCATGAACTCGGCGGGATAATGCGCTTTGAGCCAGGCGGTCTGATAGGAGATGAAGCCGTACGCGGTGGAATGCGATTTATTAAAGCCGTATTCGGCGAATTTCTCGATGTTGTCGAAGATCTTTTCCGCCTGCTTTTTGGGAATGCCGTTGGTTTTTTGGCAGCCTTCGACAAAGCGTCCGCGCTGCTTGGCCATTTCTTCGGGCTTTTTCTTGCCCATGGCCCGGCGCAGGATGTCCCCTTGACCGAGGGAAAAGCCGGCGAGGTCGCGCGCGGCCTGCTGGATCTGTTCCTGATAGACAATGATGCCGTTGGTTTCCTTGAGGATCGGTTCGAGGATGGGGTGGTCGTAGGAGACTTTTTCGTGGCCGTGCTTGCGGCGGGTGTAGGTGGGGATAAACTGCATGGGGCCGGGGCGGTAGAGCGCCAGAATAGCGATGATGTCCTCCATGCAGTCGGGGGCGACCTGCCGCAGGGTGTCGCGCATGCCGGGACTTTCAAGCTGGAAGACGCCGGCGGTGTTGCCTTTACAGAGCAGTTCAAAGGTTGTGGTGTCATCGAGCGGCAGCTTCATGGGATCGATTCGCACGCCGTGGTTCTGCTCAATGTGCTCGACGGCCTCCTGGATGACCGTCAGGTTTTTCAGACCGAGGAAGTCCATTTTGAGCAGGCCGATTTCCTCGGTGGGACCTTTTTCGAACTGCACAACCGTTGTGCCTTCTTTGCGTTCCCGGGTGAGCGGAATGATTTCAATCAGCGGTTTTTCGCCGATGACGACCCCGGCGGCGTGCATGCCTGCGTGCCGCGGAAGGCCCTCCAGGCGCGGCGCATATTTCATGATCTGTTCGGCAATCGGGTCGTGGTCGCAGGCCTGTTTAAAGTCGGGACTTTCTTTGAGTGCTTTCGCGAGCGTCATGCCCGGCGATTCGGGGATCAGCTTGGCGATCCGGTCGCATTCGGACAGGGGCAGGTTGAGCACGCGGCCGATGTCGCGCATCAGCGTCTTGGCGCCGAGTGTGCCGAAGGTGATAATCTGGGCCACGCAGTCTTCGCCGTATTTGTCGCGCACGTACTGAATGACATCCGCGCGGCGGGTCGGACAGAAGTCGATGTCGAAGTCCGGCGGCGAGACACGGTCGGGGTTGAGGAACCGCTCGAAAATCAGGTTGTATTTCAGCGGGTCGACTGCGGTGATGCCCAGCGCGTAGGCCAGAATCGATCCGGCGCCCGACCCGCGGCCCGGCCCGACAGGGACGTCGTGATCGCGCGCCCAGCGGATGAAATCCTGCACCACCAGAAAATAGTTCACGTAGTTGGTTTTCTTGATGATTTCCACTTCGTAGTCGAACTGGGCTTTCACCTTTTTTCCCAGCGGGTCAGTCGGGCGGTCGAAATCCTTTAGATGGTAGAGCGTTTCCAGACCGCGCTTGCCGAGCTCGACCAGAACCTCCTCCTTGGTTTTTCCTTTCGGCAGGGGAAACGCCGGAAAGTGGAGGCGTTCGGCGGGCAGGTCGAACTCAAACTCGACATTGCAGCGCTGTGCGATTTCGATGGTGTTGGCCAGCGCTTCAGGGTGGTCGGGGAACAGCCGCTGCATTTCCGCGCCGCTTTTCATATAGAACTGATCGCCGCTGTAGCGCATGCGGTTGGTATCGGCCTGCAGGTTCCCCTGCTGCAGGCAGATCAGCACATCATGCGCTTCGTGATCGGCCTGGCGCAGGTAATGCACATCGTTGGTCGCCACCAGCGGCAGGCCGGTTTTTTCTGCGGTTTCGATCAGGGTTCGGTTGGCCTGTTTCTGCTCATCCATGCCGTGGTCCATCAGCTCCAGGAAAAAATTGCCGGCGCCGAGAATGTCTGCATACTCGCGGGCGATGGAAACGGCGCGTTCGCCGGCGCCCTGAGCACAGGCCTCGCCCAGTTCGCCCTTCAGGCAGGCTGAGAGGCCGATCAATCCGCGGTGATGGTTGCGCAGCAGCGCCTTGTCGATGCGCGGTTTATAGTAAAAACCCTCGAGGTGGCTCAGCGAAACCAGCCGCATCAGGTTTTGCCAGCCCTCATTGGTTTCGGCCAGCAGCACGAGGTGCAGATTGTCCGCCTGAGAGGTTTTTTCGTCCATCCCGTTGCGGGCCACATACACCTCGCAGCCGATGATCGGTTTAATGCCGGCCGCCAGCGCCTGTTTGTAGAAATCCACCGCGCCGTACAGGTTGCCGTGGTCGGTGATCGCCAGATAGGACTGGCCCAGCTCCCGCGCGGTCTTCACGGCTTCGGACACTTTGCAGGCACTGTCCAGCAGGCTGTACTCGGTATGAAAATGAAGATGGCAGAACGGTATGGTTTTCATGGCGTCAGAACAGCCATTCTACTGAACCGGCGCGGCGGGAAAAGGACGGAGTTTCCCGCGGTGCGGAAAACAGCGGCCCGGCACGTTCCAACCCTTGGAAAATCAACAGCTTCGGAAGTAAAATTTTTTTGCAGCTATTTTACCTTATGCGCATATGCGCATAAGGTAAAATACTGGACGGACCTGTCGCAGTCTGTGTTCGCTTGATGCAGGATGAATCCGATAAACTCTGCGGTATGAATCATCGCTTCCACGCCTTTGTCCGTGCGCCGCTGGCCGACCTGCCGACCCCGGTGGTTCGGCTTCGGGGCCTTGGGGAAAAAGTCGGGCATGACCGACTGTTCATGAAGTGCGACAACCTCAGCGGGCCGGTCTACGGCGGCAATAAAATCCGCAAACTGGAATTTCTGCTCGGCGAGGCGCTGGCCGAAGGCCGCAGAACCGTCCTCACCTACGGCGCGGCCGGTTCCAACCACGCGCTCGCCACCGCCGTCTGCTGCCGGCAGCTCGGGCTCAAGGCCGTGTCTATTCTTGCGCCGCAGAAGCCGACGGAGCACGTCCGCAAAAACATTCTCAGGGGGTATGCCGCCGGAGCCGAACTGGTCCTGTGCGACGATTTCAGGGAATTTCCTGACGTTACCGCGGAGGTCTCAGAGCGTTACACGCAGTGCGACGGCATCGCGCCCTGCATCATTCCGGCGGGCGGCAGCAATGCACTCGGGGCGCTCGGCTTTGCCAATGCCGCTCTGGAACTGGCGGAGCAGATGCACCCGGACGTCATCTATGTGCCGATGGGCACCGGCGGAACCCTTGCGGGACTGCTGACCGGATTTCTTCTGACGGACATCCGTCCCCGGATTGAAGCCGTTCGTGTTGTCGAGCCCGCGTTTCGAAACAAGGTGCACATCAAAATGCTCTGCGATGAGCTGTGCAAAAAACTGGAGATGGAATCGCGCGTGGCGGATAAAGACATTCGGATTCGCGATGAATTTTTCGGCGACGGCTACGGCATTCCGACGCCCGAAGGACAGGCGGCGGTCGATTGTTTCCAAACCCTGGAAAAAATCTGTTTGGAAAACACCTACACTGGGAAAACCGCCGCCGCTCTGCTGCACGATCTGCACACCGGAGCCCTCGACGGACAAACCGTTCTCTATTGGAACACCCTCAACTCCCGCGATGTCTCCGCCGACATCGCAGACCTGGATTGCCACAACCTCCCGCCCCGCTTTGTTCCCTATTTTGAATAAAACGACGGCATCGGCATGAACTGACGTGTGGTCACTTCAGTCTTTTTTCTTTTCAAAAGCAATGACTGGAAGTCGTGGCAACCATCCGGTAAAAACTTTCAATTATATGACTGCGAAGAATCAGAACCCGGAACAGGAAGCGCGCGACCAGATTGACCGCATGCTGAATGCGTCGGGGTGGGTTGTTCAGGATTACAAGGACATTAATCCCGGTGCCGGACAGGGC
>CAZITJ010000059.1:0-12496 GCA_964542135.1 uncultured Verrucomicrobiota bacterium
AAACTGAATAAAGATATTGATTTAAAGAATTATTTCTATAACGTATCGAATTTCTCCAGAACGGTGGGTGTAGCTCAGTTGGTTAGAGCGTCAGATTGTGGTTCTGAATGTCGCGGGTTCGAATCCCGTCACTCACCCCAACACGTCAGCTTTTCGACTGCCGGGGGGCATGAATGCAAAAACGAAAAGACGAAATCCGGGACATTTATCGAAGCGGGGATCATGATTTTGAAAAGGATTTCACCCCGCAGGTGGCGAAGGAAATCATCGAATCACGTCAGCGCGATCTGCGGCGCAACCGCATTGTATCCACTGCGGCCGGCGTGGTGATTATTCTTCTGTCGGTGACCCTGGTGGCCGTGGTGGTCCGCACGGTGCTGTTTGAGCGAAGCAATCCCGAACCGGTCATTGAGGACGAGCAGGCTTACATCCCGCGCCACACGCTGCCCGCCGACGCCGCGTGGGTAATGGATTATGAACGTGCGATGACAGAAACGGATCGTGGTGCGCCCGGCCCCAAACCCTTTTCAACCAAATGGGTTAAAAACGCGGCCTATCACATCATTATGGGGCAGCAGTCGCTTGCACTGAAAGAGCCGGAAGCGGCTCTCGACCATTTCAACAAGGTGGTGGAGATCTTTCCCGAAATTGAAGGAATCAATAAAGCCATGGGAATGCTCTATCTGGAAAAAGACCAGCCTGCCGAAGCCGCCGAACGGCTGGAAGAGGCGCTCAAAGAAGAGGAAACCTATGAGGTTCTCAGCAGCCTCGGCATAGCCTACATGGGAATTGAAAAGTACGAGCCGGCCGAGCACCATCTGCAGCGGGCTCTGGAACTCCAGCCGGAAAACCCGGACAGTCATAAAAATCTGGCGGTTCTGTATCGTGAAATGAACAATGAGGATCAGGCGATATATCATTTCGAAAAGTATCTCGATCTGAGACCCACGGATTTGAACACCATGCAGTCCTATGCACTTTATCTGACCGAAATCGGGCGCTGGAAGGAAGCCTCTGCCTTTTTAAACAAACTGACAGACTCCGTGACCGATGTGGCCCCGATTTATTTTCTGCTTGCACAGGTGGAAATCCAGAACGGCAACCAGCAGAAAGCCATTGCTGCGCTGCAGCGCGGCGTCCAGCTCATAGACCCCGATATGGCCCTGGACTGGATGAATCGAAAAGAATTCAACACCCTGCGCGATTCGGGCTCATTTAAAACTCTGATCGACCGGCTTGAAATTGAATCGGTTTCGCTGGATGACGTTCAGCGAAACAAGTGACCGCCGAAGTCAATTGGTATTGAGCCGGAGGATTCCGGTTCCGGCAGGCAGCTCCAGCGGACGTCCCTGCGCTGCACACCGGACCGTCTGCGGGCGGAAGATTGTGACCAGCCGGCGGACCGCCTGCGGATCGTTTACAGATTCACTCACCCCCAGCAGCTGCAGCTGTGAAACGCCGTTCTTTTGCAGAAAGCGGATAATCCTGGGGGTATCAAACGGATCGCCGCGACAGAACAACACCCAGGATCCGGACGGGAGATGAACCGCGGTTGCGGATTCCGCAGGATAAAAAATCCGGGGCCCCGGGGGCGGATCGTCCCGGTTGATGTGCACAAACAGTAAAACCCCCGCCAGCACCAGCCCGGCCCCGACGACCCGAACACGCCGCATCCCCGTCAGCAGCACCACCAGTCCGCCGTACCAAAAGGCCATCGCAGCGAGCGATGGCGCCCGCACATAAAACCAGGCTCCGGGCCATTCCGCCAACCGGCGGATGATGCCGGTCAGCACACCGACAAACAACCAGTTGGCATGGGCAAAAAGGTCGGCCGCCGGACCCGAAACCGTCCCGGACAAAACGGTTAAGCACCCGGTCAGAACGATCACAAACGTCAGCGGAACAGCCGCCAGATTTCCCGCCAGTGCGGCGGGAGACAGGGTGTTGAAGAAGCGGGCCGTCAGCGGCACTGAGAAACTCCATGCCGCCAGCGAGGTGATCATCAGCAGCCCGGCCGCGCGCAGCACCCCGGACCCCGGTCTCTTCCGGCCCGGAACATACAGGGCCGTCGCCCAGCCGGTTTTATGCCATCCGATTCCGTAGCGCTGAAAACAGCCGTGAACCAGGATGATGCCCGTCACCACCGTAAAGGAAAGCAGGAATCCGGGATCGGCAATCCGTCCCGGTGAAACCGCAAGCAGGATCAGCGCGGCCAGCGACACCGAGGAAAGCGCATCGGGGCGCCGCCCGATAAGCGGCGCGGCGAAATAGACCGATGCCATGGTAAACGCACGCAGCGCACTGGGTTTCATCCCGGTGGCAACCACATACACGAACAGGGCGGGAATCAGCAGCAGTCCCCACCGCGGACGGGAGACCCCGGCGGTTTTGAGAAGAGAAATCAGCAGCGCCGCCATCACCCCCACATGCAGTCCTGAAATCGCAAAAAGATGCAGCATTCCGGTGCGGGCAAAGGTTTGATAAAGCGACGTGGACATCTGCCGTCTCAGCCCGAATAGAAGCGCCTGCAGAATGGATTCGGCCTCCGGAAAACCGGCCATGGCTTCATGAAGGATGCCGGCGGCGCGGCGGCGCAGAGCATAGCAGCCTCCCCGCAGTGAAAATCCGGCCGGCTGGAGACGCCGTGCAGACGATCCGTTTGCGCTGAGGCCGCCGGCGACCCCTCCGTATGAAGATTCATAATCGGTCAGCATGCCGCGAAGGATCCAGCGCTCTCCATACACCATGCGGGCCGGCGGCTGGCGCAGATACACCTGGAGGGTTTCCTCTGCCGCATAGATTGTACCGCCGTCCTCCACCCGATCCGTCTGCAACCGGAAGAACGCCTGTCCGCCGGCGATCTGCACATCACTTGCAATACGCCCCGCAACCGTCTGCGGCCGACCGGGCACACGGGAGGCCACCGGGGAAAGTCCGTCCATCTGCGGAAACGTCTCCATCGATCCCGCCGCCGCCGCCAGCAGGAACAGTGCAGCATACAATCCGGGCGCGGATAAACGCCGGCACTGGAGCGCAAGCCACAAGGCGCCGGCACTGAGCCAGAACAGCGGATGGGAACCCGTGAGGGCGGGTACAGCCAATCCGGCGGCGGCAGACAATGCCGCGGCAACCAGCGGGCGGCGCACAGGCTGTGCCGGACTATTCATAAAAAGAAATCAGCGTCCCGGATCAACCGCTTTCAGTGACGGCTGATCCGGCAGTACGGGCTCGATCGGCTGGTCGGGCAGATCCCGCTGCTGTTCGCGGCGGTTAATCGCCTCAATGGCTTTGCGGCTTTCGATCCCGATAATCCGGTCGGCAAACGAACGGAAATCGACTGTTTCACGAATCGGATTAAATGCGGGCTGTGCCAGCCAGGGGCCCACCGTACTTTCGCCGAACAGACTGGCCGCCTGTCCCATACGGATGACCGCCTTGCCGACCTCTTCGGTTTGTGCATAACAAAGCGCCAGTGCATAATACACCGGCTCCGAGGGCTCCTGGCGGAGAAGTTCGGTGTAAAACGGCAGGGCGTCCTCAAACCGCTCCTGTTCCAGCAGAATTTCAGCAGAACCCTGCAGCGCCCCGATATGGGCTGGCCGGCGCTGCAGAATCCGATCATACAGATCCAGCGCACGTGCATTGTCTGCGGCGGCCCGGCTGCTCCGGGCGGCCAGCATCAGCACCTCAAGATCTCCCGGGGTCCGCTGAAGCATCTGACTGGACAGGGCCAGTGCATCCTCATACCGGCCTGTATGATAAAGCGCTGCCAGCAGATGCATTTTCACCTCGCGCTGAGCACTGTCCTGCTCGAGCAGGCGCATACACAGAGGCAAGGCCTGGTCATACTGCCCGGACTCTACATAAATCTCCATCAGCCGGCGCATTGCATTCCGGTTTTCCGGAGCCGCAGCCAGCGCCTGATGCAGGCGGTGAGCGGCCTCCAGATCAATCCCGCGGCGAATCAGCGCATCCGCAGATCGCAGATGACGCTCAGCATCTTCCCAGCTTTCGAGCCGCTCCGTCAAAGAGGCAGATCGGGGCGCTTTTGCGGAAAGAACCGGCGAAACAGGGCGATCGGGCAGATTGACCTTTCCGCCCTGATCCATCAGCAGCGCCCGCTCCTCCCAGCGCTGTTTTTCTTCTTCACCGGGTTCGGCAAGCCGTGTCAGCACCATCCGCAGAGCCACAAAGCCCCCGCCCAGCAGAACAACAAGAAGCACGGCCCGCAGCAGCAGCATCCCCAAAGCCCAGTTGCTGGCCCGGTTGCTGTTCTCTCGCCGAACAACGGGACTGTGCCGCGAGGTCCGTCGCGTCGTTGGCATCATCGGACCGCTGCTTTCAGACCCGAGCGGATCATCCGCAACCCGCCGGCTGTAGAAATCAGACTCCATCGCGGGCTGTTCAGAAGGCTCCGGCGGGGCGGGCTCCTTTTTTTTACGCTTAAATAGCCTTGGAAATTTCATGACGGGATGAGGCTGGATCTGATTGACAACACGTCTGTGCAGTATCCTTTCCCCGGCGCGGCGTGTCAAGCATCACGACAGGAGACGGAAGCCTTACGAATCCATCTTTTTTCCGAAAACAACCAGTCGGTGAAAATGCGGACGGAAATGATTCCGGCGGCAGATCCGGTCAATTTCATCGGAAATCACCTGGCTGGAAAACTCGATGAATTCGCCCGTTTCTTCACAGATCAGGTGATGATGACGCCCGTGGCCGTAAATATGCTCATAATGGGCATGCACATCCTGATCCCGGATCTTCTGGACAAATCCGGCCTCTGTCATTAAATCCAGGGTCCGGTAAACCGTCCCCCGGCTCACATGATCCGGTCCGGATGCCAGTTCCGCCGCCAGGTCATCGGCCCGGAAATGATCGTGCCGGGCGAAAACTCTCTCAAACACAATGCGGCGGGCCTGCGTGATGCGTGACCCCTTTTTTTTCAAAAAATTCACAAAGAGCGGCCATGCTTCATGCACCGAAGGATCATCGCCGGCCGGCGGATCTGTTTTCTGCTGATATCCCATCGTTCTCGTTCCTTAGACTTGATCTATATATAATGTGTACCACAGGCCGGTTTAGGAATGAAACTAAAAATTATTAGGGTATATTGACTCGGTATGCACAATGAGCGGCGCACAAGGTGTGTTGCTGAAATGATAACGAAGGAGATAAATCATGGCCTATGTGATTTCTGATGAGTGCACCATGTGCGGTGCGTGTGAAAGCGTCTGCCCGGTCGAAGCAATCAGCCCCGGTGACAGCAAATATGTGATTGACCCCAACACCTGTACCGATTGCGGTGCCTGCGAAAGCACCTGCCCGGTCGAGGCCATCAGTGCCGGCTGACGAAGCCCCCTGAACGGTTTCACCAATCGGCTCTCCGCCTGCGCGGGGAGCCTTTTTGTTTGCACGGGCCCGCCTCCGGCGTCTACATCAGGAACCGATAGGCAGCCATTGCGGCGAAAATACCGGTCAGCATACCGAAAAACACCTCCAGCCGGGTATGCCCGAGAAGCTCTTTCAGCTTGGTTTCGGATAAATGATGCTCCTGAAACAGCTCATCGACAATCTGATTGAGAAGCCGGGCCTGCATGCCCGCCGCAGCCCGTACCGTCTGGGCATCAAACATGACGATCGCTGCAAAGAAAAAACTGATCGCAAAGAGAGCGGATGCAAACCCTTCCGTCAGGCCGATGGCGGTGGCGATGGCACTGGCCAGTGCCGAATGTGCGCTGGGCATCCCCCCGGTGCTGGCCAGATAACGAAAATCGAGGCGATGATTCTGCACCAGCGAAATGATCATTTTGGTCAGTTGAGCAATCAGCCAGCCGACCGCTCCCGCCCAGAACGCAAAATGAAAAACATGCATGTCTTCTCCATTGGAATTTAACTTGAAACAACGGCTCATATTAAAGAGCATACCGGCTCAGGCGCAATCTTTTAAAAGAGCGTCCTCCCCCAAATCAGGATAAAGCCGTGCATCTTAAAAAAAATCTCGGACTGATCCATGTGTTTTGCATTGCAACCGGCGCCATGATCAGCTCCGGCATTTTTGTGCTGCCGGGAATCGCCCATGCCAAAGCCGGACCGGCGGTCATTCTTTCCTATCTCATCGCGGGGTGTATCGCGGGCGTCGGCATGCTCAGCGCGGCGGAGCTGGTGACCGCCATGCCCCGGGCCGGCGGCGATTATTTTTTCGTAACCCGCGGGCTCGGGCCCGCCGTCGGTACGGTGGCCGGACTGCTGACCTGGTTTTCGCTCTCGCTGAAAAGCGCCTTCGCTATTGTCGGAATGAGTGCGCTGGCCTACACCTTCTTCGGCGTGCCGATGTGGATCGCCGGGCCGCTGTGCTGTCTGGCATTCACACTGCTCAACCTGTTCGGCTCCAGACACGCGGCGCGCACCCAGCTCTTCCTCGTCGGCGGCCTGTTGATTCTGATGATTCTCTACATCCTGCGCGGAGCCCCGGACGTCACCATGGAGGGGCTCACCCCGTTCGCGCCGCACGGACCCAACGCTGTTCTGTTCACGGCCGCGTTTGTATTTGTCGCCTACGGCGGCATCATCCAGATTTCCAGCATCGCCGAAGACGTCACCCATCCCGGAAAAACCATTCCGCAGGGCATGATTCTCTCCCTGGCCGTAACCACCGTTTTCTACACCCTGATGGTCTGGGTCACCAGCGGCGTGCTGCCCGATGAAATTCTGAACGAATCCCTCACGCCGATTGCTGACGGAGCCGCCGTATTTCTCGGCCCGGCCGGAAAATTCGGCATCGGCATCGCCGCTCTGCTGGCGTTTATGTCCACCGCCAACGCCGGCATACTGGCCGCCTCGCGCTACCTGCTGGCGCTCGGCCGCGATGAGCTGGCACCCGCGCCGCTCAGCCGGGTCAACGAACGCTTCGGCACCCCGCATGTGGCCATCGTTATTACCTCCAGCTTCATTCTGTGTTCGCTGTTTCTCAAGCTCGATATTCTGGTCGAAGCCGCCTCGCTGGTGCTGATCCTCGGCTTTATGCTGTCCGGAATCTGCGTGATCGTCCTGCGCGAAAGCCGCATTCAGAACTACCGCCCCGCCTTCCGGGCCCCGCTCTACCCGTTTCTGCAGATTGCGGGGATTCTGGCCTGCCTGCTGCTCATCGCCGAAATGGGGATGATCGCCTTTGCCATCTTTGCCGTCCTGGCCTGTGTCGGGTTCAGCGCCTACTGGCTCTACGGCCGCCGCCACGCACGAAGCGAATCCGCGCTCACGCACCTGATCGGGCGTCTCACAGCAAAAGAGATCGTCACCGGCGACCTGGAAGAGGAGCTCAAAGGCATCATCCGCGAACGCGACGAAATCGAACTCGACCGGTTTGACCATCTGATCACCGGTGCAGCGGTGCTTGATCTGACCGAACCCCTCAGCCGCGATGAGCTGTTCAGGCAAATCGGGCAGGCCGCCGCCGAACAGGTTGAACTCCCCCCGCGGGACATCACCGAAAAGCTGATTGAACGGGAACGGTCTTCCGGCACCGCACTCAGCGCGGATATTGCCGTGCCGCACCTCATCCTGCCCGGCACCGGAAAATTTGAGCTGGTTCTGGTTCGTCATCAGGAAGGGGTCTCCTTCTCCGATGAGGCGCCGGCCGTCAAAGCGGTCTTTGTGCTGATGGGCTCTGTCGATGAACGCAACTTTCATCTGCGCGCGCTGGCCGGCATCGCGCAGATTGCGCAGGCGCCGGAGTTCATTGATCAATGGCTCGCCGCCCGCAGTGAAAACGCGCTGCGCGACCTGCTGCTGCTCAGCCGCCGCCAGCGGCAGACCTGATGGCGGTCCGCCGCGCTTTTGCCTTGAATGCACCCGGTGTTATGAAGAACATGGATTCCGCAGGCGGATCGGAGTGTCTGCGCTAAAACGGGAGATGCCATGCCGCTCAAGAGACACCTCGGGTTACTGCATATTTTCTGTATTTCATCCGGAGCCATGATCAGCTCCGGACTCTTTGTTCTGCCCGGACTGGCCCATGCCAAAGCCGGCCCGGCCGTGGTGCTGTCCTACCTGATTGCCGCCCTGCTGGCCATGACCGGAATGCTCAGCATTGCCGAACTCGCAACCGCCATGCCCAAGGCGGGCGGCGATTATTTTTTCACCACCCGCACCATGGGCCCGGCGGCCGGCACCATCTCCGGGCTGCTCACCTGGCTCTCCCTCTCCCTCAAAAGCGCCTTCGCCCTGGTCGGGATGTCCGCCTTCACCGCGCTCCTGATTGATGTGGATGTCCGCCTGATCGGCTTCGGGTTCTGCCTTTTCTTCACCGGACTCAACTGGATCGGAGTCAAAGAAACCGGCCAGGTGCAGGTGACACTGGTTGCCGGCCTGCTGATCCTGATGATTCTTTATATCGCCACCGGCCTCCCCGCGGTCAATGTCCGCCACTTCGAGCCCTTCGCACCCCGCGGGTACGGCCCGGTGCTCGCCACTGCCGGCTTTGTTTTCGTCTCGTTCGGCGGCATCCTGAAAACCGCCAGCATGGCCGAAGAGGTGAAAAACCCCGGCAAAGTGATCCCGCTGGGGCTGATCCTCGCCTTCCTGATCATCAGCCTGCTGTATGTGCTGATGGTCTTCGTCACGTCCGGCACGGTGGCCGCCTCCTCCCTCGACGGATCCCTGACCCCCATCACCGACGGCGCGCACATCTTTATGGGCCGCGGAGGCGTGCTGGCCATGAGCATCGCGGCCATCCTGGCCTTTGTCTCCACCGCCAACGCCGGCATCATGGCCGCCTCACGCTATCTGCTGGCGATGAGCCGCGACCGGTTGATTCCGGGGCACCTCGGCACCATCCACCCGTCACGCGGCGTTCCCTCCACCGCCATTTTCGTAACCGGCGGAGTCATTGCGCTCTCTCTTTTTCTCAAGCTCGACCTGCTGGTCAAAGCCGCCTCGGCGGTTCTGATCCTCACCTATATCCTGGCCAATCTGTCTCTGATCATTCTGAGGGAAAGCCGCATACAAAACTACCGCCCCGTCTTCACAGCCCCTCTCTACCCCTGGCTGCCGGCCCTCGGCGTCACGGGGTGTTGCGCCCTGCTGGTCACGATGGGGCCTCATATCATCGGGCTGACCGCCCTCCTGGTCAGCCTGGGCGGCTTCATCTACTGGTTCTACGGCCGGATTAAATCGGAACGGGATTATGCCCTGCTCCATCTGGTCGCCCGCCTCACGGCCCGCGAAATCCAAACCGGGAATCTGGAGGATGAGCTGAAAACCATCATCCGCGAACGCGATGAAATTGTCGTCGACCGCTTTGACAGCCTCATCGAAACCTGCCCGGTCCTCGATCTGAACGAGCCGCTCACCCGCGAGGAACTCTTTGCCTGCATTGCCCGTTCGGCCGCAGAACAAACCGGCCTGTCATCCGAAGAACTCCAGAAGAAACTGAGCGAGCGCGAAGCACTGACCAGCACAGCTTTGAGCCCGGATATTGCCATTCCGCACATGGTGCTGCCGGGAGAAGGAAAATTCCAGGCCGTGCTGGTGCGCCACCGCAACGGCGTCGCTTTCTCAGAGGACGCCCCGCAGATCAAGGCCGTGTTCGTTTTAATGGGGTCGCTGGACGAGCGCAACTTTCATCTGCGGGCCCTGGCGGCGGTCGCGCAGATTGTGCAGGATCCGCACTTCATGCCGAACTGGCTGGCGGCGCGCAATGCCGACGCACTGCGCGACCTGATTCTGCTGGGACACCGCAAGCGCACTGCGTGACCGGCGGCGGCCCCTCCTCAGGGAATGCTGATACGGAGCAGCGTCGCCTCCCCGCCGCCGGGCTGCAGGGCATAGTCTCCGAGAGCAGCCGGCAGCAGACAGGTCTGCCCGGCGGGGATCGGCACCGAGCCGGTTTCCCACGAAAGCTTCGCCGTCCCCTCGGCGGCAAACAGCGCGTGGAAGCTCGTGCCGCAGGTTGCGAAGGATTGTCCGCACGCGGGCAGTTCAAGCCGCTCAAGACGGAACCAGGGACAGCTCTGAATCACCGGTCCGTCCGGACGGCACAGCGGATCGGCATTGTTTTCCCAGTCAATCACCTGCAGCGCCTTCTCAATGTGAAGATCCCGCGGACGACCCTCCGCTCCGACACGATCCCAGTCATATATCCGGTAGGTCGTGTTCGAGTTCTGCTGAATTTCCAGAATCAGGCAGCCCGCACCGATCGCGTGCACCCGGCCGCCCGGAACGAACACCGCCTCGCCCTTGTGCGCGGGCACCGCCCTCAGAATATCGGCAACGGTTTTGTTTTCAAGCGCCTTCAGGAACCGGGCACGGTCCACGCCGGGCTGAAGCCCGCAATAAACGCATGCAGAGCCGTCCCCCTCAAGGAAATACCACATTTCGGTTTTCGGATCCCCGCCGACCGCGGTGGCATTGCGGTCGTTCGGATGCACCTGCACACTGAGTGTATCGCGCGCATCAATCAGTTTGATCAACAGAGGAAAATCATCCCCCGGGACGCGGGTCCCGAGCAGCTCATCCCGGCTGTCAGGAAGCAGATCCGACAGCATTTGACCGGCCAGCGGTCCGTTGGCAATCGGCGTCGGCCCGTCAGGGTGTGTTGACAGCTCCCATGATTCAGCGTACAGGCCCGGCGGCAGATCGCGATGAAACCGCTCGGGAATACGCGACCCGCCCCACAGATAATCCTTGTAGACCGGATTGAAAAACAGCGGATACCATTTGCTCATCGGGAATTTCTCCGGGTTTCGTCATTAAAAACTGGCGTTCAATCAGGGAATGACTAGAGTTAAACTACGTATGAGCGAAATCACCGTCCAGTCAAAATCGCGAACAGAATTTATTGATATCACCGCCGATGTTCAGCGGTTTGCAGCCGAAGCCGGTCTCACCGACGGACTCATCAGCGTGTTCGTTCCCCATACCACGGCCGGAATCACGATCAATGAAAATGCCGACCCCGACGTCACGGCGGATCTGGAAACCGTTTTCGATCGAATGGTTCCCTGGAGCGGCGGATACCGCCATGCGGAGGGGAACACCGCCGCTCACGCCAAGGCCTCTCTGACCGGCTTCTCGCTGCAGGTGATCGTCGAAAACGGCCGGCTCGTACTCGGTACCTGGCAAAGCATCTATTTCTGTGAGTTCGACGGCCCCCGCACCCGCCGGGTTCGGCTGAAGGAGCTCTCGTGACCCCCCGGCCGCTCCAGTGGATGCTTCCCGTCCTTCTCGCCGGAGCGTTTTTTTTCGGATGCGGACGCCCCTCCGGCCAAAAGCTCTACCGGGATGCGATGGCCCTCTGGAAACAGGGCGACCGGGTGCGCGCGCGCACCCTGCTGGAAAAATCCATTCGCAGCCGCGCCGGCAGCCTGGAAAATGCCGAAGCGCTGAACCGGCTCGGACTGCTTCTGTGGGAAATGGACAGTCCGGAAGAGGCCGCGGAAGCATTCAGCCGGAGTCTGCGCGTAAAAGCCGGTCAATATGACGTGCTCTGCAACCTCGGGATCGCACTCACCGCGGCCGGCGAGGTGCCCGAAGCCGAACGGACTCTTCGCGAAGCCGTGCTGCTTCAACCCGGCAACCTGCGACCGCTGGCCTGGGTCGGCATCGCCTATGTACAGGCCGGAAACGAAGCCGACGGGGCGCGCAATCTGAGCCGCGCTCTGGAACACGACCCGAACAATCCGCACATTCAAACCGCGCTGGCTCTGGCCGAGCTGAATCTCGGCGGCCCCAACGCCGCCCTGCGCCGACTGGAATCGGTTTCCAGCCAGCACCCCGACTACACCCCGGCGCTGTTCAACCGGGCCTCCATCCACCTCCATGCACTGGACAGCCCGGCGGAAGCCCGCCGGCTTTTTGAACGGTATCTGAGCTCTTCATCCGGCACGGAAGCCTATGACGAGCAGGCCCGCATTTATCTGCAGAAGCTGGAAGACCGAAACACCCCGGCAGCGCGCACTGCAGCCGCCTCGACCCAAAACCGCACAGCGGCCGAACCGCATTTCCGAACCGCACTGCAGCTTCACCGCCGTCAGCGTCTCGAGGAAGCCGAGCAGGCCTATCTGCGGGCGCTGGAACTGGACCGCACCCACGAACAGGCCTGCTACAACCTGGGCCTGATTTACTACAGCCGCGGCAATTACACCGAAGCCGCCGACGCCTTTGAGCGTGCCGTTGAACTCAACCCGGCCTTCACCGCCGCCCGATACAACCTCGCTCTCACCGCCCACCGAACCGGCAACGATCCCCGGGCACGCCGGGAACTCAACCGCCTGCTCGAACAGCAGCCGGACTATCAGCCCGCCCGTGATCTGCTCGAGCGGCTGACACCCTGAGAGCCAAGAGCTTTCTCCTGCGGCCGGCTTCGCAGACACAAGCCGTCCCCTGCGTCTGATGCAGATCAAAAAGCGCCTGTTTTCCTCCCCCTGCAACAATTGAAATTTCTGCAGAACCGGCTTACAATCCGCGCATGACAAAAGACACACTCCCCGATTGGTTT
>CAZITJ010000060.1:0-12380 GCA_964542135.1 uncultured Verrucomicrobiota bacterium
TTTCGCAATCGGAACGAATGGATGCAAATCCTTTCTGACGAAAACAGCCCCCGCCGGTCCGGCGGGGGCTGTCTGTTTTCCTGTCGGTCTTTGTTCCGCGCCTTAGAAGTCGCAGGAGATGCCGAGCATGCCGTAGACTTCGACATCGTAGGCATCATCGCCGAGCACGTTGTCATCGAGCTGCGCCACATAGGCCAGCGAGCCGTTCAGGGCCCAGCTTTCGGTCAGCGCATAGCTCAGACCGACCGACGCGCCGCCGTCGTTGAAACCGTCGCTGCCGCCGTCGCTCAGCAGGTAGGCTGCGCTGAGACCGGCGGAAAGCGACAGGGCTTCGCTCAGGTCGGTGCCGTAGTCGAGGCCGGCCAGCACGTAGAGATCGCTCTCAATCGCGCCGTCGACGCCGTAGTTGGCGCTGACGGATGCGCCGAGGCCGGTTTCACCGATGGCCTTGCCGACGCTGAAGGACACTTCACGGTCTGCCGAGCCGCCTGTGGGATAGGTGTATTCGCAGTATCCGATGCCGAGATCGACAACCGAGACCGGCAGGCTGTAGGACAGGTAATAATCGATTTCCGTGAATTCGCTTCCGGCGCCGACGTCATTGATGTCGAAGTTGGCCCAGGTGCCGATGGCCACGGAGCCGATTTCCTCGGGAAGCGGCAGGCTGGACGCCTCAAAGCCGGGCTGGAAGACCAGGCCGTCATTGAAGGTGGTCCCGCGGAACACATAGGCGCTGGCAAAATCAAACGAAGCGCTTACATCCGCAGCCTGAGCAGCTCCTGCAAGCAGGGCCGCCGCAATAATCATTCGTGTGAACAGTTTCATCTTTCTTCTCCTTTTTTTTCTGGTTCGTGTGTCAGGTCAGGTTTTGCGATCGGCGGCGGCGGATGTCGACCGCCGGCCGCCGATCGCGGGTTACGGGTTAGCCGATCGCGTCTTCCCCCTTTTCCCCGGTGCGAATGCGGATGCATTCCTCGAGGTTCTGGACGAAGATTTTTCCATCACCGATGTTCCCGGTGCGCGCCGCGGAAATGATCGCGTCAAGGGTCGGTTCGACATACCCGGCATTGACGGCGATTTCGATCCGAACCTTTTTGAGCAGGTTCACTTCGATATCCGCGCCGCGATAGGTTTCGTGATAGCCCTTCTGCTGGCCGCATCCCAGTGCATTGGTGACCGACATCTTGAAGACGTCTTTCTCGTAGAGCGACTGCTTTACGGCGTTGAGCTTTTCAGGCTGTATGTAGGCAATAATGAGTTTCATAATTCTTCCTCCTCAGACGGGTTTCGTTTACTGAGTGGTCCAGAGCTGGAAGCCGCTGTAGGCCTCTTCGCCATGTTCCCCGATGTCCAGTCCGCGCAGCTCTTCTTCCGGCGATACGCGCAGGGCATTGAGTTTCTTCAGCACGCTGAAGAGAATAAACATGGTCACGAACGCCCAGATCGGAATCACAACGGATCCGACAATCTGCGCCATCATCGGATGGCCGCCGAAAATCCAGGTGGCCAGACCGCCCCAGACACCGCAGAGTCCGTGAACCGGAAAGGCGCCGACCGGGTCGTCGATTTTGAGTGCATCCAGCAGTTTGACGCCGAAGACCACCAGAATGCCGGCCACAATACCGATCACAATGGCTTCCACATTGGTTACCGAATCGCAGTTGGCGGTAATCCCGACCAGACCGGCAAGGATGCCGTTCAGGCCCATGGTCAGGTCCGGCTTCTTGTGCAGGATCCAGGCCGTCAGCGTGGCCAGCAGTCCGCCGGCGGCTGCAGCCAGCGTGGTATTGGCGGCGATCAGCATCACCATATGGGTGTTGTCTGCACCGGTAATGGCCAGCTGTGAACCCGGGTTGAAGCCGTACCAGCCCACCCACAGAATAAAGACCCCCAGCGTGGCAATGGCCAGGTTATGGCCCGGCATGGCTTTCGGCTTGCCGTCTGCGCCGAACTTGCCGATCCGCGGACCGAGCACCATGGCGCCGGCCAGTCCGGCGAATCCGCCGACAGCGTGTACCACCAGTGATCCGGCAAAGTCATAAAAGCCCATGGCATCCAGCCATCCGCCGCCCCATTTCCAGAAGCCGCTGATCGGATAAATCAGTCCGGTCAGAACCGCACTGTAGATCAGGTAGGCGGAAAACTTGAGTCGTCCGGCCACTGCGCCCGAAACAATGGTGGCGGCCGTGGCTGCAAACGCAACCTGGAAGAGCCAGTCGACCTGCGGGGTCAGCGATCCGGCGGCCACCTCGGCTTCGACGCCGCCGATGCCCATGCCGGCCCAGCCCATCAATCCGCCCAGAACGGCGTCGCCGTACATAATGCCGTATCCGAACAGGAAATACAGCAGGACGCCGACACACAGGTCCATCACGTTTTTAAACAGGATGTTGACGGTGTTTTTTGCCGCATTGAATCCTGACTCGACCATGGCGAAGCCCGGCTGCATAAAAATCACGAGCACCGCACCGATAAACAGAAACAGGTTGTCAATGGCGTAGGCATTCTCTGCGCCCGGGGCAACCTCCTCTGCAAAGACCGGCAACGCTGACAAGCCCAGCGCTGTCATCACTGCCGGTATGAATCCTCTCTTTTTCATCGTCTCCTCCTTTGTCTCTTTCTGTCTCCTCTTGCAGAGCCTCTTCTGCAACCTTTTCGCTTTAGAAAGCATTGAACGTGCCTGTTTTCAGGTTCATTTTACAAATAGTTTAAAACCATGCACTTACGCAAATTATTTTCCTGACAAAAACGATGCTGATCATATAATAAATACATTTATGTTATTATTATAACCTGTAGTTTCATTTTTGAATTCCTTTTTTACAGCCGGTCCGCCGGCCGGTTCGGGTTTCCGGCGGAATGTGTGAGCACCCGGATTCTGCCTTTTCTCTGCCGGCTGCCGCCGGAACTCGGTTTTAAAAACCCGGCCTTACGGAGCGCGTTTTAAGGCAATAAAATCGGTCTGACACCACCCCATGCGACGATAAAAAATGAGTGCCGGCACATTGCGCCCGTCGGCCAGCAGCTGAAGCCGGCGCGCACCCTGCCCGCGACTCCACAGCAGCGCCTCCTGCAGAAGCGCCCGCCCCGCGCCCCGCCGGCGGCAGGACGCGGTAACGATCAGATCCTCAAGCAGTGCCGACACGCCGCCCTCCGCCGTGGATACGATCAACTGGACAGTGACCATTCCGATTACGCGCTTCTGATGCTCTGCAACCAGCGCCAGCGCCTGGCTGGAATTCAGAATCATCTCCAATCCGCAGCGCTGTTTGTCCGGATCGGCGTCCAGACCGCTCTCAATGGAAAACAGCTCCTGAAGCAGACGCGTCATCACACTCAGATCATCCTGTGACGCCGGGCGAATCCGAAAAGCCTCCCGCTTCTCTGACATGAAAACACCTGCCGCTGCACTGTTCATGACACACCTTTGTTTCCAAAAAAATCCGTTTCTTTCATATCTGTATGATTCGCATCGAAAACCGTTCCCCACAGCCCTCTGATAAGCAGATATGGTGCCTGCCCTGATCCAGGGTATTTTACATTATGCGCATATGCGCATAATGTAATACTTCAAGCCCGAAAAAAGCGCTGCACGGTGTGCAGCGCCCCGGGGACCGCAAACATCCGGCGGTCAGCCGATGGCCGCCTCGCCCTTTTCGCCGGTTCGAATGCGGATGCATTCCTCCAGCGACTGGACAAAGATTTTACCGTCCCCGATATTTCCGGTGCGCGCCGCGGAAATGACGGCATCCACGGTCGGCTGAACAAACGCACTGTTGACCGCGATCTCGATCCGAACCTTTTTGAGCAGGTTTACTTCGATGTCGGCACCGCGGTAGGTTTCGTGGTAGCCCTTCTGCTGTCCGCAGCCCAGCGCATTGGTCACCGACATCTTAAAGACATCGTTTTCGTAAAGCGCCTGTTTCACGGCGTTGAGCTTTTCAGGCTGTATATAGGCGATAATCAGTTTCATGGGTCGCTCCTTCTATTCGATTTAACTGTTGGTAAAGATCTGGAATCCGGCATAGGCCTCCATGCCGTGCTCCCCGATATCCAGGCCCTTGAGTTCTTCCTCTTCGCTGACGCGAATGCCGACGGTGGCCTTCAGCACAGCAAAAATCAGCAGAGCGGCGGGAAAACAGACCGCGCCGTAAGCCAGAACACCCAGCGCCTGTACACCGAGACTGAAATCCGGGCTGAACACACCGACAAACAGCGTGCCGAGGATTCCGCAGACCAGGTGGACCGTGGTCGCACCGACCGGGTCATCGAGTTTCAGCTTATCAAACATCATGACCGATACAACGGCGACTGCGCCGCAGATCAGGCCGATCAGAATGGCCGCCGGTACGGACACGACATCGGCCCCGGCGGTGATGCCCACCAAACCGGCCAGACAGCCGTTGAGCACCATGGTCAGATCGGGTTTTTTCTGGAGGGTCCAGGTGGCGGTCATCGATCCGATAATTCCGGCCGCAGCGGCCAGCGAGGTGGTCACCAGCACATAGGATACGCCGCCGGGATCGCCGGACAGAACCGATCCGCCGTTGAACCCGAACCAGCCGAGCCAGAGCAGAAACACGCCGATCGTCAGCAGCGGCATATTGTGGCCCATAATGGGTTTGATCTGTCCGTTGACATATTTACCGAGCCGCGGTCCGAGCAGCATGATGGCCGCCAGAGCGCCCCACCCGCCGACGGAATGGACCAGCGTGGAGCCGGCGAAGTCGTGAAAGTTCATTTCGGCCAGCCAGCCGCCGCCCCAGACCCAGGAACCGACAAAGGGGTAAATCAGCGCCACATACACGGTGGAAAAGATCAGAAACGCCGGCAGCTTGATGCGTTCGGCCACGGCTCCGGACACGATCGTGGCTGCTGTGGCCGCGAACATGCCCTGGAACAGGAAATCCGTCCAGTAGCTGTAGGCACCGCCTGCATAGTCGATTAACCCGGCCGCGCCTTCCGGGGCCGTCACGCCGAATCCGGCGAATCCGAAAATACCGGCAACGGTAAAGTCTCCGGGATACATCAGGTTAAACCCGATCAGTGCATACGTCAGCAGACCGATGGCCACAATGGCGGTGTTTTTAAACAGAATATTGACGGTGTTTTTCGCACGGGTCAGACCGGTTTCCACCGTCGCAAACCCCAGGTGCATAATAAAGACCAGGAAGATGGAAACCATCATCCATACATTATTGGCGGTAAAAAGAGCCGTAGCCGCCGCGGCCGCTGCGTCAACCTCCTCCGCCCAAAGCGTTGCACCGACAGCGGCAAAAAGACCGGTCAGCCCCAGCAGTTTTACAATCCGATTCATTGATCCTCCTTTTTATTCGTGAACACTTCCGATTTGAACGGCGGCTTTTTAAGCAGGATGTGAACCAAAAAAAGGAGTGTGGACAGACTGTTTATTTAAAGTACTTCATTATGAACAGCTTGTAAAAAAAACTCTGTTGGGGCTATTGAATACAGATATGTTTATAAATATAAATATACAACAATAATGTAACCTATGGCGACAAATGTGTTTTGTGGCCCGCTGCAGAGAATCCCCGGGGGGTTAAAGCATTTTCGCATTAATTTGACGTTACTGGCAGGGTGCGGTCGTTGACCGCGCACCGGGGTCAACAACCCCGGCTGCAGAAGACGGTTGCGGCAAATTAAATCGAATGTGCTCCAGCCTGATTGATTCACGCGCCGAGTTTGCTTTGGCAACGAGGCGTCACGTGGTGACGCTGCAGTGACCTGCCGCGAACCACCTGCAACCAAGTTGACGAAGTAAACCCGTCGCGCTCCGAAGTATCGCGAGCGCCCTCGACCGTTCAGGGCGCCTTCGGTAAAAATGGACGGGAATGGATTTTTGATATTCACATTCCATACGGATCTCCATTCCAGCGAGTTAAGCTGTTCCCGTACATTTTTATGAATCAATCAGGCTGGTCGTCGAGGAGCAGCATTTTTTCCACTTCGGAAATCCGGCTGCAGGAAAGAATGCGACTGGCCGCATAGACCGCCTGCTCCATGCGCAGGCTTCCGACCGCCTGCTGAATGGCGGGAATCCGCCGCGGCGGAAGACTGATTTTGGTGATACCGGTTCCGATGAGAAACGGAATCATGCGCGGATCCATGGCGATGTCTCCGCAGATGGACACATCGCAGCGGTTTTGCTGCGCCACAGTCACAACGCGCCGGATTGCCCGCAAAATGGCGGGATGATGCGACAGATACAGCTTGGCCACCAGATCGTTGGTCCGGTCGACCGCCAGCATATACTGAATCAGATCATTGGTGCCGATGGAGATAAAATCCACTTCGCGGGCAAGCTCCTCGATCAGCTCCACGGCCGACGGAAGTTCCACCATAATGCCCAGACGGGTTTCCCGGTTGTAGGCCGCACCGCAGGCATCGAGATCGCGCATACAGTCCTGCACCACATCGCGGGCTTCGAAAAACTCATCCAGTGAGGCAATCAGCGGGAACATAATCCGGCTGTTTCCGCCGTGACCGGCTCTCAGAAACGCACGCAGCTGGTCGGCAAAAATGTCTTTATGCTGCAGGGAAAACCGGATGGCGCGCAGGCCGAGAAAAGGGTTGGCCTCGGCGGTTTCATCCTGATATGACAACACCTTGTCGCCGCCGATATCGAGGGTCCGGAACGTCACCTCCCGCGACCCCATGGCTTCCACAATCCGCCGGTACACCCGGAACTGTTCCTCTTCGGAGGGAAATGCATTGCGGATCAGGAACGGAAATTCACTGCGATACAATCCCACGCCTTCCGCCTGAAAGGTCTCCGCCAGTTTCAAATCGCTGAGCAGGTTGATGTTGGCGCAGAGCCGCACACGGGTTCCGTCGGCTGTTCGTGTTTCGCTTTGCACCTGCTCGGCATCTGCCAGTGCCGCCATGGCCCGGCGGTGCTCTTCATACTCACGCAGTACATCCGCCGACGGCCGGACATAAGCGGTTCCCTGATCGCCGTCGATCAGCAGATCGCATCCGTTGACAAGGCGCGCAAACTGCGGGGAATCGATCATCACCATCGGCTTTTGAAGCGACCGGCAGATGATGGCGTTGTGGGAGGTCACGCCGCCCTGAACGATGAAGCCCTCGGCTTTTTCCGTTGCCAGCCTGAGTACATCGGACGGCAGCAGTTCATCCGCGGCGATAATCTGACCGCTGTAATCGCCCTGTTCACGCGCCCCGCCGATCAGGTTTTCAAGCAGCCGGTGCCCGAGATCGCGGAGGTCGTGCACCTTTTCCTGCAGGCGCTGATTATCGCTGGCTGCAAAAATATCAATATAGTGGTTCACCACGTCGGCCAGCGCGGCGGGGGCCGGGGTGCCGGCGGCGGCGCGGCGGCGTATTTCGCCGGAAAACTCATCGTCCGCCAGGATCAGCAGATGGGCGTTGAAAATCAGGCCGGCCACGTCGGCCAGCTCCTCACTGGCTTCCCGCTGCAGTTTTTTCAACTGCTCTTCGGTCTGCTTCAACGCCCGGTCGAAGGCATCGGCCCCCAGGTCGGGGGGGAGGTTTTCAGGAAGCTGAAAGCGGGCGCCGCGTCCCGACAGCAGCAGGGTCGCGGCGCCGCGTGCCACGCCCCCGCTGGCGGCCCGCCCGCGAATCATCATCGGTTCCGCCGGTGCGCTTTTTTGCCGGGGTTCTTTGCGGTGCAGCGCCTGCAGCAGGGTTGCGGTTTCAATGACGGAGGCCAGCTGCGCGGCGATGGCCTTGAGTGCCTGCTCATCGGTTTCATCAAAATAATCCGGCTGGGTGTCCTGCACGGTCAGTACACCGACGCGGGTCAGGCCGCGCCGGATCGGAACCGCCAGAAACGCATCGTATTTTTCTTCATCGATGCCTTCGACTGCAAAAAAGCGGGGGCTTTGCGATCCGTGTCCCTCCCGAATCGCCCGCAGTTCTTTCAGCGCCAGCCCGGCCAGTCCCTGACCGAGGCGCAGGCGTACGGTGCCGACCGCATCGGAACGCAGCCCCTGTGTGGCGCGCAGGGTCAACGTGCGGGTCTCCTCGTCGTAGATATAAATGGAACAGACGGCCGCCTGCATATGATAGGCCACCACACTGACGGCCGACTGCAGAAAATCGTCGAGTCCGCTGCTTTTTTCGAAGAGCGAAGAAAGCTCCGCGATATCACAGATCATGCTGACATTGGAATTTTTGGTCACGGCTTCCCTTTCGCCGCTGTCTTTTGTAGCGGATTCGATCCGGCTGAAAAAGAAAAATGACGAGTCCGGCCCGCCGTTTTGTCGTTTCCTTTTCCATCCGCATTTATTCCGCCAACAGACGGCGCATGCGGGTGAGCCCGCCGCCGTTGATCACGCGGGTATATCCGACGGATTCCAGAGACTTTTTGGCGATACCGGAGCGCGATCCGGTCCGGCAATAGAGAACAACCGGCTGATCGTTGTCGGGGGCCACCCGCTGGATTTCCGTCGCAATGCGTTCATAGGGGATATGGACGGCATCCGGAAAATGGCCGGCGGAAAATTCGCCGGCCGTGCGCACATCAATGATCGGCGCGCCGGCCTGCACAGCCTGCCGAACGGCCGAACCGTCATCCCCGCCCCCGAAAAACAGTTTACCAAACAGGCCGGCAGTCAGGAGAGCGATTGCGATGGGTATGAATAATTTTATCATGAGTCTCTCTGAAACTGAAGACGTTCGGTGAGCGTCGTAACACGCTCGCGGGATTCGGCGCGGGTGACGGCGAGGCCCATGGCTTTTCGGGTGCCGACGAGCACGGCGAATTTTTTGGCGCGGGTGACGGCGGTGTAGAGCAGACTGCGCTGAAGCATGACGTAGTGCTGGGTGTGGACGGGAATGATGACGCAGGGATATTCGCTGCCCTGACTTTTATGGATGGTCACGGCATAGGCATGGACGAGTTCATCGAGTTCGCGGAATTCATACTTTACGCGCCGGGCGTCGAATTTCACGACGACTTCGCGCTGCTCTTCATCAATGGCGGCGATGCGGCCGAGATCGCCGTTGAACACTTCTTTGTCGTAGTCGTTTTCGGTCTGCATCACGCGGTCGCCTTCGCGGAAGACGGTGCCGAAGCGGTCCACCTCCCTGCCGTGCGGGTTGAGCAGCGCCTGCATGACGGTGTTGAGGTTGCGTGCGCCGAGGTCGCCTTTCTGCATGGGCGTGAGAATCTGCACGTCGTCTATCGCGTTGAAGCCGATCCGTTTGGGAATGGATTCGCTGATCATTTTACGGATCACGCCGAGCGCTTTGGCCGTTTCTTCGGCCTCGACAAAATAAAGGTCAGAGGATTTATCGCCCTCGTCCGGAAATTCGGGAAGCTGCCCGTGGTTGATGCGGTGCGCGCCGGTGACAATGCGGCTTTCGGCGGCCTGCCGGAAGATTTCGGTGAGCGCGACGACGGGCACGGTTTGGGAGCGGATGAGGTCGCAGAGCACCCGGCCGGGGCCGACGGACGGAAGCTGGTCGGCATCGCCGACGAAGATGACGGCAGCGCGAGCCGGAACGGCCTGCAGGAGCTGCTGGGCGAGCACCTGATCGATCATACTGGCTTCGTCAACAATGAAAACATCGCCGTCGAGCGGGTCGTTTTCGTTGTGCACAAAACCGCCGGTTCCCGGATTGAAACGCAAAAGCCGGTGAATGGTTTTGGCCTCCATTCCGGTGGTCTCGCTGAGCCGTTTGGCGGCGCGACCGGTTGGCGCACACAGGGCGATCTTCAGCTTTTTGGCGCGCAGCACCTGAATGATGGAATTGACCAGCGTGGTTTTTCCGACACCGGGGCCGCCGGTGATGACCATGACTTTGGCCTGCACGGCGATTTGCAATGCCCTGGCCTGATTTTCGGACAGCTCAATGTTTGTTTTTTTCTGCACCCACTCGAGGGCCTTTTGAAAATCAATTTTCGGGCACGGGTGTCTGCCGTAGTTGAGTTCGGTCATTTTTTTGGAAAAGGCCCATTCAGCGAAGTAGAGCTTCGGCAGATAGATGAGTGTGCGCCCCTGCCGGTCTTCATTCTGGATCAGCCGTTTGCCGTCAATCAGGTACTCCAGGGCATCGGCAATGCGCTCGGGCGGGATGTCGAGCAGGTCGGCGGTTTTGCTTTGCAGGTCGCCGCGCGGATAGGCGCAGTGGCCGTTGGTGGTGAGTTCCTGTAAAACGTATTCGACGCCGGCGCGGGCTCGCAGGTCGGAGTCTTGGGTGATGCCCAGCGTCTGCGCAATGCGGTCGGCAATCAGGAAGCCGATGCCGCGGATGTCGCGGGCGAGGCAGTAGGGGTCGCGCTGAATCAGTTCAATGGCCCGCTCGCCGTAGGCTTTATGGATGCGGAAGGCGCGCGCGGTGCTGACTCCGTGGCTGAACAGGAAGCTCATGATCTCGCGAATGCCTTTCTGCTCCTCCCACGCCCGGCGGATGGCCGCGCGCCGCCCCGGGCCGATGCCCTCGACCTTCAGCAGCTTGGCGGACGAGTGTTCGATGACGTCGAAGACGTCGCGCCCGAATGTTTTCACCAACCGTTCGGCATATTCTTTGCCGATACCGTGAATGATGCCCGAACCGAGAAATTTTTTAATGCCCTCAATGGTATCGGGCTGCGAAACGCGCATGGCTTCGGCTTTGAACTGCTGTCCGTAGTTTGGATCGCTGATCCACTCGCCGTCGGCGGCCAGCCACTCGCCGGGGTTCGCAGAGGAAACGGTGCCGACCACGGTCACGAGGTCCTTGTGTCCGCGCACCCGGGCGCGCAGAACACTATAGCCGTTTTCCTCGTTGCGGAAAACAACGCGCTCGATCTGTCCGTCGAGGCGGCTTTCCTGCGTTGGTTTTCGGGCGGTATTCATCTTTAACTGAAGCGTGATGTGCGAATATAGTCTGTGCAGGAGAAACGCTCAATGGCGGATATGGATTATCGGCAACTCGAACAACGTCTCGGCAGCCGGCTGCTCACCCAGCGACTGAATATTCAGTCACATCATGTTGCACGCCTCTTCGGCGCCGGAAAAACCCGAATTCATATCGAACACATCCGCACCCTGCACCGGGTCATCCGGGGCGGCCTGCGCGCCGCCGGCCTCTATCAGCGGGGACGCCGCAACGCCCTGAACGTGCAGGTGAATTTCACAAAACTGCCCTGTCCCGGCCTGCCGGAAGCGTTCGACGGCTTCCGTCTGCTGCACATCAGCGACACACATATCGACGGAGCTCCGGAACTGTCCAGCATCATCGCAGGCCTGGCCGGCCCGCTGGGCGCCGACGCCTGTGTGATCACCGGCGACTTCCGCGAGGGAACCCATGAAGACTACGAAGCCCCGGCCCGCTGCATGGCGGAGCTGACCCGCCGCCTGAACATCAAAACCTTCGGCATTCTGGGCAACCACGATGCCATTGAAATGGTTCCGATTCTTGAGGACGGCGGCCTCCGGATGCTGCTCAACGAAAATGACCGGCTTGAACACAACGGCGCCGCCATCCGCATCGCCGGTGTGGATGACCCGCATTATTACGAAACCGACAATCTGGAAAAAGCGCTGGAAGGCATTCCGCCGGACGCGTTCACCGTTCTGCTGGCCCACTCGCCGGAAATTGTCCGCAATGCCGCCTTTGCCGGGGTGGATCTGTATCTGTGCGGACACACCCATGCGGGTCAGATCTGCCTGCCGGGCGGACGACCCGTCGTCACCAACAGCAGGTGTCCGCCGGACCGCCGGGCGGGGCTGTGGACGTTCGAAGGGATGAGCGGCTACACCTCGCGCGGCGCGGGCACCTCATCGGTCGGCGTGCGCTTCAACTGCCCGCCCGAAATCACGCTTCACGAGCTGACCGGCGTCTGATGGCCGCGCGGATCAAAATTCCGGCGCGGGCGCGGTTCAGCGTTGCGGGCGGTTGTCCGCATCCACATGGACGATGCGGGGCTGCAGTCCGCGTGCTTCGGCCTCATTCATCTGCGCATAGGAAATAATGATCACCTTGTCGCCGACCGCGCCCAGCCGGGCGGCCGGACCGTTCAGCTCCACAACACCGGAGCCGCGTTCACCGACAATCGTATAGGTGAACAGACGGCTGCCGCTGTTCAGGTTGACCACCTGAACCTGCTCACCCGGCAGCATATCGGCCGCATCCAGCAGATCCTGATCAATCCGGATGCTGCCTTCATAATACAGCTCCGTACCGGTCAGTGTTGCCATGTGAATCTTCGATTTCAGCATTGTTCGGATCATTCCAACCCCCATCGGTGCCGGGCCGGACAGACTCCGGCTCCAAACGGTAAATGTACACCACCGGGACCGGCAGACCACTGAAAAATCGCAAAAATCACCGGGCGCAAAATCCTGTGGGGAATCGCCCTATAGACAAAGCAATCGCTCCCGTGTTATTCA
>CAZITJ010000061.1:0-12322 GCA_964542135.1 uncultured Verrucomicrobiota bacterium
CGGCGATACCGTCGGCGACCCCTGCAAAGACACTTCCGGTCCGTCACTCAATATCCTCATCAAGCTGATGACGATGGTCAGTGTGGTCTTCACGCCGGTCGTGGTTAAATTCTCGCCGGTCATCCAGCAGTGGCTGCATATCGCCGACTGAGCGCGCCGCGCAGGGTGAATGTGCGCTGAAACGCACACACTTTGAACGCGCCGGGACGGTACGTTCCGGCGTTTCCAAACAGTGGAAACGGCCGGCGCGGACGACCGGTCCCGCGAAATGGGGATGACCGCGTGCGGCGATCGCGGGTAAAAGTCTGTGTCGGGCGCATTTTTTGTGTGTTTTTGTGTTCTTTCGCGGCTAGAGTCTCCCTTCTGTTTTGAAACGTACGATTGTGATCAGGATGAAGAACGGGGTTTGAAATGAGAATACTTTCCGGAATTCAGCCTTCGGGCAAACTGCATATTGGAAATTACTTCGGAATGATGAAACCGGCGATCGAACTGCAGCAGCAGGGCGAGGCCTTTCTGTTTATTGCCGATTACCATGCACTGACGACCGTGCAGGACGCCGAAACACTGCGCGGGATGGTGACCGATGTGGCGCTCGACTTTCTGGCCTGCGGTCTGGATCCGGAAAAAACCGCGTTCTACCGTCAAAGCGATGTGCCGGAGGTCCAGGAACTGACCTGGCTGCTTTCGATCGTCTGCCCGATGGGATTGCTGGAGCGCTGCCATTCGTACAAGGATAAAACCGCGCGGGGGATCGCCGCCACGCACGGTCTGTTCGCCTATCCGGTGCTGATGGCCGCCGATATTCTTTCGGTGCAGTCCACGACCGTGCCGGTCGGGCGCGATCAGAAACAGCACGTGGAGGTGACCCGCGACCTCGCCCTGAAGTTCAACAACCAGTTTGGCGAGGTCTTTACCGTCCCGGAACCCTCCATCCGCGATACCGTCGCCGTGGTGCCGGGGATCGACGGACAGAAGATGTCGAAGTCCTACGACAATACACTCGAAATTTTCGGAAGCCCCAACGATCTCAAAAAGCGTGTGATGCGCATTGTGACCGACTCCAAAGAACTGGAGGATCCAAAGGACCCGGATACCTGCAATGTGTTTGCACTCTATAAACTGTTCGCCTCCGGGGAGGAGCAGGCCGATCTGGCCGGACGCTACCGCGCAGGCCGTTTCGGCTACGGCACCGCCAAAAAGGAGCTGCTCGCAGAAATCAACGGGCACTTTGAGCCCATGCGCCAAAAGCGCGCCGAGCTGGAAAACAATATGGATTATGTCGACGAGGTGCTCCGCAAAGGAGCGGAAAAAGCCCGTGCCGAAACGCAGAAAACCCTGCAGGCCGCCCGCAAGGCGGTTGGACTGGATTGATGGACATGGCCGACCTGCTTCCAAACGAAGAATACAAAGTCAACCTTGAGGTGTTCGAGGGCCCGCTCGATCTGCTGCTCTATCTGATCAAAAAGGATGAGGTGGACATCTACGATATCCCCATCAACCGCATCACCACGCAGTACATGGACTATCTCGAGCTGATGAAAATCCTCAACCTCGAGATCGCCGGCGATTTCATCGTGATGGCCTCGACGCTGATGCTCATCAAAAGCCGTCTGCTGCTGCCGGACGAAGAACGCGGACCGGTTGAAGAGGATGACGAGGACGATCCGCGCTGGGATCTGGTTCGCCAGCTCGTCGAATACAAAAAATTCAAGGACGCCGCCGGATTTCTTGAGCATCTGGAAGAAGAACAGGAGAATGTCTTCGGACGCGAGGGCGAGCATGTCGAGCTGGGAGCACGCCCTGATGTCGGCATGCAGGATATCAGCATTTTCGACCTCATCTCCGCACTGAATCAGGCGCTGGACCGTGCTCCCAAAGAAGATCTGCAGGAGATTTTCGCTGAACAGTTTACCGTGGCCGATAAAGTCAACGATCTGCTGGAACGCACGGGCGGCGGCCGGCCGCTGACACTGGGGCGCCTGTTCCGCAATATGCGCTCACGCCAGGAAATTGTCTGCACCTTCCTCGCCGTGCTGGAGCTCATCAAGCTCAATCGCCTGGCCGCACGGCAGGACCGCCATTTTGATGAAATCGTTATTGAACAGATCGAGACCGGCGACGGAGACGCCGACGACGCGGATTCCGTCCTGACATCCAGCAACGAACAACCCTGATAAAACCATGAGCCAGATCGACGTACTTCCTGAACTCAAAGAAATCATCGGCGCCATGCTGTTCGCCGCAAAAAAACCGCTGACCGCCAAAGAGATCCGCAGGGCGCTGGCGGACACCGGCGAAAAGTTCGGCGGCGCCTGCGCCGAATTCGCGGCGCTGAAGGAAAAAGAGGTGCAGGCCGCTGTGGAGCAGCTTCAAAGCGAACTGATGCAGAATGGAACCGGTCTGTGCATTGCCGAGGTGGCGCACGGATACCGTCTGCAGAACGAGATCAACTGCGGGCCGTGGGTGCGCACGCTGCTCGATAAAGACCGCACCGCCAAACTGTCCAAGCCCGCACTGGAAACGCTGGCGGTCGTCGCCTACCGCCAGCCCGTTCTCCGGTCGGAGATCGAAGAGGTGCGCGGCGTGGCCGTCGATCAGATCCTGCGCAATCTGGTCGAAATGCAGCTGGTGAAAGTGGTGGCACGCAGCGAATTGCCGGGACGGCCGTGGCTGTTCGGCACCACGCAGCGCTTTCTCGAGCATTTCGGGCTCAAGAGCCTCGACGACCTGCCCGGCATGGATGAACTGCGGCGTGAAAAGCAAACGGGAAAACCTGCACAGACAGAGTCCTTTCCCGCCATCGAACAGGAACTGGCGGACAAACTGAATGAAGAATCCCCCGAAGAACCCGGGACATCCGGGACGGAATAGACCGCTGCATGAACCGCTTTCGGATTTTAGACTTCGAACTGGAGCCGTTTTTGGGTACTTCTAACTTCGTCACAGCCGACGAAGGAGGCGTTTGATGAGTCTGGAGACACTGAGGAAACAGATTGATTCGCTCGACGAAAAGCTGGTGCGCCTGCTCAATGAACGAATCCGGGTTGCGCTTGAAATCGGGGCGGCCAAGAAAAAAAGCGGAGGCGAGGTGTATGTTCCCTCCCGCGAAAAACAGGTTTTTGACCGTGTGGTCGCACTCAATGACGGGCCGCTTCCTGCGCAGTCCGTGCGCGCCATTTACCGCGAGATCATGTCCGCGGCGCTTGCGCTGGAGAGCAATCTGAAGATCGCCTATCTGGGGCCGCCCGCCACCTTCACCCATCAGGCGGCCCATGCCAAATTCGGAGCCAGTGTGGATTATCACCCGGCGGCCACCATCACCGACATCTTCACCGCGGTGGAACAGGGAAAAGCCGATTACGGCGTCGTGCCGATCGAAAATTCCATTGAAGGTGCCGTCACCCATACCTTTGATCAGTTTGCGGCAACGTCCCTTAAAATCTGCGCTGAAATTTATCTGCCCGTTTCTCTGTGTCTGCTGGCCTCGGTTTCCAAAGAAAAAATCACGCGGGTCTGCAGCAAGCAGGAGGCGCTTGGACAGTGCCGCCGCTGGCTGGCCGACAACCTCTCCGGCATCGAGACCGAAGCCGTCAACAGCACCGCCGTCGCCGCGGAAATAGCGTCCAAAAGCGACAGCGCCGCTGTGGCGGGCATCCTGGCCTCTGAACTGTACGGCCTGGATGTGATTGCGGAGAACATTCAGGATGCCAGCGGCAATACCACGCGCTTTCTGGTCATCGGCCGGCAGTGCGGGGCCCCGACCGGTGACGACAAGACCTCGGTGTATTTCGGGGTCAAAGATAAGGTCGGTGCACTGCACGATGCGCTGGATGCCCTCAAGACCGGCGGCATCAACATGACCAAGATTGAATCGAGACCCAGCCGAAATAAAGCCTGGGAATACTACTTTTTTGTGGATTTTGAAGGGCATGCCGATGAACTGCATGTGCAGAATGCACTGAATGAACTGAAGTCACATTGCGCGGTCCTGACCGTACTCGGATCCTATCCCCGAACGGAAATGCAGGCCGGCTGAATGGACGGCGGGAAAACCTCAACAGACTGAGAAATCAATGAGCAGCCGTTTGAATATCACCGTGGGGGTGCTGGCCTGGAATGAAGAGAGCAGCATTGCTGCGGCGCTGGATTCCATTTTAAGTCAGTCTGTTTTCAGCGAGGCCGGACGACTGGGCATCCGCGCGGAGCTCATCGTGGTCGCCAACGGCTGCACGGACCGTACCGTGGAGGTCACCGCCGGTTTTTTTGAAAAAAAACGCATCGAATTTCCGGAAGGCGGTCCGGTGGAACTGCGGCTCGAAGAGGTGGCCGAGGCGGGGTTTGCCAATGCGTGGAATCTGCTGGCCCATACCTTCAGCCGCCGCGACGCGGAATACATCTTTTTCGTCAATGCGGATATTACCATCGATCAGCCCGATGCCTTTGAGCGCATGCTGGATGTCATTCGCCGGGATTACGACATGAAGATGGTGGTCTCTCCGCTGGGACACAAACACCTTGAACGGGCCAAATGCAAAAGTCTCTTTGATCGCCTCAATCTGGCGGTCACGCGCTTTACCGAGGCCAACCAGACCGCCCAGGTGCGCGGCCACTGTTTCTGCGCCCGCGCCAAAGCCATGCGCAGTGTGTGGCTTCCCAAATGTTTTCCGGGAGCGGTCGACGGATGCTTCAAGCGCATGGTCATCAGCGATCTCGGCACCCATGCCGATAATCCCGCCCGGGTCGGGGTCGCCCCCGATGCCAGTTATACCTTTGAGGCCTACCGCACGCTGCGCGACATTTGGCACCGCCGGGTGCGTCTGTTTGTCGGTCAGACGTATATCGAAACCCTGATGCGCCATCTGCGTTCTCTGCATACCGACCGCTCCGGCATCAATATCACCGCCTATCTGCGGGCCCGCGATGAAACCGATCCGCAGTGGATCCACCGCCTGATTCAGCTCAGCATTTATGTCAAAGGGCTTCGGTTCACCATGCCCTCGCCGTGGTTCCGTTTTCGCTTTCTGCGCAACCCCAAACTCACCGGGTTCCGCAAGCTGACCATGCTGCCGGTTGCGCTGACGGCCTTTCTTTTTGATGTCCCCGTTTTTATTGTCGCTGCGTTTCGTCTCAGGACCGGCCGCATTTCCGATGTCTGGAAAGACACGCAGAACCGAGAAACCGCTTCACTCTGATTGACCGGGAGTTTTTGTGCCCTCTCATACGTTCCAATTTCGTGTTCGCTACAGCGAAACCGATCAAATGAAGACCTTTTACAACTCGCGCGCCCTCGAATGGTTCGAGGTCGGCCGCACGGAGCTGTCGCGCGCCCTCGGCGTCTCCTACGCCGAATGGGAGCGGCGCGGCATTCTGCTGCCGCTTGTCGAGGCGCATGTCTTCTTCCGCGGCCGGGCGCAGTATGATGATCTGCTTGAAATGACCGTTTCAATCCGTGCGGAAGGCCGTGCCCGCCTGCGTTTTGACAACCGCATCGTACAGGCCGGAACCGCTGCGCCGGTCGCCGACGGCTACACCGTTCACGCCATGCTCTCGTCAGCAACAAACCGCCCCGTCCGCCCGCCCGGATGGGTTCAGCACCTGCTGGAGAAAGATCCGTCATGATCACCAACCCCTGGATTTCCTCCGTGCCCGTCTATGAACCGGGCAAACCGCTCGAAGAGGTTGCGCGCGAGCTCGGCTTTGACGATATAAACGACCTCATCAAAGTCGCCTCCAACGAAAACGAGCTCGGCCCGTCGCCCAAAGCCGTTGAAGCCATGAAAACCGCTTCCGGCGACATGCACCGCTATCCCGACGGCGGCTGCTTTTACCTCAGGGAAAAACTCGCCGCCGGACTCGGCGTAGAACCCGGCCATCTGCTTTTCGGAAATGGAAGCAATGAGCTGATCGAATTTCTCGGGCACGTCTTTCTCGCTCCCGGCACCCACCTGGTCATGAGCGAATGCTCCTTCGTGGTATACCGCCTCGTTGCTGCATTGTTTAACGCGCAGGCCATCGCCGCGCCGATGAAGAATTTCACGCACGATCTCGATGCCATGCTCGCCGCGATCACCCCCGAAACGCGCATCGTGGCCGTTTGCAACCCCAACAATCCCACCGGCACGGCCGTATCGCCGGAGCAGATCGATGCTTTTCTGGACAAACTGCCCGGTCACGTGCTGGCCGTCTTTGATGAAGCCTACTTCGAGTTGATGCCCGATGAGGAAAAGCCCGACCTGATTGCCAAAATCAAAGCGGGCCGCGAAAACCTCATCGTCCTGCGCACCTTCTCCAAAGCCTACGGA
This sequence comes from uncultured Verrucomicrobiota bacterium, assembly GCA_964542135.1. Lineage (GTDB taxonomy): Bacteria > Verrucomicrobiota > Kiritimatiellia > Kiritimatiellales > Tichowtungiaceae > Tichowtungia. The sequence goes on from CAZITJ010000061.1 coordinate 6,306, forward strand.
CTGGCCGGACTGCGCATCGGCTATGCGGTCGCGCACGACGCTCTCATTGCGACGCTCAACCATGCCCGCCAGCCCTTCAACGTCAATGCCATGGCACAGGCCGCCGCGCTCGCCGCGCTCGATGACGACGAGCACATCGCCCGCACCCGCGCTGTCAACCTCCGGGGCCTGGACCTGTTTGCTGAAAAACTTCCGGAGCTCGGACTCGATTTTGTGCCCTCACGGGCCAACTTTATACTCGTCCGGACCGGCCGCGGCCGCGAGGTCTTCGCCGAGCTGCAGAAACGCAGAATCATTGTGCGCCCCATGGCCGGCTACGGCCTCCCCGACTGGGTTCGCATCACAATCGGCACTCCCGAACAGAACGAACGTATTCTCGCCGCACTGGCGGATACGGCCGGCCGCTCCCCTGCAACGGTCTGAACAGGATCCTATTCGACAATTTCGGTGCCGACACCCCGGTCCGTAAACAGCTCCAGCAGCAGCGAGTGCGGCTGAGAGGCGTCAATAATGTGCACCTTGGAAACGCCGGCACGGATGGCATCCGCCGCACCGGTGATCTTCGGCAGCATGCCCCCGGCGATGATCCCGCGCCTCGTGAGGTCTTCCACCTCGTGCAGATGCAGGCTGGTGATCAGCGAGGCCGGGTCGTCGGGGTCTTTCAGCAGACCGGGCACATCGCTGAGAAACACCAGTTTGCGCGCCTGCAGAGCGCAGGCAACCGCGTGGGCCACTTCGTCCGCGTTCACATTGTACAAATGGCCGTCATCCCCCCGTCCCAGCGGTGTGATCACCGGGACAATGTCGGAGCTCAGAAACGCTTTGACCGGCTCAATATCCACGCGAACGACTTTGCCGACATAGCCCCAGTCCAGCGCGGCACCGCTCTGTGTGTCCAGCCCGGTATGTTTTTCGACGGTGAGGATGTCTTCGCCGTGAATCCCCCGCGCTTTGCCGCCCTGATCTTCGATGATGTCCACGAGATGCGGATTCACCTCGTTGTTCAGAACCCGTTCAACCACCTGAATGGTTTGTTCATCGGTGACGCGCAGTCCCTGCAGAAAATCGGGCTGAATATGCGCCTCCCGCATCCGTTTGGAAACCGTTTTGCCGCCGCCGTGCACCAGCACCGGCTGCAGGCCCACACACTCCATAAAAGCCACATCTTTGAGAATGTTGCGGTAGCCGATTTCACTTTCCATGATTGAGCCGCCGAATTTGACGACGACCGTGTCGCCCCGGAATTTCTGGATGTAGGGCAGCGCCTCGACCAGTGTGGAGGCTTTTTCAATCATCTGCTGCATGGGAACCTCTTTTGCTGTCTGCTTTGTAATGCCTCATTAAACCGTATCAAAAATTTATATCGCAAACCGGTCCCTTGCCGCTTTCTGCAGGGACTCCGAATCTTTCGGAGTGCTACGGGTCACTCCACATTAATCCGCACGTAGTCTTCCGTGCAGTTGCAGGTATACACCACGGCGCGGCCGCGGCCCAGATTCAGATCAATATAAATCGTGAACGCATCGCCGGAGACCGCCTCGACCAGCTGTTCCGCCGGTGTATCGGCCGCGCATCCGCCCCGCACAGCGGGCCGGTCGTTGTAGGCAATATCCACTTTGTTTTCCTGCACCTGTGCGGATGAATAGCCGATGGCATCCATGATCCGGCCCCAGTTGGGCCGCGTGCCCGCCCAGGCCGTTTTGTTGAGCATGGAGTTGGCGACCGCCCGCGCGGCTTCATCGGCTTCGCCGTTGGTGGCCGCCCCGCACACGTCAACCGTGACGGTTCGCGACGCGCCTTCCCCGTCTTTGACAATCATCATCGCCAGATCGAACATCAGTTTTTCCAATGCCTGGAAAAACAGAGTCCAGTGGCTGGACTTCTGCGTAAGCGCTTCGTTGCCGGCCCGGCCGTTGGCCAGACAGATCACCGAATCGTTGGTGCTCTGATCGCCGTCGACCGTAATGCGGTTGAAGGTGGTGTCGGTCGCCATGCGCAGGGCGTGCTGCAGGGCGTGTTTTTCAACGGCGGCATCGGTCAGGATGAACGCGAGCATGGTGGCCATGTTGGGCTCAATCATGCCGGATCCTTTGGCCAGCCCGGTGATGCGCACCGGCGTCCCGTCGAGGTCCAGTTCGGCGGTGACCGTCTTGCAGACGCGGTCGGTGGTCCGCATCGCCTCGGCGGCATCCATGCCGCATTCAGCGGACCGCGCGTCAGCGAGTCGGGAAATACCGCCTGCAATGCAGTCCATCGGCAGCGGCTTGCCGATGGTGCCGGTGGAGCAGACAAAGACATCCAGCGGGTCCATTCCGAGTTTCCCGGCGGTCAGCGCCGCCATCGCTTCGGTATCGGCGATGCCCTGCGCCCCGGTGCAGGCATTGGCGTTGCCGCTGTTCAGAACAATGGCCCGCGCCCCGTCGTGTTCAACCGCGCGGATATCCCAGCGGACCGGCGCAGCCTTGATCTGATTGGTCGTAAACACCGCCGCACTGACCGCCGGCACATCCGAGACGATCAGGGCCATGTCTTTTTTTCTCTTCTTGATTCCGGCATGAATGCCGGCCGCCGAAAACCCGGCGGGCAGGGGCAGTTTCTTTTTCATTTCTTCTTCGGAAAATACTGTACGTTTTCCAGCCCTTGTAAATCTGAATCCTGCGAAAAAAAAGTCCCGGACTCCGCAAAAGAGGCCGGGACGGTTCTCCAGCGGAGGGGGCCGCTTATCGTTTCGAGAACTGGAACTTCTTGCGCGCACCGGGCTGGCCGGTTTTCTTCCGCTCTTTCATCCGTGAGTCGCGGCTGAGCAGACCCGCTTTTTTGAGCGTCGGTTTCAGCTCTTCCTCCGCCACAACCAGTGCGCGGGCCGCCCCGTGGGCCACCGCGCCGCTCTGGCCGGCTTTGCCGCCGCCCCGGACGGAAACGGTCATGTCGTACTGCTCGGCCCGGTCGGTGAGAATCAGCGGGCGGCTGACGGCGTCGAGCAGATCATGTGTCGGAAAATAGTCCTCCGCCTTGAGGCCGTTGACGGTGATGGCGCCGGACCCTTTGCTGAGGCGGACGCGGGCCACGGAGGTTTTACGCCGGCCGGTGGCGGCGAACTGATGGGTCGGTTTAGCGGTTGCTGCGGTCACGGATAGGGCTCCTTAGGCAAGACGTTGGATTTCGAGCGGCTCAACAGATTGGGCCTGGTGCGGATGGTCGGGTCCGGCGTACACCTTCAGGCGGGTGATGATGCGCCGGCTGAGGCGGTTGTGCGGCAGCATGCCTTTCACCGCCTGGAAAACAATGCGGGTCGGATCTTTTTCGCGGATCATGGCGGCATTGCGTTCCTTGAGTCCGCCGGTGTATCCGCTGTAATCGCTGTACATCTTATCCTGTTCCTTGGTACCGGTCAGCTTCACCTTGTCGGCATTGATCACCACAACAAAGTCGCCGGTATCCACGTGCGGGGTGTAGGTCGGCTTATGACGGCCGCGCAGGACATCGGCAATCGCCACGGCGATGCGCCCGGCGGGCTTGCCGGCGGCGTCCACCAGATACCAGCGGCGCTGGATGTCGTTTTCGTTGGCTGTAAAACTCTTCATGACAAAACTTTCCGGTTCAAATGCAAGGCGCAGAAAATATACGAGGGGGCATAGCGTGTCAACCCTCCGCGGCGAAAGTTTTTGCTGAAAAAGTCAGGAGTTGTTCTGCGAAGCGCAAAAGGGTATATCCGTCGCCATGAAATTGTTCAGAATTCGTCAAAAGCGAACCTTGACCGTCTTCGGCAGATTCCTGTGCGCCCTGCTGCTGATCGTGCTCGCCGCGGCTCTCGCGGCGGCGCTCTATCCCTTTCTGGCACAGAATGCGCCGCGCGCCGGCGCCGCCCTCGCCATCATTGAGGGCTGGCTGCCCGATGCGGAGCTGATCGATACCGTGGTCGCTCTGCCCTCCGGCACACTTCTGGTAACAACCGGCGGACCGATTCAGTTCGCTGCCGATTTTTTCGATCAGAAAACCTATGCGGAACTCACTGCGGCCCGACTGCGCCGCTTCGGCATTGATTCGCGGCGCATTCTCGCCGCACCCGCGCCGGAAACCGCCGCCGACCGCACCTATACCGCCGCCCTTGCCGTGCGCCGCGTGCTCGAACAGCATGAACTCCTCGGCCGTCCCGCCAATCTGTACAGTCTCGGCCCGCACAGTCGCCGTTCCTTCCTGCTCTATCGCTTTGCCCTCGGCCCCGATGCGCCGCTCGGCGTCGTGTCGGTCGAAAGCCAAACCTTCGATCTGCGCCGCTGGTGGCGCAGCAGCCACGCCTTTAAGGCCATGCTCACCGAACTCACCGCCTGGTTCTACACCCAGTGCACCCGCTGGAAATATGACTGACCGCCTCCAGCAGCGCCTCGCCGAAATCGGCGCGCCCGCCGATGTACGTGCGCTCGCCGCCGACCTCGCCGAGCAGGCCCTGCGCGATCCGCTCACCGGCCTGTACAACCGCCGCTTCTTCGACGAAGCGCTCGCGCAGAACATCCACACCGCCCGCCGCTACAACCGCCCCCTGAGCCTCGTGCTCTTCGACCTCGACAATTTTAAAGCCGTCAACGACACGCACGGCCACGAAACAGGAGATCTCGCGCTCAAAACCGTTGCCCGCCTTCTGCTGCAGACCGCCCGCAAAGCCGATATCGTCTGCCGCCTCGGCGGCGACGAATTCGCCGTAATTCTTCCCGAAACCGGTGCGTCCAATGCCCGGAAAATGATGGAGCGGGTTTTCCAGACCCTGGAAAAAACGCAGCCGGTTTTTCCAACCCTTGGAAAAAAAGCTTCCAAGCCCTGGAAACTCCGCGCTTCCGCCGGCGCGGCCGCGCTCCCTGATAAAAACCTCTTTGCGGAAGCCGATGCAGAGCTGCTCAAGGCCAAACACAGAAAACAATCGCCCAGCTGAGATATTCCGCTACAATCGGCTTCGTGTTTCGATGCAGCGTTGGCGGGAGAAAGGGTCGCTTCCAACCGGAAGATGACATCCCGTTCTAAAAAGGCGACCTTCACGGCGTCGGTGACTGATTGCGGCTGCTGACGCTGTGGAGAGTCCGTGGAGTCGGAATAAGTCATGCATAGTGCCAACGAAAAAAAGCTGGCGGCCCGGGCGACGGAGCTGGGAAAACGTGCCGATGGATCGGTCTTTCCCGAGCTGCTGGAGATGGTGACGTGCCCTTCGCCGCTGGTGCGGCGGCTGGCGGCTTCGGCTCTCGGCAAGCTCTCCGGACTCGTTCCGGCTTCAGAAGCAGTTCAGGCACTGATCCCGCTGCTTCAGGATGAGCATCCGCAGGTGCGGCAATACACCGCCAAAGCGCTGGGCGCATTCGGTGCGGCGGCAAAAGATGCGCTGCCCGATCTGCGCGACCTCTACAAAAGTCCGGTGGAAAAGGATTATGTCAAACGCAGCGTGGTCGCCGCGGGAAAGCAGATTCGCGCGGCGGTGGAGATTGCAGAGAAGCAAGCGGTTTATTGCTGCAAACGTTGCGGCGTCGAGCTGGAGCACGACGAATATGTTCGCTCTCAAAAAGCGTTCCAGCGCCCGTTCTGCGATCACTGTTTCGACGAGGTGTTTCTCGACCGCCGCAACTTTGAGACCAAGGTGGAGCTGCAAAAAAAGATTCGCACCAAAGACGGGACCTGGGTGCAGTCCGCCGGCGAGCGGCTGATTTGCGACGCGCTGGATGCCGAAGGCATCCGCTACCGCTACGACGAGCGCTTCCGCATCCTCGACGGCTATGCCATCCGCCCCGACTTCTATCTGCCCGAATTTGATGTCTACGTCGAATACTGGGGCATGGACACCGCCGACTACAAAATCGGCATGCTCAAAAAGCAGAAGCTTTATCAGCAGCAGGGCAAAAAGCTTATCTCGCTGACGCCCGAAGACAAGCCGCGGATCAAAGAAGCGCTTTTGAGCAAACTGGAGAAGCTGAAATGAAAGATCGTCTTTACAGAAAGGAGACCCGATGAGCAAAGCGGAAAAACATAAACGGGGC
>CAZITJ010000062.1:0-12227 GCA_964542135.1 uncultured Verrucomicrobiota bacterium
GGGGTCAGGGTCAGTCCTCGCATTTAAGCATCCTGTTCTTTTTCCCAACTCTTCACTCACTCACAATTACTCCCAAAATACGCGGTCAGCTTACGGGATTAGATTGAAACTTGAAACTGGAAACCTGAAACTGGAAATTTGAATCAACAGGTCGTTGAAACCACCGAAGGGTCGTTAAAAGCGATTCCGCGCCCGGCGGACGCGGCTACAATCCCGCCCGACCTTTTCACACGCTCCCGGCAGGAAGCGTATCCTACAATTTTTGCGTTCCATGCGCTCCTTCGTGGCTATCGGCTACTAAAGCCATTAAATACATCCGTGAAAACGACTGGGATGTAAAATCCATTCAGGACTATCACAAATAGAAGACTAAACGCAGAGTCGCCAAACGCGCTGAGGTGCGCAAAGAAAAGGAGGTTTCCAATGTTTGGAAATCTCCCTTTTGTTTTATTCCGAGCTTTGGAAATTCAACTCCGATTTTTAGCCACAAAAAAGCACAAAAAACGCAAAAGTTCCAAGGTTCGGAAAAGCTTTTTCCAATCATTGGAACCGGGCAAATAACGATTTAGGCGGACTGACCCGAATGGCTCAGGTTATCGATAATCTTTGGGTATATTCGCCGGGTAGTTTTCGTCGTTCGCAGCGCCTCTATACGGTTTGGGCCCGTCATTCCTGTATATGAGGGCCTGCCGCCAGAATGTCTTACTTCCTCCGGATCTGAAGAATATTCTTTTCAATCTGTCGAGCCCATCTCTCCCGTTGCCCGGATGGGCATTATTCTCAGAGGTCGCCTCATACACCGTCTGCATGACCATGTTCATTCGGTTCAAAGCCGTGTCGCGATCATTCTGATCCCATGTCTCAATATTGCCGACCGTCATTCTTTCGATTATATCCCACTTTATGCTCGGCATGGGATGCGCAACACAGCCGCAGAGCCATATGAGCCCGACCATACACAAAAGGCTGTGTTTCAATGTATTCTTCATGAAAGGATTCCGCTGTTCATCGGGAGAACGCCCGCAAGCTATTGTACCGATTTGTATCCGCCACAGTATTATTCTACGTTTCACGGCAGGCCTGTCCAAAACAGCGTTTTTAAAAAAGCGGGGCTTCGGTTAAGTTGAGTTATCACAAAAACCGCTTAACTGTTAGGAGAGACCCGAGGAGAATATACGTAGAGGCCGTCTGTTTTGCCAGCTTCTTTCTCTGTTTAATCGCCATGATTTAGCCCGGCATGTTCGGGATCTGGAGGCCGAGTATCAGTCAAAGGGGGTTCGTGCTGGAATCAGTTTGTCTCCATGCTTTTTTGCCAGCTGGCTCAGGCAGAATCCCTGCGTGATATCGCTCAAGACTTGCGATTTGTGAAGGTTCTTGGTCTTTACGGATATCCTTGTGAATACCGCCGGGGTGATTTAGAGTCCACTTTGTTGCAAAAGCCATAACCGTTCACTCAAGGAGGTACATGATGAAAAAAGCTGCTCTGATTCTGTTCACCCTTTTGGTCAGCACGACCGCTCTGTTTGCCGAGTTCGACAAAACGGAGTTTTTCGGCGCCGAAGTTTACGACGAAGACGGCGAGGCCGTAAAAACGGAAACTCTCTCCGCGAAGGTCTACGGTATCTATTTTTCGGCGCACTGGTGCCCGCCCTGCCGGGCCTTCTCCCCGAAACTGGTTGAGGCCTATGAGAAAATCAACCGGAAGGAAAAGACATTTGAGATTATTTTCGTGAGTTCCGACCGCACGGAAGAAGCCCAGTTTGAATACATGGAAGAACTCGACATGCCCTGGTACACGATCAAGCTGGGGCAGCAAGAGGCCAAGGCTCTGTCGAAAAAGTACGGGGTGAGAGGCATCCCCATGCTGGTCATCATTGATGCAGACGGAAAGCTGATTACGAAGGACGGCAGGGGCGATGTATCCAGTCTGGGTAAAAAAGCCATTGAAAAATGGACCGGGAGCGAATAGGGCGGAATCTTTTTTAACGTTCCCGAGGGTCATTTGTTTCGGATCTGCCGGGGGTCCAACCGACCGGGACAAGGACCCGGGGGTCCAATATTTGGGACGCTCCCTTTTCCTTTCTGTGCCCGCCCGGCCTTCGGGGAAGGCGGGTTCCAGACCGTGGACAATTTTCAGCCTCGAAAAGGGGTTATTTGAGTGATGTGTATCTGCTGTGGATCCGGGCATTATGAAGATACTCGACGGAAGAGATCAAAATCAGAAAATATCCCCTCTGCTCGACCCCCTCTTCGACAATCGTTTTAACTGTATGAAAACTGCTGTCATCTAAAATCGCCTGCCAGAACGGTCCGTATCCGAACAGCCGCGAGAAAATCACCAGGACCAGCACCCCGCTGACAAACAGCCCGAAGCAGGGGCGGTTGATAAAGGCTATAACAGCCGGATACAGCTCTTTTATTTTTGCGGCAGCATATAAAACCATTCCTGTCACAATCAGGGCCACCGCCACCTTCCATGTATGCCGACCAACCAGCACATCCAGAAAATAGTCAGACTCGCGGACGGCTACACAGAACAAGCTTCCCGCCAGCAGGACCGAACAGGTTGTGCGTGCTGAATCAAACCGTGCTCCCCATAGAAAAAATACGGCAGATAACAAAGCAAAACCCGTCTCGAGAATTTCAACGGGGCCGATCTCATCAAAAAAAACTTTCCCGTAATGGACCGCGCCCCATAACATCCAGATCGCGAGCCCGCTCAGCAACAAGGCGTATACAACCAGACGCATCCCCAGCGCAAACAGGGCGCCATGCAGTGTTCGCTGTATTTTCCCTCCGCCGGCTGACATAAAACATTCTCCCGGGCCATTCTGTCCAGCCTGTCACTCTGAATGATCCCCCGTTCCTTCACATTATGCAGATAATCCGAAAAATCAACTTCTTTGCCGGCAGCCACGCGACGGTTCTGTCTGAGGCCGTCCGCAGAACAGAGCCTGTTTGACGGGATCAGGACAGATCGGTTAGAACCGGTCTTTGGCGTTCCGCAGGGCGGTAAATTCTTCAACCGAGGCCGCGCGCAGAAAAGGGTTGGTTTTTCTTTCTTCGGCAAGGGAGACAAACAGTGCGGCGGCGGGATCGCGGCCGTAGAGCTCAAGTCGGGACCGGATGTCGGCATTCTCGGGCTCGATATGCAATCCGAAGCGCAGATTGTCTTCCAGATAGTCATGACCGCCGAAAACGAGGGTTTGATCCGGAAGCGCAGCGATGCGCTGCAGGCTTTCAAAAAGCTGCGCGGCCGTTCCGCCGAAAACGCGGCCGCAGGCACCGTTGATGAGGCAGTCGCCGGAGAAAACGGCACCGGCTTCCGGAAAGTAAAACGCGGTGTCTCCGGCGGTGTGCCCCGGCACGGGGATCGCTTCGACCGGGCCGGCAGCGGCCGGGTCCCGGGCCTCCTGCCGGCGGATCAGTTCGTCGTACCCGGCCCGATGATCTCCGTGGTGATGTGTGAGGCGGATATCCCGCAGCGTCCAGTCATACCGATCAAGGGCCCGTTGCACGGGCGCGGCTTCGCCGGCGTCAATCAGAACGGCCTGCCTGTTGCGGCAGACAAGATAAACATAATTATCGTCCAGTACCGGGACGGCCAGCAGTGTCTGGTTCCCGCGGACAATGGTTACTTCGTGGCGTGTCATCGGTTTCGGCGGTTCATATGAACAGAATGGATTAGGGGCGGGCCGCTTTTTTAAGCGCCTTGACGGCGACGGTTTTTTCGTAAAGGGCTTTGCCGACGACGGCTCCGACCAGATTGTCGCAGTTCAGCGCAGCCAGGCGCTTGATGTCTTCTGTGCTGGAAATGCCGCCGGACGCAACCACATGGCATTTGACTGCCGAGCAGATTTTCCCCATTTCGAAGGCGTTGACTCCCTCGAGCATGCCGTCGCGCGAAGTATCTGTGTAAATAATGGTGCCAATTCCCGCTGCATCCACCTGTTTGGCGAGTGCCTCGGCCTGTACATCGGTTGTTTGGACCCACCCCTTGGTCTGCACTTTGCCGTCGCGCGCATCGATGCCGACCGCGATTTTTTCGCTGCCGAATTTTTCAACGAGGCGCTCCAGTTCCTCGGGATGTTCGCAGGCACGGGTTCCGAGAATCACGCGGGCGACCCCGGTGGCCAGCAGGGTTTCGATGTCGCGGTCCGTGCGAATGCCGCCGCCGATTTCCACCGGGATTTCAACGGCCCTGCAAATATCCTGCAGCACCCCGGTATGCACCGGTCTGCCTTCAAACGCACCGTCCAGGTCGACCACGTGCAGAAAGCCGCCGCCTTCTTTGGCCCAGTGCTGCGCGGTCTCAACAGGCGAGTCGGAATAGACGGTTTCGTCCTGCGCGGCTCCCTGCCGCAGACGCACGCATCGGCCGCCCTTTAAATCTATTGCCGGGATAATTGAAATCATAGGGAGGGAACCTACCACGAATGACACAAATGACACGAAAAAAGCTTCTGTAAGATTGGATTTACTGCTGCCGGTCGCAAACCGTCCCGGCCGTACGGATTGCCGGTGCCCGGTCAAAGTGAACCGGCTCGTCCATGGTATGAGGGGTTCGGACGAGTTGGAAAACGAAGGCATCAGGCACTTTGCACCCAAAAGTTTTTCAGCATCTTCAGGCCAGCCGCCTGGCTTTTTTCGGGGTGGAACTGCACGGCAAACACATTGTCCTGCCAAACCGCCGAGCAGTAGTCGAGGCCGTAACGGGTCCGGCCTGTGACAATGCCCTTGTCGGCGGGATCGACGTAAAACGAGTGCACAAAATAGAAATAAGCGTTGTTGTCGATGCCGCTGAACATCGGACATTCCGGCTGCGTCTGTTTGACGGCGTTCCAGCCGATCTGCGGGATTTTCAAAGGTAGGGACGCCTCTCCGAGGCGTCCGTGGTCGGCTGAGACAGCCGACCCTACCCCATCAAACCGTTTCACCGTGCCTTCAAAAATTCCGAGGCCCTCGACACCGGGACTTTCCTCGCTGCCTTCAAACAGCACCTGCAGGCCGAGGCAGATCCCCAGAAACGGGTTGCCGGAAGAAATCCAGTTTCGAATCGGCTCAACAAACCCGTGCCGGGCGAGGTGCGCCATGCAGTCGCCGAAGGCCCCGACCCCCGGCAGAATCATCGCACGGCAAGAGTCCAGCTCGCCGGGCGTGCGGATAATCTGCGCCTCCAGATCCAGAAATCTGCAGGCGTTGCACACGCTGCCGAGATTTCCCATCCCGTAGTCTATGATTCCGATTTTTTTCATCCCGGGATGGTTGTACCGTGACCGCAGGCCGAATGCCACTGTAAAAACAGGAGATGGTTTGCCGGTTGCCGAAAGCCCCCGGACTTCTGTATGCTGTGCTGCACAATGACTGATTTTATAATCACACTGCAGCAGAAAACGTTTCTGAGCAACCGTCTGTATGACTGGGCGCTGGCTCTGCTGATTGCCGCAGGCACAGCATTGCTTCTCTGGGGAATCCGCACGACGGGGCGGCGACTGGAGAAGCGGGAATGGCGGACGCGCTTCATTCAGCAGGCACGGCTGGTGACCATTGCGATCACCCGCAGCATTTCCTGGCTTTTTATTCTCGGCCTTTCTCTGTTTGCGGGCAGCCGGGTTCTTGTCTTTTCAGAGAAAACCGGCGATTGGCTGCAGTCGATTCTGATTATTCTGTTTCTGCTGCAGGCGGGCTTCTGGGCCAACGCCTATCTGACCCTGGTGGTTCGCCGTTATGAGCAGCGACATATGGAACATGAGGCGGGCAAAGTGACCACGGCGCGGGCGATGGCCTTTGTCGGCCGGCTGGCGGTGTTCTCGCTGGTGCTGGTGGCGGCACTGGATAATATTCCGGGCGTCGAGGTCGGCACGCTGATTGCCGGGCTGGGCATCGGCGGAATTGCCGTGGCGCTGGCGCTGCAGAATGTGCTGGGTGATCTGTTTGCCTCGCTGTCCATTTCGCTCGACCGGCCGTTTGCGCTCGGCGATTTCATCATCGTGGACGGGTTTCTCGGCACGGTCGAGCACATCGGTCTGAAGACGACGCGGATCCGCAGCCTGTCGGGTGAGCAGCTTATTTTTGCCAACACCGATCTGCTCAAAAGCCGCGTGCGCAACTACAAGCGGATGGAGCAGCGACGCGTTGCCTTCACCGTGGGGGTAACGTATCAGACCCGCCCGGAGCAGCTGCGCAAGGTTCCGGATCTTTTTAAATCCCTTCTCGGACAAATCGACGGGGTCCATTTTGACCGGGCTCATTTCAAGGAATACGGTCCGTATTCGCTGAATTTTGAATTTGTATATTACATTCACACGCCGGATTACAACCGCTACATGGACATCCAGCAGCAGCTCAATCTCGGGCTGTACGATGCTTTTACAGCCGAAGGTATCGAATTCGCCTATCCGACCCAGACACTGTATGTTGACCGGGCGGAGAGTGTCCCTGCAGACAATCCGACACGCGAGGCCAGCCCGGAATGAAACCGATACAAAGGAACGTGATCGGTGTGGGATCGCCGATTGTGGATTTGCTGGCGCACGTGGATGACGCCTTTCTCGCCGCCTGTACCGGCACCAAAGGCGGGATGGAGCTTGTCGACCATGCCCTCCTGTGCGGGCTGCTGGAGCGCCTGCCGGCACCGCCGGCGGTCGCGCCGGGCGGCTCGGCCGCCAATACGATTTTTGCGCTGGCCCGTCTGGGTGTCCCCGCCGCCTTTGTCGGCAAGCTCGGCCGCGACGAGCCCGCTCAGCATTATCTTGAGGCCTTTACGCGGCTGCACGGAGATGTCTCGCGCTTTAAAACCTGTGACCGATCGGCAACAGCCCGCTGTCTGAGTCTGGTGACCGCAGACGGGGAGCGCACGATGCGAACCTGCCTCGGGGCCGCGGCCAACCTGTCCGCCGAGGATCTGTGTCCCGCTGATTTCGAGGGGTTTGATCACGCCCATGTCGAGGGATTCCTGCTGTTCAATCCCGATCTGACGCGTGCGGCACTGCAGTCGGCGCAGGCGGCCGGCTGTACGGTCAGTCTCGATCTGGGGTCGTTTGAGGTTGTGCGCGCAGCCGGGCAGGAGCTTCGGGGTCTTCTGGAGGAGTTTGTGGATATGGTTTTTGCCAACGAGGAAGAGGCGGAAGCCTTCTGCGGGGATACCGATCCGGAACACGCGCTGAATGAACTGGCCGCGTTTTGCGAAACCGCTGTGGTTAAACTCGGCGCGGCGGGATCGCTGATTCAGGATGCGTCGGGCCGTACGGCTGTCGAAGCGCGGCGCGTTTCTCCGGTGGTGGACACCACCGGCGCGGGGGATTTCTGGGCGGCCGGGTTTCTGTACGGAGCGCTCAGCGGGCTCCCGCCGGCCGAATGCGGACAGCTCGGGTCGCTGCTCGGCGCCGAGGTGGTGCAGCATCTCGGTGCGGATCTGCCTGCTGAACGCTGGCAGGCTGTGACCGGGCAACTGCGCAACATCTCCGCCTCTCCAACCGGCTGATGCGTGCCGGGCGGTCGGCCGTGTTGGGCTTGCAACCGCTGCCTGAAAACGATAGCGTACGCCTTCTTTTAGAGCTGCTCAATCCACCCCGGAGTCCATGATGAAAAACGACTACAGCAACTATCTGGAACGCGTTCCCGACGTCGAGGGCCGTTTCGGCGAGTACGGCGGTGCCTACCTGCCGCCGCAGCTCGAAGGCCCGATGAAGGAAATCCACGACGCGTATCTGAAAATCAGCCGCTCGGCCGATTTTATCCATGAGCTGCGTGCCATCCAGAAGCATTATCAGGGCCGTCCCACCCCGGTCTATCATGCCAACCGCATGTCGGCGCTGGCCGGCGGCGCGGAAATCTATTTGAAGCGCGAAGACCTCAATCATACGGGCGCTCACAAGCTCAATCACTGCATGGGCGAAGGGCTTTTGGCAAAATACATGGGCAAGAAAAAGCTGATTGCCGAGACCGGTGCCGGGCAGCACGGCGTGGCACTGGCCACCGCCGCCGCCTACTTCGGACTCGACTGCGAAATCCATATGGGCGAAGTCGATATTGCCAAGGAACACCCCAACGTCGTGCGTATGAAACTGCTCGGGGCCACCGTCGTTCCGGTGTCCTTCGGTCTGAAAACGCTTAAAGAGGCGGTGGACAGCGCGTTTCAGGCCTACCTCGCTGACCCCGAAACATCGATCTACTGCATCGGTTCCGTGGTCGGCCCGCATCCGTTTCCGATGATGGTGCGTGACTTTCAGCGCGTGGTGGGTGTGGAGGCGCGCGAACAGTTTCAGGAAATGACCGGCAATCTGCCGGATGTTGTCACCGCCTGCGTCGGCGGCGGCAGCAACGCCATGGGCATTTTTTCAGCCTTTCTCGACGACCCGTGTGAAATCTGGGGCGTGGAACCGCTCGGCCGGGGTGATAAAACGGGGGATCACGCCGCCACGATGACCTACGGCATGCCCGGCATCATTCACGGCTTTAAGTGTTACCTTCTGCAGAACGGAGAGGGCGAACCTGCGCCGGTCTATTCAATCGCCAGCGGCCTCGACTATCCGGGTGTGGGCCCCGAACACAGTCATTTGAAAGATGCCGGCCGGGTACAGTACACCACGGCCGATGACAACGAGTGCCTCGATGCCTTTTTCAAACTCAGCCGGCAGGAAGGAATCATCCCTGCACTGGAGAGTGCCCACGCGGTCGCGTTTGCCATGAAAAAAGCGAAGGAAATGGGCCGCGGCTCGATCTTGGTCAATCTGTCCGGCCGCGGTGACAAAGATCTGGACTTTGTGGCCGAAAACTATGGATACGGTTCGTTGTAAGATCGTCTGCCGGCCCGCATTCCTGCCGTCGTTTTTTCGTGCCAAGGCGGGATGGTCGTGTTTAACTCGCGCCTTTTGAAACGACCCTGATTCGGTCGACAGCCCGGATGGATTATGTTCAACAAACTGCTCAGAAAAATTTTCGGATCCAAAAACGACCGCGACATCAAAAAAATGATGCCGCTGGTCGAACAGATCAATACGCTGGAAAAAGACCTTCAGGCTCTTTCCGATGAGGCGCTGAAAGCCAAAACGCAGGCGTTCCGCGACCGGCTGGCAAAGGGCGAAACACTCGATGATCTGCTTCCCGAGGCCTTCGCGGTTGTGAAAAACGCCTGTCGCCGGCTGTGCGGTACAACCGTGCATGTGTCGGGCCACGATGTGGTCTGGGAAATGGTGCCGTTTGATGTGCAGCTGATCGGCGGGATCGTGCTGCACCAGGGAAAAATCGCCGAAATGATGACCGGGGAGGGAAAAACGCTGGTCGCCACCCTGCCGGTCTATCTCAACGCACTGGCCGGCCGCGGCGTCCATGTGATCACCACCAATGATTTCCTCGCCGAACGGGACTCCACCTGGATGGGGGCTGTCTATGACTATCTCGGCCTGCGTGTGGGCTGTCTAAAAAACATGATGCCGCCGCCGGAGCGGCGCGAGCAGTATGACTGCGACATCACCTACGGAACCAATTCCGAGTTCGGGTTCGATTATCTGCGCGACAACATGGCCATGCGTCCCGCCGATATGGTGCAGCAGCGCGGACACGCCTACGCCATTGTCGACGAAATTGACTCGATTCTGATCGATGAAGCCCGCACCCCGCTGATCATTTCCGGCCCCGCACCGTATTCCGCAGATGAACAGTACCGTTCCCTCAACGGGGTGGTCGGCCGTCTCGTGCGCCGCCAGCAGGAGCTCGTGACCCGGCTGATGAAAGAGGCCCGCGATCTGCTGGAAAAAGGAGAGACCGATGACGCCCAGCGCCGCCTCTATCAGGTGCATCAGGGGATGCCGAAAAACAAGCAGCTCGCCAAGCTCATCGAAGAGCCCGCACACCGCAAGCTGCTTGAACGGGTCAACAACATGATGCTGACCGATACCTGGAAAGAGGAGGCGCGAGCACTGCGCGAAGAACTCTTTTTCACCGTCGATGAAAAAAGTCATGATGCCAACCTGACCGATAAAGGCTGCGAAATGCTCAACCCCGACGATCCGGAGCATTTTGTGATGCCGGATCTGGCCACCGCCCTTTCCGAACTCGAGGGCCGCACCGATCTGGCCGGCGAAGAAAAACTGGTGAAGCGCCAGCAGCTTCAGGACGATTTTTCCACCCGCAGCGAACGCATTCATGCGGTCAACCAGCTTATCCGCGCCCACTGCATCTATGAAAAAGACGTCGAATACGTCGTGCAGAACAACCAGGTGGTCATCGTCGATACCTTTACCGGCCGGCTCATGCCGGGCCGCCGCTGGAGCGACGGGCTGCACCAGGCGGTGGAAGCCAAAGAAGGCGTTAAAATCGAGCGGGAAACCCAGACGCTGGCCACCATCACCATCCAGAACTATTTCCGCATGTACGACAAACTCGCCGGCATGACCGGAACCGCGGAGACCGAAGCGGGCGAATTCAACGAAATCTACAGTCTGGATGTGACCGTTATCCCCACCAACCGACCGGTGCGCCGTGTGGACATCAACGACCAGATTTACAAAACCAAACGCGAAAAATACAATGCCGTCGTTGAGCAGATCAAAGAGTGCCACGGCCGAAAACAGCCCGTACTGGTCGGAACCGCCACCGTTGAAACCTCGGAGGTGATCAGCCGCCTGCTCGACCGGCAGGGCATTCCCCACAACGTCCTCAATGCCAAGAACCACGCGCGCGAGGCCGAAATTGTCGCACTGGCCGGACAGCCCGGCGCCATCACCATTGCCACCAATATGGCCGGCCGCGGAACCGACATTAAGCTGGGCAAAGAAATAATCTGGCTCAGCCGCGAGCAGATTCAGGACAAAACACTTACACTCAATGCCCGTCCGGAGGGCGAGAGCCGTCCGCTGCACAAGCTGCTCGAAGAGCGCCCCTGCGGACTCTACGTCATCGGCTCCGAGCGTCATGAGGCGCGGCGCATCGACCGCCAGCTTCGCGGCCGCTGCGCGCGCCAGGGCGATCCGGGCCTTTCCCGTTTTTATGTTTCGCTCGAAGATGATCTGATGCGGCTTTTCGGATCGGACCGCATCGCCAGCATTATGGAAAAGCTCGGCATCGAGGAAGGGGAGGTTCTCGAACATCCGTGGCTGAACAAATCCATCGAAAACGCCCAGCGCAAGGTGGAGCAGATGAACTTCGGCATCCGCAAAAACACCCTGCGTTACGACGATGTGATGAACCAGCAGCGCGAAGTCATCTACACCTTCCGCCAGACCGTTCTGCGCAGTGAAGAGCCGCGCGAGCAGCTCTATGAAATTGTCACCGACACCATTACGGAAAATGCCGGCGCCCCCGCCGAGGAATTTCTGGCCTGGGCCAACATGACCTTTCCGGTCGGTCTGCGCGAAAACGATCTGCCGGATGAACCGGAGGAACGCATCGAGCTGCTCAGCGCACGTGTCAAAGAAGCCTACGAACTGAAGGTTTCCCACGAGGATCCACAACGCATCAAAACTCTTGAGCAAATGGTGATTCTTCAATCCGTGGACGAGCACTGGCAGGAATATCTGCGCAACATGGACAGCCTGCGCGAGGGCATCAATCTCCGTGCGTATGGACAGCGCGATCCGCTCGTCGAATACAAACGCGAGGCGTTTCAGCTTTTCGGCGACCTGATGGACCGCATCAAAACCGAGGTGGCTCAGAACATGTTCCGCACGGGCTCATCCATGGAAGCGCTGGAGGGATTCTGGCGGTCGCTCAATAAAATGCGGGTGGACAATCAGGCCCGGGAACAGATTTCAGCAATGGCGGCGGCCCGGCAGCAGGCGGCCCCGGGCGCAGCGGCCGGCCCGCAGACCGGCGCTCCGCCGGCCCGGCCTGCGGACGCTTCTTCCGCTTCGCCGCCGCGTACGACGGCGCCCGCGACCCGTCCCGACGGCAGCAAAGTCGGCCGCAACGACCCCTGCCCCTGCGGAAGCGGTAAAAAATACAAAAAGTGCTGCGGGCAGTAGCCGGCTTCAATTCCCCCGTGATCTCCCCGCAATGAACTTTACATAAACTGATTTATACCCACTTTTTGTGTACCCATAATCATTACCTTTAAAGGTATCAGTTGCGGGCCATCCGTGCCCGCGGACTCATTACGCCGAACAGGAAGGGACTGAAGATTTTTTACCGCCCGGAGGTGAATCCCAACGTGGCGCACGCCGAAGCTCTGTTAAGCGCATTGCGTGCATGCTGTGAAAAAAACATGTCTCCTGAAACCGTGATTCGAC
>CAZITJ010000063.1:0-12079 GCA_964542135.1 uncultured Verrucomicrobiota bacterium
GATCGGTGTTCCGGCTGATCCTGCCCTGTCAGCCGAACCAGGGCGCCCGCATCGACAACGAGCAGATCCGGCTGCTGTGGAAAGGCCGCTCCGTCTGTATCTGGGACGATGATCCCGCCGATATGCGTGCGGCCGAACACCTGCTGGAAAACTTCGGCATTCGGATGCATTATGCAGATTCGGTGAAACGTATTCGCGCTCAGCTTGAGGAAGACACGCCGCCGGATGCCGTCTTTCTGAATCTGGATATGGCCGGGCTTCGTGACGAACTCCCCGCCCTCCGTTCCGTCCATCCGGATGTTCCCTGGGTCGGCCTGTCCAACTGGTGTTTTGATCCGGATGAAGCAGACGGAAAGCTCTTCACGGCCTATCTGGATCGTCCGCTGAAAAAAGAACAGGTGGAACGGGTTTTATTGGAACTCCGCACCCGTCTGCGTCCCCGGCGCGGAGAGAGAACGTGAAGCTGAAACAGATCCGTCCGCACGCAGACAGCGGGGCTGCAATGGCTGCCGGCGGCGTTCTTCTGATCGCTGTTGCGGGACTGCTGGCCTATCTGCCCGGCTGGGAGCGACTGGGACGTGTTCAGGAATACTTTATTCCCATGGCGCCCTCCACGGCGGTTTGTTTTCTGGTCCTGTCACTGGTGCTTTTCGTCCGAAGGCATCGTTCCGCCGGCAGGCGCTCACGGCTGTTCTGTGCGGTTGCTGTACTCGCTGTAACGCTCTTCGGTCTGTTGGAAGCGCTTGAATACGCTGGACTGAATGCCGGGATTGAAGAACGGTTGGTCCCGGTTAGCGGCGATCTCAACGGCATCCCGATCGGACGGATGTCGCCGGCGACCGGCTTCGGCTTTCTGTCCGCAGGACTGTCGCTTCTGCTGCTTCTGCTGCGGAAACAAAAATCGGCGTGGAGCGTGTATCCGGTGCTCGCAACGGCCGTTCTGACGTTCGTTACCGGTTTTTTGTTTCTGCTGGCGTATTGCTACGGAGACCCGCTGATGTACGGCGGGAACCTCATTCCGATGGCGCTGACCACGGCCGCCGCATTCGTTCTGCTCGGCTTTGCCGAAATGATGCTTTCGGGGAACATCAGAACCTCGCTGCTGTTCGGGCTGTTTTTTTTCTGCATGGCAGGCGGAATTGTGACGGTTGGCGTGTTCCATTATGAAAGCTATGAACGCAGCTACCGCGCAGAAGCCGGCAGGCAGCTGCTTGCCATCGCCGATCTGAAGGTTGATCAACTGACCCGCTGGCGGCGGGAACGGTTGGGGGACGGCCGGGTCCTGTTTCAGAACCCCGTCTTTTCACGGCAGGTTCAGCAGTTCCTTCAGAGTCCGGATCCTGCCGCAGACCGCCAGGGCCTTGAGATCTGGCTCGGCAAAGTTCAAACCGAATACGATTATAAGCGCATCCTGCTTCTGGATGCGGACGGGCAGCTCCGCCTCTCTGTTCCCGACGGGCTGGATCCCCCGGGAGAACCTCTCGTCAACGAAGTCTCCGATATCCTCCGGACCGGACGGATTGGGTTTCAGGATTTTCACCGTCATGCACCGGAACTGCCGGTTCTGTTGAGTGTTCAGGTGCCCGTGTACGCCGGCGACGACGGCACCGTGCCGCTCGGCGTCTGCGTCCTGCAGATTGATCCGCACCGCTATCTGTACCCGTTTCTCCGGCGCTGGCCCGTTCCCAGTGAAACGGCTGAAACCCTGCTGGTGCGCAGGGAGGGCGACCAGGTCGCTTTTATCAGCAGTCTGCGGTTTAATACCAACCGGGTGCTCAGTGTGCACTTGCCGCTGAGCCGCACCAATCTCCCCGCCGTCCAGGCGGTGCGGGGTCGCGAAGGCCTTTTCCAGGGCGTTGACTATCGTAACAAGCCTGTGCTTTCCGCTCTGCGGGCCATCCCCGGAACCCCCTGGTTCCTTGTGGCCCGGCGCGATACAGCCGAAGTGTTTGCGCCCATCCGTGAACGGCTTCGGCAGGTCATCCTGATGACGGCCATCCTTTTGTTCGCCGCCGCGGCAGCCGGCGGCATGCTGTGGCGGCATCAGCGCGTTGTCTTTTATCGCCAGAAGGCCGCGATGACAGAAAAGCTTTCCGTTTCCAACCGCGATCTGGAACAGTTCGCCTACGTCGCGTCCCACGATCTGCAGGAACCGCTGCGCATGGTTGCCAATTATGTGCAGCTTCTCGAAAAACGGTATGGCGACCGTCTCGATCAGGATGCCCGTGACTTTATTGCGTTTGCAGCAGATGGTGCTGTGCGCATGCAGCAGATGATCGATTCGCTTCTGAATTATTCCCGCCTGAACACACAACAGAAACCATTCGAACCGGTCGATCTCAACGCCGTGTTTCAGCGGGTGCTGCGCGATCTGGAACGGCGTATCCTCGAAACCGGTGCGACCGTTACCGCCCGGCCGCTGCCTGCGGTCTACGGCGATAAGCTGCAGCTCGGCCTGCTCTTCCAGAACCTGATCAGCAATGCCATCAAGTTCCGCGGCGAGGCCCCGCCGGACGTCCGTATTACGGCCCGGGCGTCTTCCTCGTACTGGAAAATCACTGTTGCAGACAACGGCATCGGCATCGAACCGGCCTATCAGGAACGGATTTTTAAGATTTTTCAGCGCCTGCACAGCCGCAGCGATTATCCCGGTACCGGAATCGGGCTGTCCGTCTGTCGTCGAATTATTGAGAGACACGGAGGAACAATCGGTGTACAGTCTGTTTATGGAAAGGGGAGCTCATTCTGGTTTACCCTTCCGAAGAAAGGAGCCGGATAGCCATGGCCGTTTACCGTGCGATCGAAATTCTGCTCGTCGAGGATAACCCCGGCGACGTCCGCCTGACACAGGAGGCGCTGAAAGAAAACAGAATCTGCAACCAGCTGCATGTAGCCAAAGACGGAGTCGTCGCCATGGAGTTTCTGCGTCGGCTCAACGGGTATGCCGACGCGCCGCGGCCCGATCTCATTCTGCTCGATCTCAATCTGCCGAAAAAGGACGGCCGGGAAGTCCTCACCGAAATCAAAGCCGATGAAACATTGCGCTCGATTCCGGTTGTCATTCTCACCACCTCGGATGCCGACGAGGATGTAGCCAAAGCCTATCGGCAATATGCCAACTGCTATGTCCGCAAGCCGATTGATCTCAACCGGTTCATCGAGGTCATTAAGATTATCGAAAATTTCTGGCTGTCAATTGTTGAGCTGCCGCCGAAGGGCTGATTCTTACCGCCCGTGGCAAAGACGGTGCGCACCGCCTCGCTGTGCATTAAAAAACCCCCTCCGGATGACCGGAGAGGGCGGGGTTTGGGTCGGATGGGTGGATTATTTCGGCAATTCACAGGTTCCGCCTTCGCAGGCGGCCGCTTTTTTCTCACTCTTTTCTTCAGAACAGGTCGCGCCGCATTGCTTGCCGGCTTTTTGGGCTGATTCTTCACACGAGCTGCCGCAGCGTTTCTTTTTCATGCCGCAATCGGATCCGTCGGCTTTACAGGACCCGTCCGGCGTGCAGCAGTCGGCTTTCATCGCCGGCTTTTCGCAGGAACCTTTCTTCATTCCGCAGCTGGAGCCGTCGGCTTTACAGGAACCGTCCGGCGTACAGCAGCCGCCTTTCATTTGGCCATGTTTGTGTCCGTGTCCGGCCTGGGCCTGACCCGCCTCCGGCGGATTCGACATGCCGTACACAGTCATCATCCCCAGCGCGGATACTGCGGTGATCATCATCATTAATTTCTTCATATGGTCCTCCTTGTTTTGTGTCTGTTCATTACGTCCGAATCATTAGCAGTTCGGTTTCTTTTGTCAATTCTCTGTAGATTTTGTTCAAACAAAAATAAAAACAAAATTGAATTGACGATTGGTGGGACATAATGGAATAAAATGGAGCACAGAAGGGCGAAGTGGATTATGAAAACAGCGGAATTAACGGTTGAGCAGTTGTTCGTCGGTTCATTCCACCACACGCTGGATCCCAAGCGCAGGTTGATCGTTCCGTCGATCTGGCGCGCCATGCTGGGAGAAAACGCCCGTCTGTTTGTGTTTCCGCATCCGGATCGCAAGTGCCTGTATTTATACACGGCGGCGGAAATGAACCGCCGGCTTCAGCAGCTTCGTGAAGCCGGGGCGGTGGATCCGAACGATCAGCAGGCCGTGCGCGCCATGACGGCGGCCGCGGATGCGCCGGCCGTCGATGCACAGGGGCGTGTCCGTATACGCGATGAACTGCTGGCTCATGCCGAAGTGGACAGCCGGGTCGTCCTGGTCGGCACGCTCACCCGCATTGAACTGTGGAATGAAGAACAGTTCGACCTGGCGCTGCCATCGGAGTCGCCGCTGGCTGAAAGCACATTTTTCGGAGGCTATTAAAAAGGAGTGGATGAAATGGGAATGACAGGGATCGCAAAATATATGGTGTTTTCACAGGCCATTGATATGACCCGGGAAAAAGACCGCTATCTCCGGCTGCCCGGCCGCGATATGCCGCGCACTGTGCTGATGACGCCCAATCGGGCCGCCACGTTTATCGGCGACTGTTCCCGGCGGGCCCTGAATCTGATGCGCACCGTCTGAAAAGGAGATGCATGCATGTTCCTGTTCTTTTGGAGGAAACCCTGCGCCTGCTCATCACCGACCCGGCGGGGATTTATCTCGACGGAACCCTCGGCCGGGGCGGGCATGCCGAAGCCATCCTGCAAACCCTGGCCCCGGAGGGCCGGCTGATCGGACTCGATTGTGATGAAGAAGCCATACAGCAAACCGCCGCCCGGCTGCAGCCGTTCGATAAACAGCTCAGCCTGCGCCACGCGAATTTTTCAGGTATGAAAGAAGAATGCAGACAGATCGGTGTAAACGGCGTGACCGGGGTGCTCCTCGACCTCGGCGTCAGTTCACCGCAGCTCGATACGGCCGGACGCGGCTTCAGCTTCTCGCAGGACGGTCCGCTGGACATGCGTATGGATCCGTCGCGCGGCCGCACCGCTGCCGACTGGGTCAACGGCGAATCCGAAGAGAGGCTGGCCGACATTCTTCGCCGGTTCGGTGAAGAACGCGATGCCCGCCGTATTGCCCGGGCCATCTGTCAGGAGCGCACCCGTCAGCCGATCGAACGCACCGGGCGGCTGGCCGCCATCGTTGAGCGGGCCAAAGGCGGGCGGCGCGGCCCCCGCCACCCCGCCACCCGAACTTTTCAGGCCCTGCGGATGGCGGTCAACGCGGAACTCGACAGTCTGGAGGCCGGCCTCGAAGCCGGGCTCTCGCTGCTGCGGCCCGGCGGTCGCATGGCCGTCATCACCTTTCACAGTTTGGAAGACCGCTGCGTCAAAAACTGCTTCCGGCGGCATACCGTCCGGCGCGTATCCCTCCAGCAGGGGGGCGAACAGATTCGGTTCGATCCGCCGCCCGTCCGCCGCTTGACCCGCCGCCCGCTCACGGCCGGACCGCAGGAACGTCAGTTCAACCCGCGCGCGCGATCCGCCAAACTGCGCGTTGCGGAACGGGAGATCGACTCATGAAAAAAAAGAAAAACCGAGCCCGCCGCAAAGCGCAGGTGGCCATTCCCTTCCCCGTGATGCTCGCCAATATTCTGGTGGTGGTGGCCGTCTTTGGAATCGGCTATATCTTCCTGTGCGCCCGCTGTGAACAGCTCGGACAGGAAATCAAACGCCTTGAATACACACAGCGTGAAACCCGCCGCCGGCTCATCAATGAACAGGACCGCTGGGCCAATCTGCTCGCACCCGCCAGCTTCGAACGGGCGCTCGCCCGTCACGGCCTGGACATGACACTCCCTGAAGAACGCCGCATTGTCCGTGTGCGCCGCCGGTCCGAAGAAGAGCGGACTCTCGCCTACAACCGGCCCGGTTCCTGAAGGGACTGCTATGAATGAAGGATAGGGGACGCATCATTCTGATCTCCGCCGCGGTCGCGGCGATCTTCGCCGGGCTCGCTGCGCGCCTGGCGATTTTGCATATCAACCCCTCGGAACATACGCGTGCCCGGTTTGAAAAGGCCCGGCGTATTGAACAGACCACGCGTGCGCCGCGCGGTCGTATTCTTGATCGCACGGGACAGCTGCTGGCCCTCGATATTTCCGCACAGCACATTTGTATCGACCCGAAGTTCATCCATGAGCACGGCGATACCAACGCCGTGCTCGATGCGCTCGTCCGCCACCTTCCCATGAAAGAACGGTCCGAGCTCCGGGCGCTTCTCCATCAGCCGGACCGGCAGTACGTGCGCGTTGAGAAATACGCCCGCCGTTCCGTCACCGAACCGTTGCGCGCGCTGGGGCTCAGGGGGCTGATTTTCGAGGACGTCGCCGTACGTGAATATCCCAAAGGCGTTCTGGGGGCGCATGTTCTCGGGTTTGCCAACCGCCAGGGCGTCGGCAGCGCCGGCGTTGAACAGACGTTCGACAGCCGCCTGCAGGGCAGCACCGGCCTGCGCGTCAGTCTCACCGACGCCCGCCGCCGCGAAATCTACAGCCGGCGCACCGTCGATATCGATCCGCAGCCCGGCGCCGATCTCTATCTTACCATCGACCAGCAGATTCAGCACTTCACCGAGCAGGCGCTCGACGAACTGAATGCAGCCTATGAGCCGGAAGGAGCCTGGGCCATCGTGCAGAACGTGCGCACCGGCGAAATTCTCGCCATGGCCTCCTTGCCCACCTACAACCCCAACCGCTACGGCATTGCCCCCGCCGAGTGGCGGCGCAACCGCGCCCTGCGCTTCGGCTTTGAACCCGGTTCCACCATGAAAGCCGTCCTGCTTGCCGCCGCGCTCGACGACGGCACGGTCTCCCCGCTCGATCGCTTCGACTGCGAAGACGGCGCCTGGTATTACGGCGGCAGCCCCCTGCACGATTCCCATCCCGAAGGCATTCTGTCCGTGGCCGATATCCTGAAAAAATCCAGCAATATCGGTGCGGCTAAAATTGCCCTGCGCATGGGCAATCAGCGGGTCTACGAAACGCTGCGTGCCTTCGGTTTCGGACAGCAGACCGGGATCGATCTGCCCGGCGAAGAGGCCGGGATTGTCTGGCCCGTCCGCCGCTGGTCAAAAATCAGCGTCACCCGGCTGGCCATGGGCCATGAGGTGCTCGTGACCGCCCTGCAGATGATCTCCGCGTTCAGCACCATCGCCAACGACGGCGTTCGGCTGCGGCCGCTTATCGTCAGCAAAGTGGTGGATGCCAACGGTTTTACCGTCGAAGAAGCCCGGCCCGAACCGCTGGGACGGCCCATCCGCCCCGAAACCGCCCGGCTGATGCGCCGGCTGCTTGCCCGTGTGACGCAGCCCGGCGGCACCGGCACCCAAGCCGCGCTGCGCGGCTATCTGGTCGCGGGGAAAACCGGCACGGCACAGAAACCCGACCTTGAAAACGGCGGGTATCATGCCGATCAGTATTTCGCGTCTTTTGTCGGCTTCCTGCCCGTTGAAAATCCGGCCATCAGCATTATTGTGGTGGCCGACAACCCGCGCGGTGCACATTACGGCGGCACCGTCTGCGCTCCGTTCTTCCGGCAGATTGCCGACCGGACCGCCCGCTATCTGCGCATCCCGCCGGAAGGATTTCCCACCGAATATATCCGTCAACCCGAACCGAATCGTCTATAACAGCATGCAGACAATGAAACTCAGCCAACTGA
Source organism: uncultured Verrucomicrobiota bacterium (assembly GCA_964542135.1). GTDB lineage: Bacteria > Verrucomicrobiota > Kiritimatiellia > Kiritimatiellales > Tichowtungiaceae > Tichowtungia. The sequence goes on from CAZITJ010000063.1 coordinate 7,650, forward strand.
TTGAATCGCTCGACGTGCTGGAACAGCACGGACCCGCAGACTGCGAAATCGCCGCACTGGTTTACGACTCCCGCCGCGCCAGTCCCGGGGCGCTGTTCGCAGCCCTCCCCGGTGAACAGACCGACGGCGTCCGGCACGTTGAAAACGCCGTGCAGCGCGGCGCCGCCGCCGTCGTGTGCGAATCCCCGTGCATCTGTTCTCCCGAAACCGTTTGTATCCGCGTGCCCGACGCCCGCGCCGCACTCGCCGCCATGGCGGCGGTGTTCTGGGGCCGGCCCGCGGAAAAACTCTGCCCCGTCGGCATCACCGGCACCAACGGGAAAACCACGGTCAGCTTTATGCTCCGTGAAATTCTGCGCGCCGCCGGGCGGCGGCCCGGACTGATCGGAACCGTGCGCTACGAAATCGGCGAACGCGTGCTGCCCGCCGCCCGCACCACCCCCGAAGCCCCCGACATCCAGTCCATGCTCGCCCAGATGATACGGGCCGGATGCGACAGCGCTGTCATGGAAGTCTCCTCGCATGCGCTCGCCCAGAAACGCGTCGGCAACATGCTCTTCGACACCGCGGTGTTCACCAACCTCACCCAGGACCACCTCGACTATCACGGCTCGCTCGAAGAATACTATAAAGTCAAATCACGCCTCTTCAATCAGGTCGGCCGCTTTGCCGTCATCAATGCAGATGATCCCTGCGGCCGCCGCCTGCTGGAAGAGAAAAAGCACCTGGCCGGCCGCATCGCCTTCGGCTTCGGCGGTCAGGCCGACGTGCGCGGCACCGAAGCCCGCAGCAGTGCCAAGGGGTCCCGCATGCACGTTGAAAGCCCCTGGGGGGCGGCCGATGTGTCCCTGAAACTGATCGGCCGCTTCAATCTGTACAACGCGCTGGCCGCCTTCGCCGTCGCCGGTGCACTCGACATTCCGGTGCCGACCATCGCCGGCGCCCTCGCCGGGATGGAATATGTCCCCGGCCGGCTGGAGCCGGTGTGCGCACGCCGGGGTAAACAGATCTATATCGATTACGCACATACCGATGACGCCCTCGGCAATGTCCTCTCCGCGCTCCGTGAAATAACGCCCGGTAAGCTGGTGGCCGTCTTCGGCTGCGGCGGAAACCGGGATACCGGAAAGCGCCGCCTGATGGGAAACGTCGCTTCGCGGCTCGCCGACTATACCGTCATCACCAACGACAACCCCCGCCGCGAAATCCCCGAAAAAATCGCCGCCGATATCGCCGCGGGCTTCGACTCCCAGCGTAAATATGAGATCGTTCTCGACCGTCAAGCCGCCATCGCCCGCGGCATCGACCTCATCGGGCGCAAAGACAGCCTGCTGATTGCCGGCAAAGGGCATGAAACCTATCAGGAATTCGACGGCGCCATCGTGCCTTTCGACGACCGTGACGCCGTCCGGGAGGCCCTTTGAGAATGAAGAAGACCGCGCAGGAACCCCCGGCTGTCAACGGAGGATACACCGCCGCAGAGCTCTCCGAATGGGTTTCCACACCCTGGAAAAATGCGGATGAACAGTTCCGGACATTGGAAAATCTCACGATTGGTCATGACACCCGCACCCTGAAAAAAGGCGACCTCTACATCGCCCTCAAGGGCGAAAATCACGACGGGCATCGTTTTGTCGAACAGGCCGTTGAAAAAGGCGCGGCCGGTCTGATCATCGAGCGCGGGTGTTCCGCCTCCGCCGGGGCCGCGACGGACAGGCCGCCCCTTGCGATCCCTCAATTGGTTGTTCCGGATACGATGAATGCGTTGTGGCAGCTGGCCGCCGGTGCGCGCTCCACCTGGGACGGAACCGTTATCGGAATCACCGGCAGCGCCGGCAAAACCACCGTCAAGGATCTGCTCGCTTCGGTTCTGGCTCAAAAAGGATCCGTTGCCAAAACACGCGGAAACTGGAACAACGACATCGGTCTGCCGCTCAGTATGCTGGCCGCCGACCGCCGCGCCCGCTTTTTTGTTTTCGAACTCGGCATGAATCACCCCGGCGAAATCGACCGGCTCGCTTCGCTGCTGCGCCCCGACTGGGCCCTGATTACAACCATTGGAAAAGCCCATATCGGATTTTTCCAATCCCTGGAAAATATTGCCGATGAGAAAGCCGCTATTTTAAACCACGCCGCGAATGCCGTCTTCGATGCCGGTTCCGAGTGGTTTGCGCGGCTTCAATCCGGTTTTAAAGGAAATGTTGTGACACTGACGCAACAGGCTTTTGCTTCTCCACAGCCCGGAGAGTACATGATGCAGAACACCCGTTTTGCCGCGACGGTCGGGCTGGAGCTGGGGCTTTCCGTCGCAGAAGTGCAGGCGGGGCTGAATGCATTTGCGCCCGCACCGATGAGGTGGCAAACGATTAAAAAAGATAACGTCCTTTTTATTAACGATGCCTACAACGCCAACCCGCTTTCCATGCGCGCCGCACTCTCCGCCTTCGCGGAGCTTCCCTGCACCGGAAACCGCATTGCCGTGCTCGGCGGCATGCATGAGCTGGGCGCACAGAGCAAAACCGAACATGCGGAACTGACTCTTTTTGCGAAGAACTTGAATTTAGACTGTGTTGTTTTTGTGGGCGATCTATGGAATTCCGGAATAAAAAAGAGCGACGCCGTCGCGCTTTTACGTGAAAAAATTCAGACAGGTGATAGGGTGCTGCTTAAAGCCTCGCGCGGTGAGCGTCTCGAAACGATTCTTGACGAATTGTAAGAGGATTTGCCGCGAAAAAACGCATCGAGAACAAAAAAGAGAGAATTTATGATGAAAAATAAGTTTTTTACGGAGAAACAGCCCGGATCTAAAATCAAGGATGCTGTTCTTGTGCGCAATGTGCCATCGGCCGTTCGTTTTCTTTCGTGGGAGCCCTGTCCGGGCCGTTGCCGGACTTGAATTTAGATGAGATGCCGGAAGACCTTGCTGTAAAGGTCGGTGTTCTTTGCATTTTTCCGCGGCGGCACTTCGGGGAGGTATACAAAATGATGAACAGTAAAATAACTTTTAGCCGTGTGGGTCTCCTGGTTTCTTTTTTACACGACACCCGACACCCCCTTGCTCCAGTATTCCAGTATTCCATTCATCCAGGGACGTCTTATGCTCTATTGGCTGCATCAATTCAGTGATGTGTTTTCACCGCTGCGGATTTTTCGCTACATCACCTTCCGCACCGTTCTGGCTGCGGGGATCGCGTTTGTTCTCAGCCTGATGATCGGGCCGTGGCTGATCGAAAGGCTGCGCCGTCTTAAATACGGCGAGCTCCGCGAAGACGAGCGGGTCGGCGGGCTGGATCGTTCGGCCAAGATCGGCACCCCGACCATGGGCGGTCTGCTCATTCTGTTTGCCACCGCCGCCGCCGCCGTGCTGTGCGCCGAACCGGGAAATTTTTATGTGCTCTGTGCGCTGACCACCTTTCTGTTTCTGGGCGTGCTGGGCTTTGTGGACGACTACCTCAAAATCAGGCGCAGAGCCGGTCTTGCCCCGCATGTCAAACTGACCGCCCAGGCCGGCTGGACACTGCTGCTGCTGGCGGCGCTCTGCTCCGATCCCGACATCTGCGCCCGCACGCAGATGCTCATGGTTCCCTTCGTCAAGGTCCCGGTGATTGCCTCGATGGGATTCATCGGCACACTGGTTTTTGTCTTTTTGGTGCTGGTCGGTTCCTCCAATGCCGCCAACCTGACCGACGGACTCGACGGGCTGGCCATCGGCTGCTCCAACTCGGCCGTGGCCGCCTATCTGGCCATGGCCTACGTGGCGGGCCACTACACCTTCGCCGAGTATCTGCAGGTGCCCTTTGTGCCGGGCGCCGGCGAACTGGCGGTGTTCTGCGGCGCGCTGCTCGGCGCCGGTCTCGGGTTCCTGTGGTTCAACTGCCATCCGGCGCGCATCTTTATGGGCGACACCGGCAGCCTCGCCATCGGCGGCGGCATCGCTACCGTCGCCATTCTGATCAAACAGGAACTGGTGCTCATCATCGTCGGCGGCGTGTTCGTGATGGAGGCCGCCAGCGTGCTGATGCAGACGCTGTGGTTCAAATACACCCGCAAGCGTTGCGGGGAAGGGCGGCGCCTGTTCCTGTGCGCGCCGCTGCATCATCATTTTGAACACAAGGCGCGGCGCGACGGCAAAAACATCGCCGCCTACGAAAACCGCATTACCATCCGCTTCTGGATTCTCTCCATCATCTTCGCCCTCATCGGTGTCGCCACCCTGAAAATCAGGTAAATATTATCAGGCGCAGCCTGATGGCAAAGAGGTTGGCCGGAGTTCCGGTCACCAGCGCGGTGATCAGGAGTCGCCGTCAGGCGAGTCCTGATCAACGGGCAGTTGTTGAGCCGCCTTCAGGCGGCGCCAACGTCTCAAAGCAGCGTTTGGGAGCGCAGCGACCAATAGGCTGACTTTGCTTGTTGGGATATGTTCTTATTTT
>CAZITJ010000064.1:0-11882 GCA_964542135.1 uncultured Verrucomicrobiota bacterium
GGGGGCCGAAAACTCCGATTTAACGGTAGACGCTCGGAATCCTTTTCCGTATAGTCCAACGCTCCTGATTCAGAAAAGGAAGGCTTTTTGAGCATATGAACAAAGTGATTATCGGATTACCGAAGGGCAGCCTGCAGGACTCGACCTATGCCTTGTTTGCCAAGGCCGGGTTTAAAATTTCGGGCAGTTCCCGATCGTATTTTCCATCCATTGACGATCCGGAGATCGACCTGCGCCTGCTGCGTCCGCAGGAAATGAGCCGGTACGTGGAACACGGCATGCTGGATGCCGGTATCGCAGGACTCGACTGGATCGCGGCGAACGGGTCAACGGTGCAGGAACTCTGCAGCCTGGTTTACTCCAAACAGACCAAACGGCCGGTTCGCTGGGTGCTCGCCGTGCCGGAAGATTCCGCCATCCAATCGGTCAAGGATCTGGAAGGAAAACGCATTGCCACCGAAGGCGTCGGCCTGGTTGAGCGCTGGCTCGAAAAGAACGGCGTGCAAGCCGAGGTGGAGTTTTCCTGGGGGGCGACCGAGGTGAAGGTTCCCGAGTTTGCCGACGCCATTGTGGATATCACCGAAACCGGTTCCTCCCTGCGGGCCCACAAGCTGCGCATTGTCGATACACTGATGGAATCCTATACCAAATTTTTTGCCAATGTCGATGCGTGGGAAGACGAATGGAAACGCTCGAAGCTGGAAAATATCGCCCTGCTGCTGACGGCCGCACTCAATGCAATGGACAAGGTTCTGATTAAACTCAATGTCGAGAAGAGCAATCTGGACCGGGTCCGGGAGCTGCTGCCGGCGCTGCATGCGCCGACCGTCAGCGGACTGGCCGATGATGAGAGCTGGGTGGCCGTTGAAACGGTCGTGGATGAAGCCGTGGTCCGGGAGATCATCCCGGGGCTCAAAGCGGCCGGGGCGGAAGGAATTATTGAAATCGGACTGAACAAAGTGGTTGCGTAGCGTACAAAAGGACAAACCGATTATGGGAACCATTAAAAAATGGCGTAAGAAAAAGATGTCGAAACACAAGCGGCGCAAACGCAGCCGCGGCGATCGGCACAAAAAGAAATAAACCGAACCGCACAGACGGCCGGTATATTTACGGGTTGATGTTCTGTGCTGCGTTCAATGAGAGGTCTGTTATGCACCGCATCCGCCAGACCGGATTTGCCGCCGCCGCCGGGCTGTGCGGCTTTCTTGTTCTGCTCGGGTCCGGCTGTACATCTTCATCGGCTCCGGGCTTAAGCCGGAATGAAAAAGCCGAAGCCATGGCCCGGTTCAGCATGGGATTGCTGGCCGAAGCCAACGGCGATTCCACCAATGCACTCCATCACCTGCAGGCCGCCGCCGAGCTGGATCCGTCCGGGGAGCTGCCGACCCTGCCCGCCATCGGTATTGCCCTGAAGAACAATCGGCCGGAACTGGCCCGCCGTCTGGCTGCAACGCTGACCGCCCGCTCGGCAGATCCGATCAAAGCCCGGCTGCTCCAGGCCCGTGTGTATGCCCTGACCGAGCAGCCGGAACAGGCGGAAACGCTGTTTAAACAGGTGTACGCCGATCATCCGGAACATGCTGAAGCGGCCCTCGCCCTGAGCCGTTTTTATCTCTCACAGAAGCGGAAGGAACCCGCCGCCGGAATCCTGCAGAAGGCACTGGCCGAACACGGCACACACAGTGATCTTCTGCATCTGCTGGGAACCCTTCGCATGCAGCCGAAACAGGACGGCAGCGAACCGGCCGGCGAAGAACTGGACGCAGCGGCGGATCTGCTGCGGCGGTCACTGGATGCCGATCCCGATCACCCCGACCGCTGGCAGCAGCTCGGCCTGGTTCTGCGGGCGGCAGACGATCCTGCCGGCGCTTTGGACGCGTTCGGTCGTGCGGTCGAGCTCAGTCCCGGCGATCTGTCTGCAAACCGGCAGCTTTTCGATCTGCTGATTGAATCGGGCCGCCTTGAAGAGTGTCTCGACATGTATGACCGCATGGCCGTCCAAACCGGCACCGAGCCGGCCGCATGGCTGCAGCACCTGGCCGAACACATGCCGCCGGAGCAGTACGGCCTGCTGATCGATCATCTTGAACACCGGATCCAGGCCCCTGCGCCGCCGATGTATATCTATGCACAGCTCAGCTCGCTGTACATCGACACAGACGATACCGCCGCCGCTGAAGACGTCCTGACGCAGGCATTGGATCTCTATCCGGATGCATACAACCTGCGCAGTGTCCTCGGATATCTCTACCTGCAGTCCGAAGCATACGACGCGGCCTACACCGAACTGAATACGATTCGACAGGACGCCCCGGAGAAGGAGTGGACCGCCAACCCCTTCTTTCTGTATCATTTCCTCATATCCGCGCAAAAAAGCGGTCATTCCGAGCAGGCGGCGGATCTACTGGCCGCAACCGCCGATCATTCCCCCGTGGTGCTCAAACAATATATGCAATCGCTGCTTTCGGGCGAATCGCCCGTTTCGATTGACGGCGCCATTCAGCTGCTCAAGGCCTTCCACACGCGCAGCCCGCAGACGGCGGAAGCGCTGTATTACCTCATGATGCTGCAGGCCGACCGCAAGGAGTATGCCGAAGCGCTTGAAACCGCTCGTCGCTTCAAAACAGCCGCTCAGCAGGACGGCTCAACCAATCTGCTGAGCGGAGAATTCTATTATCAGTATGCCGCGCTGCACGAACGGGCCGGCCGGCTGGATGAAGCCGAACCGCTGTTTTACCGGGCCATGGAAACCGGAACCGAGGGCACGGCGGCGGCGGCCCGCAATTATGTGGCCTACATGTGGGCCGAGCGCGGCGAAAAACTGGACACCGGCCTGGAACTGATCCGTGAGGCGCTGGCCGTCGATCCCGACAACGGAGCCTTTCTCGACACGCTGGGGTGGATTTACTACATGCAGGGACGCTATCCCGAAGCGCTGGAGACGCTGCGACGCGCCCGGGAGCAGATCGACGACGATCCGGTGATCTGGGAGCATCTGGGCGACACGCACCTCAAACTGGGCCATCGCGAAAAAGCCATTGCTCACTGGAACCGGGCGCTGGAACTCGACCCGGATTCCGGACGTCTGCTGGAACGCCTTAAAGAGGCCGGCGTGTCGCCAGACGAAGCCCCGGCGAAAGCGGATGCCCCCGAAGAAACGACGCCCCGTCCATAGGTTTTTTCCCGGCCGGCTGCACCTCGCTCAGCCGCAGGGCCTTTTCACCCGTCGCGACCAGCGGCCCCGTGCCGGACGTGTCGAGCAGCTCCCCCGGCTCCCCGCAGCCGTCCTCAACCGCCGCGCGCAGCACCTTCAACCGGCTTCCATCCGGAAGCTGACAAAAACATCCGGGCCACGGAAAAAACCCGCGAACGCGGTTGCGAAGCGTTTCGGCCGAACAGGTCCAGTCCAGCCGGCCATCCGCTTTGGTCAGTTTGCGTGTTTCTGTCGCAGCGGCATCATCCTGCGGAATACGCGGAGCCGTGCCGGCGCGAATCTGCCGGACCGCGTCAACAATCAACTCGGCGCCCCGTTCCGCTAAAACCGGCTCAAGCGATGCCGCGGTGTCCTCCGGCCCGATGGGCACGCGCTGCTGCAGAATCAGATCACCAGCGTCCATTTTTTCGCTGACGTAGAGTACCGTCACACCGGTTTCCGTGTCGCCGCAGGCCACCGCCCACTGAATCGGCGACGCGCCCCGATAGGTCGGAAGCAAAGAGGGATGAAGATTGATCGACCCGGACCGCGGGAGCGCAAGCACAGACGGCGGCAGATATTGTCCATACGCCGCGACCACAAACAGATCCGCATCCAGTGCGGCGAGGTCGGCGGTGCTGGTGCCGACTTTTTCGGGAGAGAGTACCGGCAGCCCGCGGTCGAGGGCGAAACGCTTCAGCGCACAGGGCGTCAAACGGCGACGACGGCCCGCCGGCCGGTCGGGCTGGGTCACCGCCGCGACCACGTCAACCTGTTCATCGGCCAGCAGGGCTTTCAGAGAGGGAATGCCGATGGATGCCGATCCGAAAAAAACGATGCGCATGAATCCCTCGTCTCCGCTATTCTCCGCCTTCATTTTCATCGGCGGGCTGCTGCATTCGGTCGGCGCTCCAGCGGACGCTGTCGGTCAGGAAGAGCTGATCCTGTTTATTGAGGGCAAAGCCGTGCCGCAGGGGAAAATCGGGCGGCAGGCGTCCCATGATGATCGGGAACCAGCTTTCTTCGGGGCCGTCAATCAGACCGGAAACAAAGGGTTTATCCTTGGTCAGCGTGGTGATGTACAGGCCGCTGATGTATTTGCGGTAGTCATTGATCTGGTAGTAGTCGTCCAGGGTTTCAGGGATCAGCACCGAGGTGCGCCTGCCGTACCAGGCCGTGGCCCACGGCATATCCGTGCACATGATTTCGGTCGGCTTGATCAGTTCACTCACACGCATCACAAACGGTGCATAGTACGGCGGATACGGCAGACCGGGCGGCGGAGAAAGAAAAATGGTCACCATCAGCGGAAGAGCCGTCAGCCCGACGACCAGGCCGGTCAGACCCATTTTATAGATCTGGATTTTGAGGTCGAGCCGATCGAGCAGAATCGAGAAAAAGGCCAGTCCGTAGAGAATCGCAAACGGCCAGAAGAGATGATAGAGCCGCAGCGCTCCGGAACCGAAAAATCCGGCACCGATAAAAAAGAGCACGATGGACAGGCCGAGTCCCCAGCGCAGATTGTGCACATGCACCCGTACAAACCGGTAGAAGAAGGTCACCATAAAAAAGGCGATCAGGATGCCGCCGCCCAGCACCGTGAAGCCGCTGACATACAGGTCGGCGAACTGTTTTGTCCACTTGGCTTTGGCCAGCTGAAACGTTCCCATCAGGCTGAAATCCGGTGTCAGGGTGCGCATCAGCGCCTCCCCCGGATAACGCGCCGAATCCAGCAGCGCCGTATAGGGTGCCAGTCCGAGCGGCAGTCCGCACTGCTGAATATTGCGCAGCAGCCAGGGGGACACCAGCAGGAAGGTCAGCGCCAGATAGAAGAACGCCAGATGGCCGCCGCGCTGCGTGCGCGAGCCCATCATCCAGATAAAAAGGGCCACGCCGGGAACCATGGCGGCCGCGGCATACCGGGTCAGAAACGCCAGGGCGGAAAAGGCGATCGACAGAAAGAAAAAGAGCATCCAGTTCCACCGAGCTTTTCGCTCCCGGCGGTGAATCATGGAAATCAGCGCAAAATAGACGGCCCCCAGCACAAAGAACACGGCCACAGGAATACCGGTGGCCTGCAGGCTGTCCATCCACACCATCTCCGTCAGAAAATAGGAGGTCACACCCAGCAGACCGATATGATGGGAAAACAGCCGCCGGCCCAGCAGGTAAACCAACAGGCCGGACAGGGCTGTAAACAGGTGATGCACCGGCACAATGACCCACTGCTCGGCCGGATAAATGCGAACGCCCTCAAAGGCTTCACTGTCCGGAAAAAGATTCACCCCGACTAAATCAAAAAAGGCAAAATTGGCGGCCAGAATCACGGGCAGCACCGGGGGTTTAAACAGTTCGGGATGGCGCTCAATGCGGGCATCGCCGTCAAAACTCTTCGCCGCCACGGTGGCCATACTGACCGGCCGGACGGCCTGCGTAATATACTGCCCCGACTGCGCCAGGTTTCGGCCCAGCTGCGCATAGTCCATTGCCGCCTTCTCGTCAAACCCGCGAAACTGCCGGGCGGTAAAAACAACGATCAGTCCGATAATAAACAGACAGAAAAGCGTTGTACGGATGATTTTCAGTCCGAGACCGGCATCCACACTGTACACAAGATCCTGAAGTGTGGATTCAAACGGTTGCTGCTGCTGTTTGGCCATGGTGCTCTCTCCGGCAAGTCGGTTCAAATAGATCCATCCGCGGAGCCCTGTTGAACGAGTCCCGCGTGATGTGCAATGCGAAGGCCCTTTCGATGCAGCCCGACATTGCGAATCACAGTTCAGAAGAATCCTTGAACCCCTTCGTTTCTTCAACCCAAAACTTATTGAACTTCCGCATCGCCGTATTCGGCAATTTTACGATGCAGCGTCCGGCGACTGATTCCCAGCTTTTCGGCGGCCTTTGTGCGGTTGCCGCCCGCCGCCTCCAGCGCCTGCAGAACGGCCTGTTTCTCCAGATCCGCCAGGGTTCCGCTGCCGTCGCCCGCGCGGCCGGGGAAGGTGCCGGATTGACGAATCTGTGCGGGAAGATCCCGGACGCCGATCCGCACCGACCGCGCGAGAACCACCATCTGTTCAACCGCATTGCGCAGCTCGCGTACATTGCCGGGCCACCTGTACCGCGTGAGCAGATCGAGCGCATCCGGCGAAAACCCCTCCACCTCACGCCCGTTTTCGCGATTAAACTCGTCCAGAAAATGCCGCAGCAGCAGAGGAATGTCGCCGGTGCGCTCCCGCAGCGGAGGCAGACGAACCGCCACGACGTAAAGCCGGTAAAACAGATCCTCCCGGAACGTTCCCTCATCGACCATTTTCTTCAGATCCCGATTCGTCGCCGCAATCAAGCGTGTATCCACCGAAACCATCTGCTGTCCGCCGACCCGCTCAAACTGACGCTCCTCCAGTGCCCGCAGAATTTTCACCTGAACGTTCGCATCGATTTCGCCGATTTCATCGAGAAACAGCGAGCCGCCGTCGGCCATTTCAAACCGTCCCTTGCGCTGCTCTGCGGCCCCGGTGAACGCGCCTTTCTCATGCCCGAACAGTTCGCTTTCCAGCAGCGTTGACGACAGGGCCGCACAGTGCACCGGCACAAATGCCCCGTGTTTGCGGGCACTGAGCTGATGAATGGCCCGGGCCACCAGTTCCTTGCCGGTGCCGCTTTCTCCCTGAATCAGCACCGTTGCCCTGGATGAAGCCACCTGCCGCACCGTATCGAACACCGCCTGCATCGGCGGCGAATTCCCGATAATGTTTTCCATCCCGTACTTGGTATCGAGCTGTTCGCGAAGCTGCCGGTTTTCCGTTTCCGCTTTACGCGACCGGAGAACCCGCTTCAGCACCAGCTCAAGCTGGTCCAGATTGACCGGTTTGGTCAGAAAATCCGTCGCCCCCTGACGCATCGCCTCCACGGCGGTCTCAATGTTTCCGTAGGCCGTCAGCAGAATACAGATGAGGTGCGGGGAATTCGCCAAAGCCCGTTTCATCAGTGTCAGGCCGTCCATCCCCGGCATGCGCAGGTCACTCAGCATCACATCCACCGGCTGATTGGCCAGCACATTCAGCGCGGCCTGTCCGCCCTCGGCCGTCAGCACCTCATACGAACGCCGCAGCGCCCGCGCCAGACCCTCGCGGATATTTTTTTCGTCATCGACAATCAGAACAATTGGTTTCATTTTATGTACTCCGTATTACGTACTGCGTATTACTCAAAAAGGAACCTCCACGTCCCAAACGCTTCTTACTTTGTACCCAACGGAATCCTCATGAACGCGCGAACCCCGCTCTTCCGGAACGATCGTCAGGAGCATCTTGATCATTTCGGTCAATAACGCGGTGCGATGGGAAAAAACCTCTTCTCCCAACACATGCCGACCCCGGTAAAACCAGCCACGGGCCTCCCGCGCGGATCCGAGAGAATACTCATAAAACCGCGCCCGGTCTTTAGCACTTCTTTTGGAGTACCCCTCTTCAATATTTGCGCAAATCGATCCGACAGCACGGTACAACTGATCCGAAAGTGCTTTCGTTCGCGAATCCTTCACCAGTTTAGACACATCGCGCCAACAGATATCAGAGAGAAAAAGCGCCTGCCGATAAATCTTCATCTTCCACAAAACATCTGATGTGAAATTTTCAGGAACTGTCTTCTCCCATTCATCGTAGTTCATAATCTCTTTCCTCAATACGCAGTACGCAATACGTAGCACGCACTAGCCCCCCTTCTTCGGCGCTTCCAGAAGCGACAACCTCACATCATCCCGCGGAAAGTGCAGTGTAAAGGCGGTCCCTCGTTCCGGCGTCGAACAGATTTCAATTTCGCCGCCGTGATCGCGCAGAATCCGCTGAACAATCATCAGTCCGAGCCCCGACCCCGTCGCCTTGGTCGTATGATAGGCCTCATAAACCGACCCGAGATTCTCCGGCGTAATTCCGGGCCCGTTATCCATAAAGCAGATGTTTACAAAACGGCTCGTCACCTCGATATCGATCTTCAGGATGCCGCCGTCCTCCATCGCCTGCAATGCGTTTTTAATGATATTGAAAAAGGCCTGTTTCACCTGCGTTTCATCAGCGGGAACGGCCGGAAGGTCCTCCGGCCGCGCGCGTTCCACCAGAATACGACGGTCGGCAATCTCATGGGCCATCACCTCCAGCGTCTCGTCGAGAAGCCGCTCCATCCGGACCGGCTTGCGATCCGGAAGCGACGGGCGGATCGCCCGAAGAAACTGCGTAATGATGCGGTCCAGCCGGTGCACCTCGCGCCGCGACACCTCAATCATTTCCTGCAGACTGTCACGCAGATCACCCTCGTCAAGCTCGGCCAGCTCACGTTCCATCAGCTGCAAATGAATGGTGAGCGAGTTCAGCGGGTTGCCGATTTCGTGCGCCACACCCGCCGCCAGCAGCGTCAACGCTTCCAGCCGTCCGGATTCAATCGACTCCGCCGTCGTTTCCCGTTCCCGCGTCACATCGCGGAAAATCACCACCGCCCCCTGCTCCCGCCGTTCAACCGATGCCAGCGGAACCACATAAAACTCCACAAAACGGTGATCGGGATACGTCACTTCGATTTCACGCCGAACCAGCCGTTCCCACTCCTCCCCGTCCAGTTTCAGCACTTTGTCCCAGTCAATATCACGAATATACCGTACAATCGGATGGCTTTCCGCATGTTCCAGCTTAAATCCGAACAGCCTCTCCGCCGCACGATTCGCATAGCGGATGCGCGCGCCGCGGCCGACCACCACGATCCCCTCCTGAATCGCCTGAAAAATTGTTTCCAGCAGTCCCTTCTCACGCGCCAGATGCAGAAACTGCGCCTGCACGCTGTCCGAATCCAACCGGTCGAGCCGATCAATCAACTTATCCAGAAACTTCGATTTCACAGTGTATTCCTCACAGAAACAGAGACAATTTGTACCACAAACCCATTGTTTTGCAACAGCATAAACAGGGACAAAGTGTCATCTTCCAGGCATTGGAAGTTTACGACACTCCTGCGTTACATCTTTCCAAGCATTGGAAACCTGACAGCAACCTCGTGCATATATCGTAATACGATATATGAACAACTCGTCAGGCGGCGAAGCCGATGGTGGAAGAGCGGGAGCGGTTGTAAGATGCTTCGGCTTTGAGAGCGTTTACTATGTCGCGAGGACTAGCCGCCCCGGAGCTGTACTGCTGACGCTGGTGAACTGTTTTGAAGTCGCCGGGTGTGAGGTCGCGGATTCCATTGAGCAGTTTCCGAACCTCGGAAGACAGACGGCCTTTGGGCTGGAAGTATTTGCGGAATAGCTTTTCTTTTCCCTCATCAGTGAGCGGCAGAAATTTCATTTTCCATGTGAAGCGACGAAGAGCCGCCTCATCAAGCTGATCGAGCAGGTTGGTGCAGCAGATACACACTCCGGAAAAGTTTTCCATCTGAGAGAGCACTTCGTTGGTCTGACTGGATTCCCAGGAACGACTGGCGGTTTTGCGGTCGAGGATCAGAGAGTCCGCTTCGTCGAGAAACAGCACGGCCCCTTCCCGCTCCGCCTCTTCAAAGGCTTCAGCGATCTGCTTTTCGGTCTGCCCCACATACATGCTCTGCAAGTCAGACATGCGTTTGATCAGCAGCTCTTTGCCAAGTTCCTGCGCGATGTATTTCGCGAACTCGGTTTTCCCGGTTCCAGGCAGTCCCCAGAACATGATGTTAGCTGAAAATGGGCGTTGCCCGTTTTCAATATTTCGCTGACGCGCTTTCAGAGAGGAAATTAGATCAGATGGGGATAAATCGGTATGCAGTGCATCCACATCATAGTTGGGGCTGAGCTGATTCAGTTTTTTCTTTTTTCGCTCCACCCCGGATAGCTTTTCATGATGCCGAAGGAGGCGCCCGAGCGTTTGCTCGACCTCATCCGCTTCTGGGTGTTGTCCGTCAAAGATATTGGTGGCGGCTTTAAGAGCGGAGGCGATACCGCCCGCGTCCGTTTCGTAGTCGTGCGCAAGGCGCGACACCATGGCGGGTCGAATGACCTTTTTGAGCGCATGGGATTTTAGCTGCATCTTCCAGGCGCTTTCCCGTTGAGCGGCGGTAAACTTTTTAAATTCCAGACTGTAGGAGAAGCGGCGAAGGACGGAGCTTTCAATGCAACGCGACTCATTGGCGATCCAGATGATCTTATGTTGGCACTCATCCATGAAGTTGTTGATCCAGCCTTTATCCACCTGCTTGCGCTCAAAAAACGTAGCGGTGTTTAGAATCCGGTCGGCTTCGTCAATGATGACCACGGAGTCGGTCGGGGCAATCCCCATTGTGGCGGTGATGGCGCCGCGCCGGTCGCGCTCATCGCCGTCCGAGCCGTACTTTACGAGAAAAGCCTTCCGACCGGCCTCAGAAGCCAGCGCTTTCGCCAATTCAGTTTTTCCTGTGCCGGGGCGACCATAGAAAAAAAGATGACACGGCGCCGGACTGCTCAAACTTTCCAACAGGATTCCCCGGGCTTTTTCTTCAACCGGAAAGCTATTCAGCGGGAATGATGATTCTTTCACCATGGAATACTCATCCCCACAAAGAAAGTCATCGGACAGCCCGCAGAGATATTCAAACACCTCATCACTGGATTCAAAGCTGCTTTTTCGAATCTCCACCAGCCCTTTGGATGCAAGAGAGCCCCCTTTTATGATACGACTGCGGACTTCTTTTTTCGGCAAATCAAGGGCCGTTGCAATGAGCGAAGTCCAATCGGATGCCGTGTACTGATCGCAATAATCCTCGAACTGACCACCGGCCTGATAGCAGGCAAAGCACTCGATCACTCGAATATCGAGCAGGGAAAGATCTAACAACTGCATTAAACGCAATTTGCGACGACCATAGCCACTGCTCATGGCGGGCATCGCTGGCAAATCATCCTGAAGAATTTCGGCCAAACGAACTCGCAACATCTTATCCGTGCGCATCGTTGCATGCTTTTCGAGCAGAGGAAGCAGTTGCCGGATCAAATCAGAAACATCCTCAGAGGTCTCGATATTCTTTACGTCTTCCTTTGTCAGCACTCGATCAAACACCTCTGTGATGACTTCGGCCGCCGGGGCTATTCCAGTGAAAGAAAACAGCAAATGAAAAAACTCATCGTGGAATGGCGAGTGCGGAAGAAGATTCAGCACGTAACGCGAAATCAACGCATTAAATGGAAAGTTGGATCGGTCTGTGGTCGGGAAGCTCTGTTTTCCTGAACGAAAGAATCTGTGTTTGTACCTGCTCATATCTGTTCTCCTGATTTTTCTTTCAGGCTAACAGGCATGGTCAGACATGAAGGGTCTGACTGGTGAGATTGAAGATTTTTTCCAACCATTGGAAAAACCGAACGAAAAGGTTCCTGCCATTGGAAACTCGAACGGACGCTCTATGTCTGACCGGCCTTGGTACGATGCTAATAAACCATTAACAAAAGGAGTTGGTATAGCTTACGCTAAAATTACATTTGAACACCCTGAAATTGGAACAACCCGCACGGCACCGGTTGGCTTCTCATGGACATTATTGCTGCTCGGCCCAATCGTCGGCCTGTTTCGGAAAGATCTTCTCTGGACCTTCATTATGCTGTTGGTTTTTGCCGCAACATCGGGGATCAGTCTCATCATCTTCCCCTTTCTCTACAACAGGCTCTACATCAAGCGACTGCTGAAAAAAGGCTATAAAG
>CAZITJ010000065.1:0-11854 GCA_964542135.1 uncultured Verrucomicrobiota bacterium
GATATTGAGTGACGGACCGGAAGTGTCTTTGCAGGGGTCGCCGACGGTATCGCCGGTAATCGATGCCTTATGGGCCTCGGAGTTCTTACCGCCGAATGCACCTTTTTCAATCATTTTTTTGGCATTGTCCCACGCACCGCCCGCGTTGTTGAGCATGGTGGCCAGTGCAAAGCCGCACACCAGTGCCCCGGCCAACAGTCCCAGCACACCGGGTACGTTGAGAATCATGCCGGCGGCCACCGGAACAACCACCGCCAGAACCGACGGCAGCACCATCTCTTTTTGCGCCGCTTTGGTGGATATTTCGACACAGCGGGCATAGTCCGGCGTATCCGTTCCCTCCATAATCCCCGGCTTTTCCTTGAACTGGCGCCGCACCTCCTCGACCATGGACCCGGCGGCGCGGCCGACAGCTTTCATGGTCATCGCGCAGAATACAAACGCCATCATCGCACCGATAAAAAGACCGCAGAGCAGCAGGGGATTGAGCAGGGTCAAATCGTAGAGATCAACGAGCCCCTGAATTGTCGGCGGTGCCGAATCGGCCGGCGTTTGAAGCCGCACCATCTCCATATAGGAAGCCAGCAGAGCCAACGCCGTCAGGGCGGCCGATCCGATGGCAAAGCCCTTTCCCGTTGCGGCGGTGGTGTTGCCCAGCGAATCGAGTTCGTCGGTGCAATGCCGCACGTCAGGGGGCATCTTCGTCATCTCTGCACAGCCGCCGGCGTTGTCTGCGATGGGCCCGTAGGCGTCGGCCGTCATGGTGATCCCCAGCGTGGAAAGCATGCCCACCGCCGCAAACCCAATACCGTAGAGCCCCATGTTCAGATTATGGAATCCGCCGGAGAATCCGAACGCACAGACCACTGCGGCCGCAACAATCAGCACCGGAAAAGCAACCGATAACATGCCCGACGCCAGCCCCTCGATAATGGTGTTGGCCGGACTGCGGTTCGCCTGTTCGGCAATTGAACGCGTGGGATCATGCGCCGGGGAGGTGTAATATTCCGTGCTCCGGCCGATGGCCACGCCTGCCGCCAGACCCGACAGGGCGGCCCAGACCACGCCATACGGAATCACTCCGGCATAGGCCAGCAGCAAAAGCACAAAAGCAATCAGCAGCGAACTGCTGACGGTTCCGGTCTGCAAGACCCTTAGAAGTTCTTTCTGGCCGGCCCCCTCGCGGCAGCGAACCAGGAAAATGCCGAGAATGGAAATCAGCGTACCGATACCGGCCACAATCATCGGAGCGGTTACGAGGCGAATTGCTGAGGCCGTTCCCATTCCGCTGCCGGCCGCCGCGGCGGCCCCCAGCGCGGCGGTCGCCAGAATGGATCCGCAGTAGGACTCGTACAGGTCGGCCCCCATCCCGGCGACATCGCCGACATTGTCGCCGACGTTGTCGGCAATGGTGGCCGGATTGCGCGGATCGTCCTCGGGGATGCCGGCCTCCACCTTGCCGACCAGATCCGCCCCCACGTCCGCTGCCTTGGTATAGATGCCGCCGCCGACGCGGGCAAACAGGGCCTGCAGTGAGGCTCCCATGCCATAGGTAAGCATGACCGCCGTAATATTCGAAAGCTTCGCGTGCATCATTGCGGCGGGATCGCTGAATCCTCCCGGCACCAGCATCATCCCGAAAACCCGCAGGCCCGGACCGGTCATGTGTGCTTCCGTATACATTAGTTTGTCCAGAAACAGATACCACAGACAGATCGTCATCAACCCGACTCCGACCACGGCCAGCCCCATCACCGCCCCGGAATGAAAGGCAACCTGCAATCCCCGGGGAAGTCCCTCGGAACACCCCTGTGCCGTGCGCGCAGAAGCCGAGGTGGCGGCTTTCATACCGATGTATCCACAGAGTCCGGAGAAAAGCCCTCCGGTTAAAAAGGCCAGCGGAATAAACGGATTCTGAATGCCGGAAAAAGCCAGCGTCAGCAACAGCAGCAGCAGAATAAAGAAAACGAGCGCAACCACTTTATATTGCCGGACAAGGTATGCCATAGCACCCTCCCGAACGTGCGCGGCAATCTCTATCATGGAGGCACTGCCCTCGTCGGCCGCCATCATTTTTTTGTAGAACCCCCCCGCAAAGAACAGCGCAACAAGTGACGCAACCGGCGCAATCCACCAGATCATCGGAATTACTGAAACGTTCATCTGCACTCCTTCCGGGTTTTTTCAAAACGCATCGCTGATTCGCTGATTGTAGGCAACGGGAGCGTGTGAGCGCAAGGTTATGCCGGAAAAATCAGGCGCTGCAGCACCGGGGAGAGTCCGTCCCCTTCGAGGCGGCTCCGGGCGGACTGTGCCCGGAAGCGTTCCAGACTGCGGCTGCAAACCGCCGAAAAATTGGCGAGAAGCCGGTCACGGACCGCGTCCATCGGCGGACCGTGTTCACCGAGAATCGTCTGCATGGAGGCGACCGGCTGACCGACCAGCCCGCAGGGAACGATGGTCTCGAAACCGGACAGGTCGAGGCGCACATTGAAGCTCATGCCGTGGAAGGCGACCCATTTTTTGAGGCGAAAGCCGATCGCCGCCACCTTGCCCTGTTCCGTCCAGGCTCCGTTTTTGCCTTCACGGCGAAACCCCTTGATGCCGAAATCGGCCAGCGTGCGCAGAGCAACCTCTTCAAGATTCCAAAGATAGGTGTGCGAGGCGCCGCCGCCGAGTCGCAGGATCGGATAGAGCACCCACTGACCCGGCGCATGATAGGTCACATCCCCGCCGCGCTCGGCGTGAAAGAGCTGGATGCCGCGGCGCGCATACTCTTCGCGGGACAGCAGCAGATAGTTGTCGCGTCCGCGGTTGCCGAGCGTAACGGTCGGCGTGTGCTGAAGAACCAGCACGGTGTCGGGGATTTCATCCGCCTGGCGTGCAGCGAGAAGCCGGTGCTGCAGATCCAGCCCCTGCTGATAGGAAAGCGGTTCATCAAACTGTACGGCCCAGGCTTTCATTCGGTACTGCATGGTTTATCATGTTGACCGCCGGAGGAAAAGAATTCGTGCGCAGCGAAGGTGAAACGGTCTATGCCTGCAAGCCGTCCAGCTCCGCCCAACGCTCATAGGCCGTATCCAGCTCACACGGAATGTCTTCGGCGCGTTCAGTGGTCTGCCTGATTTCCTCAGACGGCCGCCGATAGAAACCGGGATCGTTGAGCCGCTCGTGCAGCCCGGCAAGCTCCGCCTCCAGCGCCTCGATTTTTCCGGGCAGGCTTTTGAGTTCATCGCGCTCTTTATTGGTCAGCTTTCGCGTCCGCACTTTTTCACTCTCCGCCCTCTGCGGCCCGTCCGCCGCGGCCGGCCGCAGCCCGCCGGACTGCGCCAGCCAGTCGTCATATCCGCCGGCATACCGGGCGACGCGGCCGCCTTCCTCAAAAGAAAGAATGCCGGACACCACGTTGTTGAGGAAGGCACGGTCATGACTGACCAGCAGAAGGGTCCCGTCAAAATCCAGAAGCTGTTCTTCGAGTACATCCAGCGTGTCTGCATCCAGGTCATTCGTCGGTTCGTCGAGCACCAGAACGTTGGCAGACTGCGCAAAGAGTTTAGCCAGCAGCAGACGGTTGCGCTCACCGCCCGAGAGCGAACCGACCGGCTGCGCGGCATCCCGGCGGGAAAACAGAAAGTTGCGCAGATACCCGAACACATGCAGTTTGCGCCCGTTGAGCAGGATGTACTGGTTGTCGCCGCACAGATTCCATTGTACGCTTTTTTCGTCATTCAGTTTCTGCCGGTGCTGATCGAAATATGCGACCTCCAGGTTGGTGCCGTGTTTCACGGTGCCGGTTTGCGGACAGAGGTCGCCCAGCAGCAGGCGCAGAAGGGTGGACTTGCCGCATCCGTTGGGGCCGATGATGCCGATGCGGTCTCCGCGCATAATACGCAGAGTAAGGCCGGTCACGCACGGGGTGCCGTCCCAGCTGTAGGAGGCATTGCGGGCGGTGATCACTTTACGGCCGGTCCGGTCGGCCTCCTGAATGGAAAAACGGGCGCCGCGCGCCTGCGTGCGGCGTTGATCGCGCTGCGCGCGCATGTCCATCAGCGCACGCACACGGCCGATATTGCGCGTGCGGCGCGCCGGAATGCCCTGCCGGATCCACATCTCTTCCTCGCTTAGCTTCTTATCAAACTGCTTCCACTGCGCCCGCTCAACCGCCAGCCGTTCGTCGCGCTTTTCGAGAAATTCGTCGTAGCCGCAGTTCCAGCTGAACAGTTTGCCGCGATCAATTTCCACAATGCGCGTCGAGAGATGGCGTACAAAGGCCCGGTCGTGGGTGACAAACAGCAGCGCCCCCTCCCGTCGCCGCAGATAGGTTTCAAGCCATTCAATGGCTTCAATATCCAGATGGTTGGTCGGCTCGTCCAGAATCAGCAGATCCGGCTCGTTGACAAGAGCGCGCGCCAGCAGAACTCGGCGGCGCGTGCCTCCCGACAGCGTCGAGAATTCGTCGGCCGGATTGAGTTTGAGCAGCGAGATGGCGCGTTCGACCGGATGACTCAATCCGTGTTCATGGTCCCACGGTTCGGCAACCACATCGAACACCGAGCCGCTGCGGTCCATCGGCACTTCCTGCTCAAGCTGCGCGGTTTTCAGGCCGCGCTGCCGGATCCGCTCCCCCTCATCGGGAACCAGATCCCCGCTGATCACCTTCAGCAGCGTGGATTTGCCGGCACCGTTGCGGCCCATCAGGCAGATGCGTTCCCCGGCTTCGATCCGGAGATCCAGTCCGTCGAGAACGGGCGGACCGCCGAAGGCCATATGAATATTCTGTAAACTGATCAGCGCCATAAAGCGGGACAATGTAACGGTTTGCCGGGCGGAAACAAGCCTAACCGGCCCGTACGCGCTCTCACGGCTGTAAACGGTTCCGGCGGGTTTTTCGGGCATCGCAACCCGTTCTTCAACGCCGACGCGAGGAGGATTGATGATGATGTTTCCGACGGCGGCCTTGACCCCGCAAATGCCGCGGCCAGAGCCGGGCGGTGCCCGCCAGCAGGATAAACACCGAGAGCAGCACGGTGACGATCAGTGTCAGGACAATGCGATTGTGCGCTGCGGGATCGCCCTCTTCGGCATAGAAATGCAGCGAAAGCGCCAGCAGAATTCCGCTCACAAGGACCAGCGCCAGCAGCAGCAGCGCCGGCACGGGGATGCGCATTCTGAAATTCAGAACCCCTCCATGTTGCGGAAGCATATCTGTTCTCCGACCTGTCAGATGAACGGTTCGATGGTGGGCGAGGCGGGACTCGAACCCGCACTCCGAAGGAACTGGATCCTAAATCCAGCGCGTCTACCGATTCCGCCACTCACCCGGTTTGCTTTTTCATTACGCCGGCCACGGCATCGCAGACGGCATCCATGTGTTCCGGTGCCAGACCGGCCACGTTGATACGCCCGGAACCGACAATATATACGGCGTTCTGCTCGCGCAGGCAGGCGACCTGATCTTTATTCAGTCCGCTCAGAGAAAACATTCCCTTCTGCCGGGTCATAAACGAGAAGTCCTGCGGAACACCGCGCGCCGCCAGACCGTCGGCCAGTTCTTTGCGCGTGCCGTTGATGCGGTCCCGCATGGCGGTGAGTTCACGCTTCCACTGCTCCAGAAGGGCGGCATCCTGCAGAACGGTCGTTACAATCAGTCCGCCGTGGGCGGGCGGGTTGGAATAGATCACACGCGCATTCTTTTTCATGTGGCTGGCGGCGGTGGCCGCATCCGTGGCGGAAGCGGTGACTGCAGTCAGTGCACCGGTTCGTTCGCGATACAGGCCGAAATTTTTAGAAAACGACGAAGCCACAAAAAAATCAATCCCCGCGCCGAGGAGCGTTTCAACGCCTGCACGGTCGGCTTCGATGCCTTCGGCAAGCCCCTGATAGGCAAAATCCACCAGAATGACAAACCCCTTTTGCGCCGCGAGATCGGCGATTCGGCGCCACTGGTCCGGCGTCAGATCGACGCCCGTCGGATTGTGACAGCAGGCGTGCAGCAGAACACAGTCTCCTGCAGGAACCTGTTCCAGTGCGTCGAACAGAGCGGCCTCGTCGAGATCGTGCGTCTCCGCCTTGTAATACGGATAGGTCCGGACCGTCAGATCGGCCGCCTTGAAAATATTAGTGTGATTGGCCCAGGTGGGATTGCTGACCCAGATGCTCCGGCTGCTGAACTGCTTCAGCAGCTCGGCGGCAAGACGCAGCGCACCGGTTCCGCCGGGCGTGTGAACGGTCACCGCCCGCTCGCAGGGAGCGCCGAACAGCAGCTTCTGCACTTCATCACCGTAGGCCTTCTGCCCTGCAATCGGCAGATAGGATTTGGTCGTTTCCTCTTCCAGAATACGCTGTTCCGCTTCTTTAACACACTGCAGCACCGGCGTCGTTCCGGATGCATCTTTGTACACACCGACGCCCAGGTTGACTTTTCCGGGCCGGTCATCGTTTTGAAACGCTTCGGTCAGGCCGAGGATGGCATCGGGCGGTGCAGGTTCAACTTGATTCCACATAGCTTTTTCTCCGGTTGGTCAGGTTACGGGGTGATTTGCACACCGCACGGGCGGTGTTATCCATAATATTTCTGAAACCAGGGCAGCAGTGCATTCCGCTCGGGTTTCAGTATGTTCAGTTCACGGGAAGCGCTTTCGGGCGAATCCGAGGCATGCGCGGCATTCACCATAATATCACTTCCGTACTCTTTGCGCACAGAACCGGGCTGAGCCTTGCTGGGATCGGTCGGTCCGAGAATGGTACGGATTTTATTGACGGCATCCTGTCCCGCATAAATCAGCACAAGACAGCGCGCCTGTCCCTCCTGATCCATTTCCGACTCCGGAATGCCCGGCAGCCAGCGTCCGGTCATAAATTTCATGATCTGGTAGAACTGATGATCGCCGTAGAGCGGGCCGATCGTATTGCACAGCGCATCGCGCACGGAATCCGGCATCGGAAACCCGAACGTTTCTTCCAGCACCGCACAGGCTTTATCCGTCGTATACCCGCACAGTTTTTCGCGAAGCACCGCCTGAACCGGACCGTAAAACTCCCGGGCCTCGGACATACTCATGCGGTGCACCTGCGCGCCGATCATGCGCAGACCGGCACGGGAAAAAAGATCAATGATGTTGCCGGGGCGGGCGCTCGGGAACCGGAAATTGTCCGGTTTGATGATGACAAGCGTTTTCTGCATATCCTCTTCGGGCAGGCTGAGCGGATTGCGGATGATGCCGCCGTCCGTGTCGGCATAGTCAAGCCAGAGCTTCAGCGACGCCTTTGCGCAGTCGGGGGTCGGTCCGAGAAGAACAGCCGGCTCAAAATAAACGAGGTTGCCGTCCGGATCGCGCACGACATCCCCATAGGTCCCGCGCACCGTATCGGCCGACTCCTGCGCGTCGTCGAAACCGCCGGCCGCATCATGGATTTTGCGGATCGCGTTTTCGCCTTCAAAAAAGAGCATCAGCGTGCGGTGGCGGCGACCGGTATCGGTTTCCGGCGCAAACGCACGCAGGATATAATCGGAGAGGATCGGCTGAACATCCGGGGCGACATCGGGATGGGTGCGCACAAGTTCCGCATAGCGCTCAACCAGCTCCTGGCTCGGACCGAACATCCGCGCAGCCACAAACTCCAGCCCCTCAATCCGGCTGAAGCGACCGATAATCCCTCCCGTGCGTGATTTGCGCAGCGAATGCGGCGTAATCAATACAAATCCGAGTTCTCTCGCCATAACGGCCCCCCTGCGTTAGTATCCGTACTTCCCGTTTGCCCGCCATAAGCGGATGGGGCTAGGATTATGGAGTGTTTTTTCTCCGGTTAAACAAAAAAAAGAAGAGAGTGCGTGAAAAATCGAGCTGAACAAATCAAACACCGCCAGGCCGCCGTCCTCTGCGAGCTGCTCGAAAAGCTTGTCCCGCAGGTCTTTGAGGGCGGGCATCCGGCCGATCGCCTGCTCGCCCGCTTCTATAAACAGCGGCGCGAACTCGGTTCACGCGACCGCCGCTTCCTCTCCGAGGCGTTTTTTTCCTTCTTTCGCTGGTACGGCTGGTCCCGCCGCCTCGGCCTGTCCCTGCCCGCAGCCGCGGCCTTCGGCCGGCTTCTCGATCAGGCCGATCTGCATCCTGCACTCCGGCCCTTTGTCCGGCCCGACTGGACACCGCTGGGCGGAAAAACCCTCAACGAAAAATGCGCGGCGGTCAATCATCAGCTCCGAACTCTAAAACAGACCGCCGCAACGCCCCCGTCGCGTTTCCAACCATTGGAAAAAACGGATCTGATTTTTCCAACCATTGGAAAAAGCATCGATCTGCCCGACGGGAAAGAGGATGAGTTTTACGAAACCCTCCAGCAGCGCCCGCCGACCTGGCTGCGCCTGCGCTCAGAAGCGTTCAAAAAACAGCTCGAAGAAGCCGGCATCAGGTATCGGCCGCACCCGCAGGTTCCCCATGCGGTTTCGGTTGAAGGCGGCGCATCGCTCGGCGCTCTCGGCCACGGCGGGCAGATGGAGGTGCAGGACATTGCCTCGCAGGCCGTCACCCTCGCCGCCGCACCGACACCGGGATCCGACTGGTGGGATGCCTGTGCGGGCGCCGGCGGCAAGGCCCTGCACCTGGCTGATTTAATCGGTCCCGACGGCACCGTACTGGCTACCGATATCCGCGGCTGCGCTCTGCACGAATGTAAAAAACGCGCCCGCACCGACGGAATTCCCACGATTCGAACGCAGCGCCATGATCTGGCCGGCGACCCGCCGTTCAACAGGCAGTTTGACGGCGTGCTTGTCGATGCACCCTGCTCCGGCCGGGGCACATGGAGCCGTAATCCCGACGCCCGCTGGCGTTGCGACCCGCGCGACCCGGCGCAAAAACGCAATCTGCAGCTCAAACTGCTTGACCGCGCCGTACAATGCGTCAAGCCCGGCGGCCGGCTCGTGTATGCCGTCTGCACCTTCACCCGCGAAGAAACCGCCGAAGTGCTCGAAACGTTCCTGGCGGAACATCCCGGCTTCACGCTCGATCCGTTCGCCAACCCGCTGAACGGCACACCCACCGACGGCTCCCTGCAGATCTGGCCGTGGGACGGGCCGGGCGACGGCATGTTCATCGCCCGCTTCTGCAGACAGACTCCCCTGTGACAGACGCGCCGGGCCTCGCCCGTTCAACCAGGCAGGCCCGAACGCACTTCCGTAAAGCCGGACCGCCCCCCCTGCCTTCACTCAGACGCTTTTCAAACGGCGGCTTTCCCGTTGACCCGACCGGGGGGGATGGCTATGCTGTGCCCTCATTTTTCAGTTTGGAGAAAAGAGGCATTTTATGGCGATGATGATTACACGCTTTCATAAGCTGATTCAGTCGAGAACCGTCTGGGCGATTATTCTCGGCCTCATTGTGATTGCATTTGTCGGTTTTTTCACCCCCACTATGCAGTCGGGCGGCGGCGGCAAACAGCCGCCCGCCGGCGAACTGTTCGGGAAAGAAATCTCCCGGGACGAATACCGGGCGGCCTTTCAAAACACCTATATCTGGTATATCCTTCGATCCGGCCGAATGATTCCGGTCAGTGACGAACTCTCGCAGGCGCTGCGCGAAGAGGCCTGGATCCGCCTCGCCGCGCTTCGCAAAGCCGACCGCACCGGAATTAAAGTCACCGATCAGGAAGTCATCGGACAACTTCGTATGCTGCCCCTGTTTCAGGCCGAAAACGGCAGCTTTGACCCGGCCCGCTACCAGGGCGTTCTGAGCAGTATCGGTCTGAAGCCCGCGCAGGTCGAATCCGTTGTCCGCGAACAGATCGTCATTCAGAAACTGATGATGCGTCCGGCCCTGGCGGCGCTGATTCCCCCGGAAGAGCTCGAGCGGGCCTACCGCCTCTACACCGATCGCGTGGTGCTCGAATACGCGGTGCTTCCGCGTGAAAAAGCGGCCGCCGAGGTCTCTGTGTCGCGCGACGAAGCCCAAGCCCTGTTTGAGCAGAACCCGGAAGCCTTCCGCATGCCGGCCAGGGTCAGCGTCTCCTATGTTGAATTTCCGGCAAGCAATTATCTCGACCGGGTGGAGCTCACCGGCGACGAAGCCCTCGCCTACTACAACAGCAACATTGAACAGTACCGTATGGAAAACACCGGCGATGTGGCCGTCGTGGAATACCAGCCGTTTGAAGAAGTCGAAACAGCGATCCGCACCGAACTCAAGCGGCGCAAAGCACAGCAGATGGCCGCGGCGGACGCGGCCGATCTGGTGGCGGCCGTCGCGCCGCGCTCCGCCGATGAAAAACCCGACTTCACCGCCGCCGCCGAAGCGGCGGGGCTGCGCATTCGCACTCAGCCTGCCTTCGGCCCGGCCGATCCTCTTCAAGGCATCGATGAAACCGCGCCCTTCCGGCAGGCGGCTTTCAGCCTGCAGGACGATATGTTCAGTTCGTTCAGCGATCCCGTCATCGGACAGCAGGCCGTCTATGTGCTGTCGCTCAATCAGCGCTACCCCTCCTTTATTCCGGAGTTCGATGTCGTTGAAGATGAAGTAACCGCCGCGGCCCGCGAACAGGCCGTCGAAGAGACTCTGTCCGAACGCGCCCGTACAATCCGCAATGCGGCCGATGAAGCCGTCACCTACGGACGCAACTTCGCTGAAACCGTCAGGGGCTTCGGTCTCGAGGTTCAAACCTCACCCGAATTTGACCTCACCACCGAACTGGACAGCCCCTACGCCAACGCGCTGATTTCCGCCTCACTCGACGTGCCGCAAAACGATGTCTGTGAACCGGTGCCCGTAGAGGACGGCATACTGATCGCGTATGTGGCTGAACGAATCAGTACCGATCCGGAGATCGGCCTGCCGGCCATGCGCGCCGAACTGACGGCCGCCCTGGCCCGCTCCCGCTCACAGCGGCTGATCGCCGACTGGCAGACCCGCCTGCTGCAAACCGCAGACTTTGTCAACCAGATGGAACGCCCGACCCCGTAACCGTCCGGAGGATGCTGTGAACACGCTGACTGCTGAAAAACTTGCCGGTCTGATTGACCACACCGTCCTGAAACCCGACGCCCGCCGCGCCGCCATTGAACAATGCTGCGCCGAAGCCCGCGAGCACCGCTTCGCCGCTGTCTGCGTCAACCCCGTTCACATCGCCGCAGTCCGCCGCCTGCTGGAAGGCAGCGGCGTCAAACCCTGCTCGGTCATCGGCTTCCCCCTCGGCGCCTGCCGCACCGCGGACAAAGTGTCTGAAGCGCGCGGCGTGCTGGGCGACGGTGCGCAGGAGGTCGACATGGTGCTTCAGCTCGGCGCCCTCAAAGACGGCGACGACGCAACCGTGCGCGAGGACATTGCCGCTGTCGCGGCCGTCTGTCATGAACACGACGCCATCCTGAAAGTCATCCTGGAAACCGGCCTGCTCACAAACGAAGAAAAAGAGCGGGCCTGCCGCCTGTGTGTGGACGCCAACGCCGACTTTGTAAAAACCTCTACCGGATTCGGCAACGGCGGCGCCACCGCGGACGATATTGCATTGATGGCCGCGACCGTCCAAGACGCCGGCCTCGGCATTAAAGCCTCCGGCGGGGTGCGCACCTATGCCGACGCCTGCGCCATGGTCCATGCCGGCGCCACCCGCATCGGCGCCAGTTCCGGCGTCGCCATCGTCACCGAAGCCCGCCGCGCCGCCTGAATGGTTTGTTTGGCTGTTCCCAGCTCAAGCGTCATTTCCCGAAGGCAGAAACATAGAGCGTTGCTGAACCGGCGGTTAAGGCTCCCCCGAACACGGCAATTCCTGCGGCCATCTTCAGCTTCATCGCATAGACTCCTTTATCGGTTCGGTTGTTCGTAAGCGCCTTATAGTCGGCCTACTGGTCGGATTCGCGAACTGAGCG
>CAZITJ010000066.1:0-11397 GCA_964542135.1 uncultured Verrucomicrobiota bacterium
CGCGTTCATATGGACTCCTCCGCCACGTAAAGAGTCCCGCTCTACGGGCGCTCGACGTGCAGGCGATAGAACAGGGTCTCAGCAACTTCGTTGGTGTCTGTCAGCGAGTCCTCCCCGCCGGTTCCGATCAGCGGACCTGCACCCGGAACTGCGGTCCATCCGCCGGTTGTCAGATTGGTGCTGTGCATCAGAGTATAGAGACGGTTGGACGACGACACAAACTGCACGCTGGCCGCCGGGCTGTTGCTGATGGACAGAATCCGGAACCAGT
Organism: uncultured Verrucomicrobiota bacterium; assembly: GCA_964542135.1. Classification (GTDB taxonomy): domain Bacteria; phylum Verrucomicrobiota; class Kiritimatiellia; order Kiritimatiellales; family Tichowtungiaceae; genus Tichowtungia. Next base: position 272 of record CAZITJ010000066.1, read on the forward strand.
CATTGCTGTTGAGCGGATCGGTGTCGGCGATGTATTCGTCGCCGCTGTCAAAAAGATCACCGTCCGGATTGGCCGCCGCATCGTTCTGAAGGTAATTAAGGCCATGTTCCTGCTCCCATCCATCTGTCATCGAGTCGCCGTCGGAGTCGCCGTCGGGATTGTATGTTTCATAACAGCCCATGTCCGATATGACGCCGGACAGACTGCCCCCATCCAGCGGACGCCATAGGCCCTCCAGATCGCCGCTCAGCATGTTGGTTCCGGCATCAATACAGGGGGAGCCGGTTTGCAGCCGGAACCCGGCGGTAAGCAGTGGATTGTTTGTGATATTGCCGTCACCCGTGGGCAGCGGCCATGTGCAGGAATGCATAAACTGCGGGTCTCCGTCATGGTTGCCGCCGCTGTTTCCGTAAACAATGCAGTTGATGTGAGTGGTCGAGGCATCTCCATCGATACCGCCTGCCGTCGCTGCCTGGTTGCCAGCAACAGTTGCATGAATCACCTGCCCGCCGCTTGACCGGATTCCTCCGCCGCTGTTGGTCGCGGTGTTGCCGGTGATCAGTGTATTTTCCAGCAGTCCGCCGGAGATGCAGGCCACGCCGCCGCCTGCGTCGGCGGAAGTGTTGTCTTTCACAATACTGTTTTTAAGTTCACCGCCGTAGAACAGGTTGACCCCGCCCCCGTATTTGCTTGCCGAGCAGCCGCGCACGATACAGTTCGAAACGGTTCCACCGTTAAACACCAGTGCGCCGCCGCCGCCTCGCTCATGATTCCAGTCTCCTGTGATATCGGTGCAGCCGTTGGTCAGCGTAAAACCGATGACCGAGGAACCGCCGCCGACCCACACGCAGCGGACCGATGCTGGGCCGTACACGGCGCTGTCGCGTGCACCGGCAATAACGGTTTCCTGCGGCCCGTTCACGCTGCGCAGCGTCAGCGAGCGGCTCAGCAAAACCCGGTTGGTCAGGGTGCGCCCGTCGGCCGTGCGCCCGCCGACGCTGTATGTGCCGTTGCTGACCAGAATTTCGCCGCCGTCGCTTGTGGCGTCCACGGCCGCCTGAATGGTATGGGCCGCGTTGCTCCACGTGTCATACGGATAGATATCCGCACCGTCCATCGCCACAAAGGTCTGCGGCGGCAGTCCGCGCTCCACCGACCACTCGGCTGTGCTGCTGACGCCGTAAGCATTGGTGACGGTAAACACAAACTCATTGGTACCGACGGCCAGAGGCGTCTGAAGCAGCTCCCAGTCCACTCCATCCGGCAGGATCGATCCGGCGGCGCCGTTTAATGCGTTTGAATAAACAACAGAGCCGGTCTGAAATTCGTTGACCGTTCCGGACAGGGAGATGTGAGTCTGCTCATACGGCACGAAGCTGTTTGTCGTCGTGACGGACACACTCGGGGGAGTGAGGTATTCATAGGCTCCCATATCCACATGCAGTCCAATCACGCGATTGGTTCGCGCGAGATCCTCGGCACCGATGCCGGCTGAGTCGTCGGCGGCATCAATCAGCGCTGAAGCGCGGATTCGGAAATCCTTTGCGTCCGCATCCACGAACCGGGGGTCCGCATCCGTACAACCGGTTCCGGACAGCAGCGGCGCAGAGGCGGTGTACGTGACGCCGTACGACCGATTGTAATTGGAACCGCCGGCCGCCGAGTTGTTCCAGAGAATGCTGTTGACCAGAGAGAATCCGGAGAACCCGTCAACACAGGCCACCCCGCCGCCTTCGTTTACGGCCGTATTCTGCACGATCGTGCAGTTGACGACCCTGCCCTCTGTATGCACAAACACGCCGCCGCCATCATCTCCTGCACTGTTATCGTGAACGAGACTGTTGCGAAGCATGACATCGCCGTAGAAAAGATAAATTCCGCCACCCTTCACATCGCTTTCGTTGTAGCGTGAAACAACGCGCTCAAAGTGACCCGTGGTGTTCGCGCAGCCGCCTCCGCCGCCATCGGCACGGTTGTATTCCATCACGCTGTCCACGACCGTGCCCCCTTCATGACACAAGGTCCCGCCGCCCACAAACTCAGCCTCGCACGAAGTCAGCGTGCAGTTGGTCACCGTTCCTTCACCATCAATGAACACTCCGCCGCCGGATCGATCCAGCCAAAGGTCGCCCGAGACTTCCGTGAACCCGTTGGATATCGTGAAGCCGCTGAGGACCGCGTTTGAAGAGAGGTAGACGCCGCGCACAGCCCCGGTGCCGCACAGGCCGTCGACCGAACTTCCGACAATCACAGTATGGTCGGGCCCGTTCACACTTTCGATGGTAACCGGAAGGCTGACGGTGACCCGGTTTGACAACACAGCTCCGGGTGCCGGGCGGCCGCCGGTATCATAAACGCCGTTGGTCACAAGAATCTGATCCCCCGCGTATGCCGTGTCGACCGCGTTCTGAATGTTGGTCGCGGCATTGCGCCAGGAGGCGAACGGTTCAATATTCAATCCGTAAGGTGCCACATAGAGCACCGCATTCGTACCGCCTTCGCGAGGCTCATCACGCACAATCGTAATCTGGTCGGACGTCCGGGAGTCCCAGAGGTTTGTGCCGCTTACAGTAATGACGTTCGCACCGACCTTCAGCGAGACGGCCGGTGCAGTCCAGGCTGCATCCGCCTCAAAATTGAGCATCTCGCCGTTGGCGGCGTTCGATATGCACATCTGCCCGAAAACGTGAATATTATTGGTCCCGCCGATTGTTGCGGTCACCTCACTGTAGGCCGTCGTAACCACGGACTGTGACGGGCTGATGATGTCGATGACAGGCAGGCCGGTACCGGGCCCGCCCCGCACCACGACGGCGGAGGTATTTGTCGTATCCCCGGCACGGTTGCTGCCGAAGAAATGCACCGTATTGGTCCCCACGACCAGCGGCACATCCTGCTGCCACGCGCCGTCCGTGCCGGACGATACGGACCCGGTGATGCCAGCCGCCTCGTTGGTCCAGATAAGCGGCTCTGTCACGTTGACGTTGTGTACGCCCTGAAAGAGGAATGTCGTATCATCATAGCTCACAACCGTTTCAACCGCGGGATTCGTCACCATGACTCCCGGCAGACGGCATTCGTAGCCCCCCAGATCCACCGTGCCGGAGAAAATGCGGGCGGCTCCGTCCAGATCGTTGGTGCCGAAGACCCGGCTGTTGTCGCCGCGATTGATACAGGGCGACCAGGCGCTCAGGCGCAGGTCGCCGGACGGTGCATTGCGGAAAAGCGGATCATCCGTGATGATCCCAAGGCCGCCGGGGTTTGGAGCGGTACAGGAAATACTGAATGTGGAACCGAAAAAGTTGGATGTCATTCCGCTGCTCGTATTGCCGTAGACAATCGAATTCTCAGCCTGACCGCCGTAGAGTCCGCCGCCGCTGTCACCGGCGGTGTTTTCCGCAACCGACGTCAACTCGACGGCGCATCCGTAGATGCCGCCGCCGTCGTCGCCTGCTCGGTTTGCATAGACGGCGCCGTTACGGACGCGGGTGTTGGAAAAGCCACGGATCCCGCCGCCATCATCGAATGCGGAACAGCCCGTCACGATGCAGTTTTCAATTCTGGAACTGCCCAACGCCAAAATGCCGCCGCCGTCCAGATCCAGCAGATCGTCGCCGGTTGAGGCCGTGTACCCGTTGCGCACGGTGAACCCCTCCAGCACGGAACCGTTCGAGAGCAGAGCACCCCGCACCGCAGCCGGACCGTTGGTTGTCGAAGGATCTGCGGCTCCCTCCAGAACGGTGACGGCAGGCCCGTTCATGCTGATCATCCGCACCTGACTCGGCAGCAGCAGGCGATTGGTGACGGTGCCGCCGTCGGCAACCCGTCCGCCTGCGGAATAAACGCCGTTGGACACATAAATCACATCGCCCAAACTCGCCAGATCGGCCGCCGACTGAGGACTGTGCGCGGCCCGGTCCCACCGGTCGTACGGGAACGTATCCGAGCCGTCCGGAGAAACATAATAGACGCCGGGCTCTTTCAGCACATAGGCGTTGTAAGCGGAGTCATGCACCACGGTCAGCTGTTCGGCACCGGAATCGCCGAGATCGACCACCCAGTCCACGTCGCCGGTTACACTGCCGTAGGTCATGATGGTGCGGTCCTGCGTCCAGTCTGCGCCGCCCAGATTGCGTACATGAACCACAACCGTCGGATAAAGGTCGTTGGTCAGCGCACCCGTGACGTCGATCACATCATGAGAGGATGAGCCGACATCAATATAGATATGGGACTGGTCGCGCAGAGTCATGCTGCTGACCGTCAGCGTTCCTGCATTGGTTCCTGCGGGCTCCAGCGCGCCGCCATCCATCTCAAGCGGCTCAGCCTGCAGCGCTCCCTCATCAAACAACGTTCCCTGATTTCCGACAACCAGCGAGCCGGAAAACTGACACGGACTGCCCAGTGTCAAGCTGGCAGACGCATCGGCTCCGCCCACCGTAATGACGGAGCCCGTTTCCGATGAACCGCTGTGCACCACCGCCGACCCTGCCTTGAAGGCGGTGCCTTCGGAGTCCGCAGCAGCATTCATTGCCGCAATGTCGGCGGTACCGCCATCGAGCTCAAACGATCCGTGCTGAATATCGAGCGTTCCGGTCAGGTTCAACGAAGCGCCGCTCATCACCCGGGCCTGACTGCCGGTCGAGTCGGACAGCGCCCCGATCAGCAGATTGGCAGCGTTCAGGTCTGCGCCGCCGGAAACGTCCAGCGAGGCGGACGCTCCGGCATAGCCCACTGTCAGATCATCTGTCGTCAGCGCAGTTCCGGAACCGTCAACCGTCATCCGGCTGTTCTGCGCGGAGACATCCTGTCCGATCACGATTCCATTCAGACACTCGGCCCGGGCCCCGTCCGCAACCGTCAGCTCGGATGCCGCCAGTTTTCTTCCAACGGTTACGGCTCCGAGGTTGGTCCACGTGGTTCCGCTGCCTGCGACAGTCAGCCGGTTTGAGATACCGCCGTAATCGTGTCCGATGGAGAGTGTTCCCATGCCGGCCAACCGGGCGCCGTTCGTAACGGTGACATGAGTGTTCGTGCCCGAAAGTGTGATTGCGTCATGCGCATAAAGTACCGTATTCGGATCGGTTGCCTTCGCGGATATGTTGACTGTGGAATTGTAGCCAACCATCCAGTTGCCGCACTCGAACCGGCCGCCGTGATGTACCCGCAACGAGTCGAGCGTCGACGCCCCAGTTATTGCAGTCGATCCATGACTGCGGAAGCGGGTGCCCGTGCCGCTCACGGTCAGCCGACTTCCTTTTTTCAACGTCATATGGTTGGTCACAACCACCCCGCCGCCGTCTTCAATTCGCAGGACGGCATCGGATACATCGCCATCCAGCGCGGCACTGTTTGTTACACTCAGTTTGGAGCCTGCGCCCGATACGAGCACGATGTTGTCGCCTGCGTCAGCCGCGTATAGATCGAGATTTCCGACCGTTGCCGATGCACCGTTGGTGATCTGCAGCCGACTGCCGCCTCCGCCTCCGGACGAGCCTGTGACCAGGTCGGAATCCACCTGCAAAACGGATCCCGTCCCGCTCACGGTAACCGTGTTTGAGGAGACGGTATAATCGCGACCGATATACATCGAACGGGAAAAGACCGAACCGCCGTTGAGGATATCGAGTCTGTTCCCGCTTGACCTTCCACCGACATACAATTCATCCGCAACCTCCCAGGTGCTGCCGGGCCCTTCAACAACAGCGAAACAGGACGCAGCGGTTCCTCCCGCCCCGATACAGGCCGAGTCCGCATCGCCGCTGCCATCCGTATCCGGTGCATGGCGAACCGACCCGCCATTGCGAATGATCAGCCCGGATTGAGATCCCGCCCGGCCTATGGCAAACCCGTAATCCACATCCCTGGGAAGCGCAGCGCTGTTTGTACACCAATAGCGGCTTCCGTTTCCGGTCACCACAAGGCGGTTGCCGGACGCTCCGTTATGGATCCCAATCTGAATGCCGGGAGCAACAACCTGTGCACCATTGGAAACCACCATTTGATTGTCCGTTAAACCGCCCAGATGAACCGAATCCACGCTGGTTCCCGTGAACTCCGCCCGTGTACCGGCCCCATCAAACAACAGAATATTTTCAGAATCGGAGGAATCCCCGACGACAATCTGCTGCGCCGCCAGAGAGCTGCCGGCATCGAATCGGCAGAGCGCCCCGTCGCCGGTCGACAGCTTGAGCGCCGATGACAACTGCATGATCGATCCAACTCCGGTGACTCGCGCTTCAACATCCTCATGGGTATTGTCGCCGCGGACAAAAAAATCGCTGACGGTCAGATGAGCACCGTTGGACACGAGCAAAAAGTTTCCGCCTGCGGTATTGTCTATATGGATGCTGCTCTGGTTGGAGACGACGCTGCCTGCCCCTTCAACGATTATTGCGTTGCCTGAAGAGGTTCCCCATGTGACCGACACACTGCGATCTCCCTCCAGCCGGGCACCATCAAGGACCTGGATGCGGTTTGAGTGACCGTTGGAAGATTTCCCGAGATTCATGAAATCTCCCACCCAAAGTCTTGTGCCGGGGTTCATGAGCGTCAGCTCATTGCCGGTGCTGTAGCCGACATTAAGTTCATACTCCACATCCACTACGGCCCCCGAATCGACCAGCATCGCATTGTAATCGCCACCCGAACCGATGGTCAGGTCATCAGAGACCGACGACTCCGGCAGTCCCAAAAACATTCGGGTGTTGCTTCCCGAAACGTGCAGACGATTGTTTGGCCCCTCCGACCCGACATTAATTCCTCCGTAATTCGTCACCACCGCACCGGACAAAACCTGCATTTCGTTGGAAGAGCCGTGATAGCCGATATCGATAATGTTTCCCTGAGGGGTCGAACTCAAAAGCGTGCCGCTGTCCTCAACAATAAGCCGATTGGCCGACGAATGTTCTCCCAAACGGAGCTGGCCGTCATCGAATTCGAGTGAAGCGCCGGAATGAAGGTGCAGCAGATTTCCCGAGCTTTCATTCCCGATGCGCACAAAGTCCACTCCGGATACATCCACATTGGCTGAAAAATCTGCAACGTTATTACTCGCGCTGGCAGATTGGCCGACATACAGATAGACAGCGCCTGTTGAGACCACATCCTCCAGATACAGCCGATTCCGGGATCCTCCATCGCCAACGTAAAAGTAGTGGTTATTGGTCAGCACCAGCCCCGGACCGATCAGCTCAATGAGATTATCGTCGGCGCCCTGATAAAGGCCTGCATTCAGGCTCATGTCTGCGGCCAGCTCGACGTCGCCGTGAATGGAGATGCGGTTCAACACCCCGGCGTATCCGGATCGTATACTATCTAAGTTCAGCCGTGTTCCCGGACCGTAGATATCGAGCGTGTTGTTGGATGCTGGTCCGTTTTGGCCCACATAAAGCCAGTCGCAATCAATCTGACTTCCGGCATGGAACAGGCCCCGGTTGCCGTATCCGTACGAACCGATTGTGATCGTACGGGCAGCGATGCTGGCCGAATTGGTAACAACAAGCCGGTTGGAATAGCCGCTCGGGCCGACGGATATCCTCGAGGGCACGTTCCAGGATGTCGCGGCACCGTCGATCAGCGCATAATTATCATGTGCAGTCGACGAGCGTCCGATATCAACATCGGAATCATTGGTCACCGCGGCACCGTTCACAATTTCCAGAACGTTATTCGTGCCCGTATTCCCGATCACCATCTGGGAGGCAATATTGGTTGAGATGCCGTCATAGCGCGTCAGCGTATTGTCCTCGCCGAGTGCAACCGCCGACATCCCCATCAAAAGAAAACAGCTCCAGAAAACCCGTCCTGTTCGACTCCCCATCACACGCCCCCCCAAAACACACTGCATTCATGACAATTACAGACCTTTTGTTTTTAAAAAAAATCACCGAGCAGGTCAAATCAACGTCTCGTAAACTTAAAGGATTCAGGCTGCAGGTTTTGCCGAGCAACAATTGAAACCTGAGCTCAGGTCTGTAAGGTGTTTTTTAATCACAAAAAACATAACAAGGACTCATCACATGACCTGGATCGACTACATCATTTTTGCTGTCTACATGGCCGCCATCATCGGGATCGGTTTTTACTTTTTTAAAAAGAACAAAAGCCATGAGGACTACTATGTCGGCGGACGCGACATCTCCCCGTCCCACGTCGGCCTCTCCATCGCCGCCACCGATGTCGGCGGCGGCTTCTCCATCGGCCTCGGCGGGCTCGGCTACGCCATCGGACTCTCCGGAAGCTGGCTTTTGTTCACCGGCCTCGTCGGCGCATGGCTCTCCGCCGTCTTCATTATTCCCAAAGTCAAAAAAATCGATCGCGAACAGAGCATGCTCACCTACCCCGACTTTCTCGCCCACCGCTACGGCCGGGCTGTTGCTCTGCTCGCCGCGCTCATTTCCGGCATCGGCTACCTCGGTTTCACCGGCGCGCAGGTGCTCGCCGGAGCCAAGCTCATGGCCGGCACCGTGCTGCCCGACGCCGTCTTCGGCATCGACCCGCTTCAGTTCGCACTCATCGTCATGGGCGCCGTCATCGTTCTCTACACCGTGCTCGGCGGCATCAAAGCCGTCATCTACACCGACACCGTCCAATGGATCGTTCTGTTCGGCGGCCTGCTTCTGTTTGCCCTGCCCGCCGCGATCTGGAAAATCGGCGGCCTCGGCGCACTCAAAGAAAAACTGCCCGCCGGACATCTCAGCCTTGGAAACGTCGAACCGATCACCTTCATCAACTGGATGATCACCATCATCCCCATCTGGCTGATCGGCATGACACTCTACCAGCGCATGTTTGCCTGCCGCGACGAAAAGGCCGCAAAAAAAGCATGGTATCTCGCCGGATTGTTTGAATATCCCGCCATGGCCTTCATCGGCGTCGCGCTCGGTGCCTGCGGACGTGCCCTCTTCACGGAGATCGACTCCGAAATGGCCGTGCCCATGCTCATTAAGACCGTCCTGCCCGTCGGCCTCACCGGCATCGTCGTCGCCGCCTACTTCTCCGCCGTCATGTCCACCGCCGACAGCTGCCTCATGGCCTCCTCCGGAAACTTTGTGAACGATCTGCTGGAAAAGATCAGTCATAAACCGTGGAGCAACAAAAAACATATCGCCATCTCTCAGATCGTGACGCTGACGATCGGCGCGCTCGCCATCCTGCTGGCGCTGTCGTTCAACACCGTACTCAACGGAATCCTGACCGCCTACGCCTTCATGGTCTCGGGCCTGACCGTGCCGACCTTCGGGGCCTTCTTCTGGAAACGCAGCACCTCCGCCGGGGCGCTGGCCGCCATGCTGGCCGGCGGCGGACTCACCCTCACGATCCTGCTCACCGGCATCAACCCGCCCCTCGGCCTCGCTCCCAGCTTTTACGGCATCCTGCTCTCCGCCATTGTCTTTGTTCCCGTCTCCTTGCTCACACCCGCCCGGAACTCTTAAAATAAAAACGCGGAAGTTTAACCACAGATGTTGAAAAAATCCCGTAAGTTCGGTTAACTTATCGGCGTTATCGAATTCCAATATCAGGTGTCCTAATGACTGCACTGGCTGAAAAAATCTATAACGAAGCATTGGATCTTCCTGCCGAAGATCGCCTCATGCTTCTGGACAGACTTCTCCACAGCAGCAACCTCTCAACGCAGGCAGATATTGATCAGGCCTGGGTCGAAGAAGCTGAGCGACGCGACCGGCAGATAGACGAAGGAAAAGAAATCCTGATCCCCGGCGCCGAGGTCTTTGCCAAAATCAACGCCCGACTTGCAGAATGAAACACTTCTTCCATCCGGCGGCTGAAATAGAGTTTGCCGATGCCGTCGATTTCTATGAACAGCAACAGCCGGGTCTTGGGCGCAGACTGTCTGAGGAAGTGCAAACGGCCATCCGACAGATTTGTGAACATCCTCTGGCGTAGGAAAAAATGGACTCACAAACACATCGTTTCCTAACGAATCGGTTTCCCTACGGAGTTCTCTACCGGATCAAAGAAGATCACATCCGTATCATTGCGGTCATGCACCTGCGCCGAAAACCTGATTGCTGGCAAGGCCGATAAACTCGAATTGATCCGTCCTTCGGCCTCGCCCTCAGCTTCTACGGCATCCTCCTCTCCGCCATCGTCTTTGTTCCCGTCTCGCTATTCACCTCGGCAAAACCGTCATAATCCCGGCCACATTCTTACTCTTAATCTTATATCTGTAGCCGCGCGCGTTGAGCGCGGTCACCGCCCGCGCCTACAGGTTCCAAAGGTTGGAAAATCAAACCACCCATGCTTCGCGTAAAGCTACGCAGGGCAGGCAGGATGAACAGACCAACAGGATTTTTCCAATGTTTGGAAAGTGGGACAGCGCATCCCTTGAATTGCCATAGCTTTACGCGAAGGCTGAAGCCTTTCGCGACGGCAGATGGAACCGGTAAATGACGATTTAGGTCTCAAACTCGCGAGACGTTCATGGAATTCGACCCTTCGGATCGGAGCGGACTGAGCCTTGCGGAAATGCTACAGATCACGGGCTGACCCCTAACCCGGGCTGACCCCTAACCACGCGGCACAACGCATACCTGGAGCTTTTTGTCAAAAGTACAGATTATTCAAGAGTTTATGATTGCGGCACGGGCCAACCGGGGCTACCCTGCACCCGTTCTGCGTGCTTTTGCGGCGCGCCATCCATTACATTAAACGTTCTGCGAAAAGGATGACTGGATGAACACAGGAACCATGTGGGGATGGGTCGGAGGAATCGCTGGCGGCATAATCGGCCTCGCCGGAGGAATCGTCGGGACTTATTTCAGCATCAAGAACACAAGCGGGCCGCGTGAGCGATCCTTCATGATTAAATCGGCGGCTGTGTGTTGGATTGCCATCGTTTTGTTTCTCGGCTTGCTTCTTGCATTGCCAAATCCGTATCGGTGGTTCATGTGGATTCCGTACAGTATTTTGCTTCCTCTGGGAATCATCTTCGGTAACCGAAAACAACAGGCAATCAGACAAGAGGAATCGCAGAACAACTGAATCCAGACTATTTCCGCGTAGCCGTGAAAAAGTCTTATTCAGGACGTTGAGGATGAAAAAGAGGCGTTTTATGGGATTTAAATCGAAACTATGATTCAGGCGGACCGACCCCTTTTCTC
>CAZITJ010000067.1:0-11099 GCA_964542135.1 uncultured Verrucomicrobiota bacterium
GGCGATCGTTCCATTCCCCATTTGGCAGCCCGGAACCGTTTCAGCAATGAAAAATCCCGCTTCACGCATTGCACCGCGAACCGGCGCAGCGGATGAGTAGGTGAGCAGTAGTCCGTCCGGCTTCATTACGCGGTAAAGCTGTTGGAAAAACTCCGTCGTCCACAGTTCCGGACAGCGCTGCGTCGAAAACGGATCGTGAAAGACCACGTCAAAGATGTTGTCTTTAATATTTTGGATTAACCAGCGCGCGTCGCCGAAGCGCAGGGAAATTGTAGAATGCGGGAGGTGGAATGCGGGATGTTGGAGGAGTTCTTTAAGAACCTCTTGCCAGTTCACCGGATCGGTTTCCAGGCATTGGAAACGGTCGGATGCAGCGCGCACCACCCGTTTATCCATTTCCAGCGCGGTGATATCCAGTTTTCTTGTGGCGCAGGCGCCCCCGCCTGCGGAATTTTGGCAGGCGGGGGTGCCTGCCTCACAAAGAGCTGCCAGCGAGTTGTTGCCCAGTCCGAAACAGACATCGAGCAGCTTCACATCCTGCGTTTTGAGTTTTTCTGCCAGACCGGACGGTTCGATATATTTTTTCTGCGCCTCCAGCCGTGCGCCCGCCTTGTCGTGATAGTGTTCTTTCCAATCATTGGAAAAAAAAGTGATCGATCCGTCATCCGTGATGACCGGTTCCATTCCAGTTTCTAGTTTCAAGTTTCCAGTTTCCGTCAAGTCGCCCTGGCGGATTTCCCTCATTGTCATCTGTTGCGTGACATAGTCGAGAAACCGGCCTTTTTCGAGGTGCCAGTGCGGGGCGATCAGTTCGTCGTCCGGCGTGTCGGTCGAAATCCGCATCACCGGAATGTCCGCGGGGATTCGGCGTAGAAAGTCCATCAGTGCTTCGGCATATTCCCAGTGGTTCAGCGTCGGCGGCGGGTTCTTCGCCAGCTCTGTCCCTTTCACAATGTGAAGGTTGTGGATCTTGATTCCGGAGATTGGAAGTTTGGCCAGCTCTTGCGCTGTGTTTTTCCAATCCTTGGAAACTTCGCCGGGAAGACCGATGATGACGTGCGGGGCGACATGGATGCCGCGCTCGGCGAGAGCCGGAATCGCCTGTTGGCTGCATTCCCAGTCGTGTCCGCGGTTAATGGCTTGGAGCGTTTTGTCGTTTGCCGTCTGCAGGCCCAGCTCAACCCACACCTCTAGAGGTGTCGAACAACTGTTTTTGAGCGAATCCAGAAAATCTAATGCGGCGGGCGGCAGGCAGTCCGGCCGTGTGCCAATACTAACCGCTTCAAATTTGTGCCCTGACGCAGGTTTGTCCCGCGCCTTCGGGACGGATTCCAAACATTGGAAAATGATTTTTTGTTGTTCGGGATCGGTCAGGTCGGCGGTGAAGGCCTGAATGTAGAGCATGAACTTTTTGGCGCGGTAGCGGCGTTTGGCGAAGCGGATCGCTTCCTCAACCTGCTCAAGCGGGCTTTCCTGCTTTTGCGTCTGCCGGGCGCGCGCTCCGTTTTCGGAGCAGAATGCGCAGCGTCCGTGCGGACACGAGGATGCAATTTGAACCGGGATGCGGAACAGCGGTCCGCCGTAGCGCCCGATCATCCATTCTTTATACTGTGTAAAAGGAGAGCTCATTGTTCTTCCGCGAAGCGGCATGAATTTTTACAAATACACAGTGTTCCGTTCGTGTTGATAAACCGCTTCGTTCTTTGCATTCAAAAAGGATGCGTCGCTTGGCTCGCGCGAGTGTCCGGCGAACCGTTCTTTATTGGATCTGGATTTGCTGAACCAGGGTGGAAATTTGATCCGGATTCACGATGCCGGGCAGGCGGTTCATGGCGTTGGCGGCACCGCAGGCGAGCCCGAAACAAAAGGCCTCCGGCAGGGAGCGGCCGCTTTCCAGCGCAAAGGCAATGCCGGCATTGACTGAATCGCCGCAGCCGAGCGTGCTGACCGCCTCGACACGAGGAAGGATAAAGCGGTGTATTGTGCGGGGTTCAGCCAGCAGGGCGGTGTCGGGTCCCTGTGTAATGCCGACCGCCTGTGCGCCCTGAGCAAGGAGCTCCTGCGCGGCGTTTTCGATTGCTTCGATTCCGGTTGTTTTCCGGAGTTCGGCCGAATTAATTTTTACGAGCGCGGGCCGCGCGGCAAGCGCCGCGGTCAGCGCCGGACCGGACGTATCGAGAAGAACAGGGCCGGTGGCGGCGGCAATCAGTTTTGCATAGAGGTCCTGCGGTGCATGAGCGGGCAGGGTGCCGGAGAGTATGACACGGGCGGTTTCCAATGTTTGGACATGCGCCGGCAGCTTTTTCCAGTCATTGGAATGGAGTACGGGGCCCTCTTCGACCAGTTCGGTGAAATCGAATTGATCATCGGCCAGCAGGGTCTGGCAGATGCGCACGGGTTCGTCGGTTTGGATGAAGGCGTGCGCGAGGCCTTCTTCATCGAGCAGGCGCCGGACGGTTTTTCCGGTGTCGCCGCCGCAGAAACCTGTCAACAGCGGATTCGCCCCGAGGGTGTTGAGAACGCGGGCGGCGTTAACGGCTTTGCCGCCGACCGTTTCCGCTGCCGAGCGGACACGGTTGACCCGGCCCGTCCGCAGAGCGGGAAGATGAAGGGTTCGCTGAAGAGCGGGATACAGCCCGCAGCAGAGGATGTTCATGAGGCGCAGTGTACCCGCCGGTTGTTATTTTGCAAGAAGCGGACGGTTTCGTTCTCAAAACAGACGGCGGAATCCGACTGTGACGGCAAGGGTTTCGTGCCGGCGATGGTCCAGCGATTCGGCCAGCGGCAGTCGTACCGCCGCCTCGACCGCCCATGAGCGCGCTTCATAAAGAAGTCCGGGGGCCAGATGGACGGAGCGATCACCGTCCTCCCGGAACCGGCTGCTGATTTCAAGTACGGTATAGAACGAGGCTTTGGTGTCGGCTTTCCAGCGGACGGGGGTCAGGCGATACAGCCAGGAGCCGTCCACAGCGAGTTCGTCGGCGCTGTCTTTTCCGCTGCCGGTGTTGAATTGCCATTGTGCGGCGGCGTTCAATCCGTGCCGCCCGAGAATCGCGGTGAGGACGCCTCCGGCAAAGGGATCGGCGGAGTCGCTGGAGAGCGAATGCGCCTGAATCGGCAGTTCGATGCCGCCCAGAAGACTTCCGCGCACGGTGTTGACCGGGCCAAGGTCATTCTGCAGGATTCGCCACTTGGCAAAGAGCCGCGGGTCATCCAGTCCGGTTTCCGCCGACCGGTTGTCGGGATGAAATACACGGCCGGCGGTTTCGACATTGAGCGATACGTTGTAGCGAACCCCGTACGTGTACCGGGCCGCCAGAATCTGCTCGCTGCCGCCGGCTTCGTCGCCGCGGCCGTCCAGACTGCGGTGTGTGAAGCGTGTGCGCAGATAGCCCAGACCGACCGCCGGCTGCGTTGCCGCTTCCATATAAACCGGTTCCTGCGCAACCGTCAGCAGCGGCAGCATCAGGATAAGAATCAGCCGTGTTTTCATTCGATGCGTTCCAGTTTGCCCAGTGTGAATCCGGCTTCTTTTACAGCACTGGCCAGTGTCCGGCGGGTCGGCCGGGATGTTTCGGTAAACCGTACGGTCACCTGTCCGGTTTCGAGGTCGATCGTGACGTCGCGCACGCCCTCAACTTTTTTGAGACGCCCGTCAATGTTGTTCGAGCAGAGCGGACAGCTCATGCCGCGCACCGTTAACAAGGCGCCGGATGCGCCGGTCAGAGGCGGCCCGGTTTCGACCGTCGGAGTGGCTGCGCAGGCGGTCAGAAGAAGAAACAGGGAGGGGATGATCAGTTTTTTCATGACGCGTTCCTTTTGTTTGCTTATTTTAGTTCAGACGAAGTGGTGTCGGGAGTGTTCAAACAATGAGTAAAAAGATTGCCGTTTTGAAGGGCGGGTTTTCGGCCGAACGCGAGGTGTCGCTGGCATCGGGCGCCGCGGTGGCCGCCGGATTGCGCGCGGCGGGCTATACGGTCACGGAGATCGATGTTCAGGAGCGGGATTTTACTGTGCCGGCCGGTACCGATGCGGTGTTTATTGCGCTGCACGGCACCTTCGGCGAGGACGGCGGCGCGCAGGCGCGGCTGGAAGCTCTGGGCCTTCCGTATGCCGGGGCCGGGGTGGAGGCCAGCCGGACGGCGTTTGATAAAATTCGGAGCGAAGAGCTCCTGCGCGCGGCGGCTGTTCCGGTGCCGGAAAGCGAAGTGCTGCGGGCCGGAGAGCCGCGCAGACTGCCGCTTCCGGTGGCGGTGAAACCGCCGCGCGAGGGATCCAGTGTGGGGTGCCATCTGGTGTTTGCGGAAACAGAGTGGCCGGCGGCCTTTTCTGAAACGCTGACGCATGACGATGAGGTGCTGGTGCAGCGCTATATCCCCGGGCGCGAGTTTACTGTAGGGATTGTGGACGGCGAGGTGCTGCCGGTGGTTGAAATTATCGCTGCGGCGGGATGGTATGACTACGCGGCTAAATACAGGGAACACACCACCCGCTATGTCGTTCCCGCTCATCTCACGGAACAGCAGACAGAGAGGATGCAGACACTGGCGCTCAAAACCTTCCGCGCGCTGGATTGCCGCGGCTTCGGGCGGGCGGATTTCCGCATGACGTCGGACGGGGAGCTGTTCGTGCTCGAGTTGAATACGCTGCCCGGTTTTACCTCGCACAGCCTGCTGCCCAAGGCCGCAGCGGCGGCCGGGATCGGGTTTTCCGCCCTTTGTGATCGAATCATTAAAACCGCTCTGCTATAACAATTCGCGAACGTGCCGCACACGGCCGGTCACGCCGTGTCTGCGCTTGCAGAGGAGACCCGAAAAGGAGGATGCATGGCTGCCAGACGACGTAAGAAATCCGGACGATCCGGGTTCTCAAAAACGCTGCTTGCCCGGCGGGGGACGGTTGTTCTTTTTCTGGTGGTGCTCGGTGCCGCGGTGCTGTACGGCGTGGTGCGCGGTCTGCAGTATACCGGGTCGCTGTTTCTTTCCCGCAATCCCCGCTTCCGGATGCAGCAGCTTGATCTGTCCTCGGACGGACGCCTGTCGTCCGCGCAACTGCGCGAATATGCGGCCATTCCGGAAGGAATCAATCTGTTTGCGGTGGATTTTGATGCGCTGCGTGAAACCCTTTACGATGTGCCGCTGGTGGAGTCGGTGCGGATCCGGCGCGAGCTGCCCGACCGGCTGGTTGTACGCGTAACGGAACGAACCGCTGCGGCGCAGATTCGCTGGAAACGGCGGACCACCCCGCTGCTGATCGATCCGCACGGGGTGGTGCTCCCCGCGACGCGCAGCGGCGCGGCCCTGCCGCTGATTGACGGGTTGCAGATGGAGCGGCTTCAGCCCGGCGACCGGGTGGACCATCCCGGCGTCCGGCACTGCCTGAATCTGCTGGCGGAAGCCGAACAGCTTCAGCTCGGCTCGCAGCTCCGAATGAATTCCTTTGATTTGCGCTATCCGGATTTCATTACGGTCGAGGTCAACGGCGAAACCAGCGCCCGTTTTCCGCCGCATTCGCCGCGCGAAAAACTGATCCGCCTGGTCAGTGTGCTGCAGCTTTCACAGGAGCGGGGGGAGCGCGTTCGAACGGTGGATTTAACCCCCGACGGACGCAATGTTCCGGTTACCTTTTATTAACAGGATGGTCTATGGCCGCATCGCTGATTACTGCGCTTGAAATCGGAACCGGCACCGCCAAGGTGCTCATGGCTGAGGTGCGTGAGGACGGCGGACTGATGGTGGCGGGCACGGGCGAATGCGAATCCCGGGGGGTGCGCAAGGGGGAAATCGTCGATTTTGAACTCGCGCTGGAAACGGTGCGGCGTTCGCTGGAGGCGGCCGAGACCGCCGCCCGCCGCTCCATCGGTGAATCCATCTATTTGGCGGTCTCGGGCGGTCGCGCCGCCAGCCGACTGCATACCGGCGGAATTCCTGTTCTCAATGAGTATGATGAAGTCGGCGGAGAGATTACCGCAGAGGATATTGAACAGACCCTGGAGGTGGCCCGCAAGATTCCGCTGGCCGACGACCGGATCCGCATGCACACCCTTCAGCAGAGTTTTGAAGTGGACGGCCGCGGCGGCATTGCCAATCCGCAGCATATGCTGGCCAACAGCCTGCATGTCGGCATGCTGCTGATTCACGGACAGCGGTCTGTGGTCGAAAACATCAGAAAACTGACCACGCATGTGCCCGTAGCCTGTGCCGATGCCGCTTTCGGGGGACTCTGTTCGGCGCTGGCGGTGCTGACGCCGGAGCACCGGCGGGCCGGAGCGGCGGTGATTGATCTGGGCGGCGGTACGACCGACTATGTGGTCTATCATGCCGGTCTGGTTCGGCTGGCCGGATCTCTGGCTGTGGGCGGGGATCACATCACGGCGGATATCTGCAGCGGACTGAATCTCAATCGACGGCAGGCCGAGGCGCTTAAAAAAGAGTCCGGCAGCGCGCTGATCAACCGGCTGCAAAGCAATCAGAACATCTCGATACCGGCTGAAGGGGGCTTCAGCGGACGCGTGGTTCGGGCGGCCGCGCTGCATACGATTGTGCATGCCCGCGTGGAAGAGACTCTGCAACTGATTGCCGCCGAACTGGAGGCGGCCGGTCTGGCCGGGCAGCTCGGCGGCGGCGTGCTGCTGACAGGCGGCGGGTCGGCGCTGGCCGGCGTCACCGATCTCGCGCAGCAGGTGTTTAACGCGCCGTGCCGGATCGGGACGGTGACGGACTGTGTGGGCCTGTCGACGAAACAGGAGGGGGCGCGTTTTGCCGCCGCGGTGGGCTGTGTCCGCTATGCGGCCGAAAAACAGCGTTCGGAGCCGAAGCCCCGCACCCGCTGGCAGCGATGGATTGATAACCTGTGGGGGGGCAGCCGTGCGTGAGACCGATAAAAAGATTCTGGTGCTGGGGCTGGGCGGCGCCGGCTGCCGGTCGGTTGCGCAGATTGCCCGGCGCGCACCGGCGGATATGCGCGTAGCCGTCATGGATTGCGATGTTCAGACCCTCGGGGACTGCCCGGGTGTGGAGACGCGTCTTGAAGCCGGGGTGTCCCTGACCGATGCCCGCAGCACAGGCGGCGATGTGGAAACCGGTCGCCGCTGCGCGGAACATGCGGCGGAACTGATTGAAGGGGTGCTCAGCGGAGTGGATCTGGTGATGGTGATTGTCGGGCTCGGGGGCGGGTTCGGCACCGGGGCCGCTCCGGTGGCGGCGCGTCTCGCGCGGGCCGGCGGCACGACGACACTGTTTTTCGCGATTCAGCCCTTTCCGTTTGAAGGCGCAGCGGTTCAGAACAAAGCCCGGCGCGCACTTCGTCAGCTGCGAACCTATTCCGATGCGATTATTGAAATGCCGAATGACCGGATCCAGCCCGAGGGCGATGTTCCCCTGAAGGACAGCCTGAGCACCGGATGCCGGGTGCTGGCGGCGGGTACGGCGGGCCTGTGGCGGCTGCTGATGACGCCCGGAATCTGCAATATCGATTACGCCTCGCTGCATGCGCTGCTGCGCTCCTGCGATGCCTTCTGCCGCTTCAGCTGTGCGACGGTGACGGCGCAGACCGACCGGGCCGGCGCGCTGGTTCAGGCGTTGCGCGATCACCCGCTGGCGGACGGCGGAACGGTTTTTGATGCGGCGCCCGGCCTGATCATCGGAATGATCGGCGGAGACGATTTAACATTGACGGAGGTGCAGCGGGTTGTCGAAGGCATTGCACCGGCGGATAAAGACTGCTGGCTGCGGACCGGGATGGCGCTGGATCCGGCGTTTAACGGACGGATTTTTGCGCTGGTGCTGGCGGCGGAAGCCTGGGCGGAGCCGCTTGCCGATGACGGACGCGGCGGCACGACGGCCGGAACCGATGACCCGCGGCAGGGGGAGCTGGCCGGTCTGCTGCGTCCGCGTTCGCGCCTGTTCAGCGGTGCGGAGCGCACGGTGTGGAAGGGAGAGGATCTCGATGTGCCCGCGTATATTCGGCGCGGCGTGAAACTGCCCCGCTGAGTTCCCCCGGCGGTCAGGGCGTTGCGTGAAACGCTGTAACCGTCAGCCGAATGATCATGATCAGCGTAATGAAGGTTTTCAGCAGCAGAACGCCCAGGCGGGCGATGACGGCACCGGAGGCGATGCCGGCCGCCCGGCCGTGATGACGAAGCCGCCTCCATTCCACCGCAAAAGCCGCCGCAAACGATCCGGCCAGCATGCCGAAGAGCGTTCCCGCAACCGGAAACAGCGCGCTGCCGAGCGCCGCACCGATCAGTCCGCCGGCCAGCGCGGCGAAACCGGCGGCTTTGGATCCGCCGCGGGCCGTAACCCCGTAGTAGCCGGCCAGCATTTCGATGATTTCGGTGAGAATGCATGCCGCCGTGAATGCCGCCAGGGTTCCTGGGCCCGGGAAGCCCGAGAACACAGTGGTCAGCAGCGCTGCGAGCAGAACCAGCCATGTGCCGGAAAAGCCGAGCGACGACAGCAGCAGGCCGGTCAGGCATAATCCGATGGCGGCAAGATAGAGGAGGATACTCATACGGACCGTGAGGGGCTGTCGCGGTCGGGAGGGTGGATGCCGATCCGCTGCTGCAGGGCGCTGCGGGAGAGCCCGGCGATCTGAACGGTTTTGATGCGGGCGGTACCGCCGCGCAGAATTTCAATCTGTCCGCGGCTTGTGCGGAGGGTTTTGCTGAGAAACTGAATCAGTGCGGCATTGGCCCTGCCGTTCACCGGCGGAGCGGTCACCTGGATTTTCAGAGCGCCGTTATGAATGCCCCGGATCCGGTTGGCCGCCGCCCGCGGGGTCAGACGGACCGTCAGCCGGCAGCCGGTTTTATTTTCGCAAAGCCAGTCCATAAAGCCGTCTCCATTTGCACGACGACGGCATGTTGGATGAATGGCTGTGAAAAACCAGTTTCGAATGTCAGATTCTTCGATTTCCCTGTTATTATGCGCGTGCATCTCTGTGAATCCATCGTTACAGTCTTTCATAATTTGAGAGGATTTGTGATGGCCGCGAACATAATAGACGGAAAGGCGATAGCTCAGGATATCCGGGCGGAATTGAAAACGCGCACGGCAGAGCTGCACGGGCGGGGAATTGTTCCCGGGCTGGGCGTGCTGCTGGTCGGCGACGATCCGGCATCGCGCTCGTATGTGACAGCCAAGGAGCGTGCCTGCGAACAAACCGGGATTTATTCGCGCGAGATCGATCTGCCCGCCTCCGCCACCCGCGAGGAGATTCTGCAGGTGGTTGAAACCTTCAATGCGGATGAATGCATCGACGGCATTCTGGTTCAGCTCCCGCTGCCGGACAGCGGCATGGAGCAGGCGGTGATCGAAGCAATTCGACCGGACAAGGACGTGGACGGGTTTCATCCCGTCAACGTCGGACGCATGCTGCTCGGCATGCCGGCGTTTCTTCCCTGTACACCGCATGGGATTCTTCAGATCCTGAATCGCTCCGGGGTGGATCTGGACGGGTCGCACGCCGTGGTGATCGGCCGCAGCCATATTGTCGGCCGGCCGCTCGTTAATCTGCTCAGCCGCAAAGACACGATGGGTAATGCCACGGTTACACTGTGTCATACGCATACGCGCAATACCGCGGAACTGACGCGCCAGGCGGATCTTGTCATCGCCGCCGCCGGACGGCCCCGGACGGTAACAGCCGATATGGTGAAAGAGGGCGCGGTGGTGATTGATGTCGGCGTCAATCGGATTGAGGACGCTTCAAAAAAACGAGGCTACCGGCTGTGCGGCGACGTGGATTTTGATGCGGTGGCTGAAAAAGCCGCGGCGATTACGCCGGTACCGGGCGGTGTCGGTCCGATGACGATCACCATGCTGTTGGCCAATACCGTTGAGGCGGCTGTACGTCGCCGCGATGCGGAGTAGTTGTATGCGCACACTCAACCGTTATATTTTTCTCGATTATCTGGTGATTTTCCTGGCGGCACTCGGCCTGATTACGTTTGTGATGACCGTCGGAGCGATGGTGAAGGCGGTGGATCTGATTGCACGGGGGATTTCCCCGCTGCTGCTGGCCCGCTTCTTTCTGCTGAATGTGCCGTATATTCTTTCGTTTTCCATGCCGATCAGCACACTGTTTGCAGCGCTGCTTCTTTTCGGACGGCTTTCGATGGATAACGAAATCAGTGCGATGAAAGCCTGCGGCATCAGTCTGTGGCGCATGGCGGCGCCGTTGGTGGTGTTTTCCGTTTTTCTGACGGCAATCTGTGTTTATATCAACAGTGAAGTGGCGCCGGTGTCCAAACGCGCCAACCGCGAACTGCTGCGCACAGCGGGGGTGGAACAGCCGCTCAAACTGCTGGAAGAAGGCCGTTTTATCCGCGATTTTCCCGGGATGATGATTTACATCGGAAGCAAACGCGGCCGTGTGGTTCGTGACGTAGTGGCGTATGAACTGGACGGCGAAGGGCAGGTGCAGCGCAGTGTGCGTGCCAAGCACGGATCGATTGAGCCGGATCATGCGCGTGATCTGATTACCGTGAAGCTGTATGACGTGCGAATTGAAATACCGGACGCAGAGGATCCTGGGGATCTGTCCAAAACCCGGTATGTCAACGCCGCCTATTATCCGGTGCAGCTCGATTTTGATGATCTGCTGATCAGCGGCTCGCGTCCGCTGAAACGCAGTTACATGCCGATGGGCATGCTGCTGGAACGACTGCGAACGGTGGAGGAGGATTTCCCCATGCTGTCTGCTCAGGAACAGGCCGTGGAACGCACGCGTCTGCTGGTGGAGGCAAACCGGCGCATTTCGATTGCGGTGGGGTGTTTCACCTTTATGATCATCGGTATTCCGCTCGGTGTGAAATCTCATCGGCGGGAAACCTCGATCGGTATGGTCATCAGTCTGGGAATTGTCTTTGCTTATTACATTTTTATTGTGATTGCCAAAGCGCTGGCCGACTATCCGTGGCTGCATCCGAATCTGATTCTGTGGGTTCCGCTGGTTGCGGCGCAGCTGCTGGGCTTCCGCTTGATTCGACGTGCCAGTTGATCACGGCTGGAAACCGGTCGGTTCAGACGGCGGTTTCCGCCGAGCGTTCTGGCTCCCAACCCCGGGAATCCTTTTTCATCCGATATCCGTTTGCAACG
>CAZITJ010000068.1:0-11088 GCA_964542135.1 uncultured Verrucomicrobiota bacterium
GTCGCCCTCAGCGATCATCCAAACGTCGAGGTCTGGACGGATCAGGTGATTTAAGCCCTATCATCCGTTCTTAATCTTAATCCTACTCATAATCTTAATCCCCTCAACGTAAGTGAAACAGATTAAGAGCAGGAGTAAGATTATGATTACGATTTGTGCACAGAGAACTCGCAACCGCAATAGTTCTGACGGTAAAGATCGTACTCATCGCTCAACTGGATGCTTCGCAGAAACCCGCCCTGCTTTTTGAAGTCGATCGGCACAAAACGCGGGAACTGCTTTCCGATTTCAAAAATGATGCGTGACACCTTGTGCGGGCTGAGCGTGAGCGTTGTGGTAAAAGCCTCGATACCCAGCCGCTCCGCCATCCGGTTCGTGCGCCGCAGGCTGAATTCAAAGCACTTTTCGCAGCGTTTTCCTTTTTCCGGTTCGTTTTCCAAACCCTGGATATGGCGCAGCCATTCAGCGTGGTCATACTGATCTTCTTCGATCACCAGATTCATAACCTTCGCGAGTTTGCGGGCGGTTTCCAGCCGCTTGCGGTATTCCGCTTCGGGATGAATGTTGAAGTTGCTGAAATACAGCACCACCTCACGACCCTCAAGCACCATTCGCTCCGCCGACGGCGCCGCGCAGGGCGCGCAGCAGGTATGCAGCAAAATCCGCTGGATATCAACTGTACCTTTCATGTTCATTCGCAGTTATTCCACTCCCGGCACACCGGGCTTACCTTGGCGCGATGACACCTTTTTCCTGCGTCGAATTGCGTAATGCTCAGGGAAGGTGTCAATCTGTAAATCTATACATTTTATCAAGTTAACAGGAAGTCGCTTTTTACTTGTTCATCTCAATATCGCCACGGTTGTATTGCGCTTCAAAGTCTGCGGCGAACTGCGTCAGCGTTCCCTGCTCGATGGAGGTGCGCAATCCGGCCATGAGTTCCTGATAATAGTGCAGGTTGTGGCGGGTGATGAGCATGGGGCCGAGCATTTCCTGGCATTTGAGCAGATGGTTAATGTAAGCGCGGGAATAGTTCCGGCAGGCGTAGCAGCTGCAGTCCGGATCGATCGGACGCGGGTCGTCCGCGTGGCGGGCGTTCATCAGATTAATCGTTCCGCGCCGCGTGAAGGCCTGGGCGGTGCGGCCCGAGCGGGTCGGCAGGACGCAGTCGAACATGTCTACACCGCGAAGCACCGCGCCGACGATGTCCGGCGGCTTGCCGACGCCCATGAGGTAGCGCGGACGGTCTTCCGGCAGGTGCGGAACGGTCTTTTCCAAGGTTTGGAACATCAGCTCCTGCCCCTCGCCGACGGCGAGGCCGCCGATGGCGTAGCCGTCGAAGCCGATCTCTTTGAGCGCTTCGGCGGACTCCTCCCGCAACGCAGGATAGATACCGCCCTGCACAATACCGAACAGACCGTAGCCGTCGCGCTGTCTGAACGCCTCTTTGGAGCGCTTGGCCCAGCACATGGAAAGGCGCATGGATTCGGCGGCGGTTTCTTCATCAGCGGGAAACGGCGTGCATTCGTCAAAAGCCATGGTGATGTCGGCGTCGAGCAGGTGCTGGATTTCAATCGAGCGTTCCGGGGTCAGCTCATGACGGCTTCCGTCAATGTGCGATTGAAAGGTCACGCCCTCCTCCGTGATTTTCCGAAGTTTGGAAAGGCTCATGACCTGGAAGCCGCCGGAGTCGGTCAGGATGGGCTTGTCCCAGTTCATGAATTTGTGCAGGCCGCCGAGTACGGCGACGCGCTCGGCACCGGGGCGGAGCATGAGGTGATAGGTGTTGCCGAGAAGAATCTGCGCGCCGGTTTCGGCCACCTGTTCGGGAAGCATTCCTTTGACGGTTGCCGCCGTGCCGACGGGCATAAACGCGGGCGTATCCACCTCGCCGTGCGCCGTCGCGATCTTCCCGCGCCGTGCGGTACCGTCCGTTTTGAGCTGTTTAAACTTCATCCGGCAGAGAATAGGGAAAGTTTCCCTGTGAATGAATGCAAATGTACGCCAAAAGACGGCTCTTCCCGGAAGTGTGCCACAGAGGGGTCCGGCGACCGGAAGGGATTGTATTGTACTCCAGTCCAATATGATTCTTTTTTGGGAAACAAAACCGGGCCCTTATTCCCGTACATGCACATGTATGGGAATAGATTCATAAAAAATATACTGAGACCGAAAAGGGTCTCTGTATATACACCAATATAATGTGCCCTTGACGTATTTGAGTACAATATGTTGCGTTTTTTCTTGTCAGCCGCCGAAAACCGAGCAATTAATATGATTGTATTGATTGCTTTACTAATCATTATTAACAAAGGCGAACAGGATGAACATACAGATAGATCGCTCCCGTGACGAGCTGCTGACAGAGTTTGGACGTAAGACCCTTGAGGATCGCTATATGCTCCCGAACGAAAAGAGCCCGCAGGAGGCGTTTGCGCGCACGGCGGCGGCGTTTTCGGACGATGAGGCGATGGCGCAGCGGGTTTATGATTACGCCAGTATGCTGTGGTTTATGTTTGCCACCCCGGTGCTGACGAACGGCGGAACGGATCGCGGCCTGCCGATCTCCTGCTTTCTGAATTACGTGCCCGACAGCCGCGGCGGTATTACCGGGCATTACACGGAGACGGCATGGCTGTCGTCGTTCGGCGGCGGGGTGGGCGGCTACTGGGGCGATGTGCGCGCGAACGGAACGAAGACCTCGCACGGCTCGGAATCAACGGGTGTGATTCCGTTTATTAAAGTGGTGGATGCGGAAATGCTGGCGTTCAGCCAGGGGATCACGCGGCGCGGATCGTATGCCGCCTATCTGCCGGTCGATCATCCGGAAATCGAGGAGTTTCTCGATGTGCGCAAACCGACCGGCGGCGATGTGAACCGCAAGTCCATCAATGTGCATCACGGCGTGGTGCTGACCGAAGCGTTCATGGAGCTGATTGACAAGGCCACGCGCATCCCCTCCTTCGACGACCGCTTCAACCTCGTGGATCCGCACACCAAAGAAGTCAAGAAGACGGTCTCGGCCAAAACCATCTGGGTCAAGCTGATTCAGAACCGCATCGAAACGGGCGAGCCCTACATCCTGTTCGACAAAGCGGTGAACGATGCCCTGCCCGAATTTCAGAAAAAGCTCGGCCTGCGCGTCCACCAATCCAATCTGTGCAGCGAAATCACCCTGCCGACCAATGAAGAGCGCACGGCGGTCTGCTGCCTGAGCTCGGTGAATCTGGAAACCTACGATGAGTGGAAGGACAACCCGCAGTTCATTCCGGATCTCATCCGCTTTCTTGACAATGTGATTCAGTCGTTCATCGACAACGCACCGGATGAAATCTCCAAAGCCCGAAACAGTGCACAGCGCGAGCGCAGCATCGGCCTCGGCGCGATGGGTTTTCATGCCTATCTGCAGGCGCACAGCATTCCGTTTGAAAGCCCGATGGCCAAGAGCACCAACCTGCAGATTTTCCGGCAGATCAAGGAGCAGGCGCTGGCCGCCACGAAGCAGTTGGCAGACGAACGCGGCGAGTGCCCGGACGCCAAGGGATACGGCGTGCGCAACGCCCACCTGCTGTCCATTGCGCCCAACGCCAGCAGCTCGATTTTGTGCGGCAACACCAGCCCGTCGATCGAACCCTTCCGCGCCAATGCGTATACGCAGAAAACCAAGAGCGGGTCATCGCTGGCCAAAAACAAATATCTGGAGGAGGTGCTGGAACGCTATGGCAAAAACACGCACGAGGTCTGGACATCCATCATTACACACGGCGGAAGCGTTCAGCACCTTGACTTTCTCAGCGACTGGGAGCGCGATGTGTTTAAAACCGCCATTGAAATTGATCAGCGCTGGGTGGTGGAATTTGCCGGCGACCGTCAGCAGTACGTCTGCCAGTCGCAGAGCCTGAACCTCTTCTTCCCCGCCCTGGTCAGCAAGCAGGAACTGCACAACACGCACATGCTGGCCTGGAAAAAGGGACTGAAAAGTCTCTACTATGTACGCAGCGAAGCCATTAAGCGCGCCGACGTCGTTTCGGAGCAGAAACCGCGCGAGTTCATTCTCGACTACGACAAAGAAAGCACGTGCCTGGCGTGTGAGGGATAAATTAACGAGTAATGAGGAATGCGTAATTAAGACCGATCGAACCGCTGTCCTACCATTACGAATTACTCGTTACGTATTACGAACCAAGGAGCAAACCCATGCCTTTACTGGAAGAAAGAACCTACTACAAACCGTTTGAATACGACTGGGCCTTTGAGGCCTACAAAATGCAGCAGCAGATGCACTGGATTCCCGACGAGGTGAATCTGGCCGACGATCTGCGCGACTTTAACGAAAAGGTGCCGCAGAAGGACAAAAACCTGCTGCTGAACATTTTTAAATTTTTCACACAGGCGGATGTGGATGTCGGTGCCGGATACGGGTCGCTGTTTCTACCCGCCTTCCCGGTTCCGGAGATCCGCATGATGCTCAGCGCCTTCTGCGCCATGGAGGCCGTCCATCAGGACGCCTACTCCCTGTTGCTCGAAACCCTCGGGCTCGGCGATGAGGAATACACCGCTTTCCTTGAAATCGCCGAAATGGCCGAGAAACACGAATACCTGCTCAACTTTAACATGGACACCCCCTTCGACATGGCCAAAACCATGGCGGTCTACAGCGCGTTCACCGAAGGCATCCAGCTCTTCAGCAGCTTTGCCATCCTGATGAACTTTCCGCGCTTCAATAAAATGAAGGGCATGGGCCAGATCGTCACCTGGTCGATCCGCGATGAAAGCCTGCACGTGGAATCCATGTCCCTGCTCTTCCGGGCCTTCATTAAAGAGCACCCTGATCTGTGGACCGACAAGTTGAAATACGAAATCTACTGTGCTGCTGAACGCTCCGTGGAACTCGAAGACAGCTTCATTGATATCGCCTTCGAGCTCGGCGATGTCGAAGGACTCACCGCCGACGAAGTGAAGCAGTACATTCGCTACATCGCCAACCGCCGCCTCATCGGCATCGGCATGAAAAGCATCTACACTGCGCCCGAAAACCCGCTGCCGTGGCTCGACTACATGCTCAACGGCGTCGAACACACCAACTTTTTCGAAAACCGTTCCACCGAATACGCCAAAGCCTCCACCACCGGAAACTGGCAGGACATCTTTAAATAGAGGCATGCCGGAATTCTGGATGGATAGAATATTCAGGCTCCAAACGCCGGAAAAAGAAGAGTATGATCAGCACCATGATGAAACAGGTTCAGGTTGTTTTTCTATTGATCGTAGTATCCGCTTTTCTCAGCCCGGCGGAACCCGACAACACATTCTCTGTGATGACCTATAATATTCTGCGGCCGGCCTGGGCCAAACCGGCTGTGCCGGCCTGGAGCAACCGGGTCGAGGGAATTGCACAAATCATCCGCGATCGGCAGCCCGGAATCGTCGGCCTTCAGGAAGAGGATGACGAAATGGTTTCTGCACTGCTGAAGCGACTGCCGAGTTATGACTACACCTTCCCCGTTCAGTCCATGGGTGCAGGCATTCTCTACCGCACCGACCGCTGGACGCCGTTGGAAATCAGACGGAAGCTTACCGTAGACGGGCGCTGGATCACCGAAGCGCTTATGGAGCGCTTCGACGGACAGCAGGTCTATGGGTACTGTCTGCACCTCTCCCCCTTTGAGGAATGGAAGCGTATGATGGGGGCAGAACTATTGAGGCAGATGGTGGATGCCCGGCGATTCAAGCAGGTGCCCGTTCTTGTGATGGGGGACATGAACACCACCGAAACCGGTGCCCCCATTCAACGCCTCACCGAAGGAAGCAAATGGAGAAAACCGCTCCTGGATGCATTCAAAGCCTGTCACTCCGAAGCAGCGCCCGACGGGTTTACCGCCTACTGCTACGGGACCGACACCAGCGCTCTGCTCCAACGGATCGACTACATCTTCTTTTCGGAAGGTCTTCGGCCGCTTCGAGCGGACGTCGTTCATGACCGGCCTGACGGTTTTTATCCGTCCGACCACCTGCCGGTCTGCGTCGAGTTCATCCGGTAAGGCTCCGATGCAGCGATCGGTTGACGGAGCACAACGGAAAAGCCGCTCCGATCAGGGGGTGAAGCACATGTGTTCGCGGTAGTAAGCGAGCTCGGCGGCGGAGGCGATCACATCGTAGTGCGCATCGTGCTGACGCATACGGCGAAGATCGGATTCCGGAAAATAGTTCTTAACGGTCCGGGCATCGTCTTTGGCAAATTCTGTTCCCCCGACGAGATCGAGCCACTGGATCTTCAACGCAGAAACATCCAGCAATCGATAATGCAGCCGGCTGACAAAGGTCGGAAAAAATTTACGGGCAAGCAGCCAGTCGGTATGCACGCTGTTCCCGGCCATCAGCGGCCGTTTCTGAATGGTTTTAAGGGGGGTACCGCACCAGCGGTCAATAAATGCAGTCAGTTTCTGATCCACGGCATCCAGCGGCACCGCGGACGGCGAACGGCATTTTTTTACAAGTCCCGGCAGATTTTTCTGCACCCAGGCACTCAAACGGACCTCCTCGTCCAGACGGATAAAAAGGTTGAGATCTTCGCCGGGCGGAGTGAGCCGCCTCAGTGTCCGGTCGGTCAGCATGACCGCCACCTGCAACAGCCGGGCGTTGTCGAGATCCAGCGAGCTGAACTCGGTGTCGAACCAGACGTAGGCACTGGAGGGGATCGCGCTCATTTTGTTTTCGTGTGGAGCAGATCAAAGGTATCGGCGGCGATCACTTTTTCTTCGTCGGTGTGAATCACCAGCGCCTTGACGTCGGAGTTTTTCGACGAAATCAGTGTTTTATTGGCCTTGTTGGAGCGGCGGTTGATGCGCAATCCGATGTAGCCGAAGTTTTCGAGTATTTTTTCACGGACCAGCGGCACATTTTCTCCGATACCGGCGGTGAAGACAATTGCGTGTACGCCGTTCATCGCCGCAATGTAGGCGCCGATATACTTCTGGATTTCATACACAAATTTATCAATCGCTTCGATGCATCCTTCGAAGCCGAGCTCGTAACCTGCGGTCACATCGCGCATATCGCGTTTGCCGCACAGACCGAGCAGACCGCCCTGCTTGTTCATCATCGCCGCGACCTGATCCACAGTCATGTCCTGCGTCTGCATGATGTGCAGCGGAATATAGGGATCCAGATCGCCGGACCGCGTGCCCATCAGGATGCCGGCGAGCGGGGTGAGTCCCATGGAGGTGTCCACCGACCGGCCGCCGTCAAAGGCGGTGATCGAACCGCCGTTGCCGAGGTGGCAGGTAATGAGTTTCAGTTTTTCGATGGGTTTTTTGAGTTCCCGCGCCGCCTGATGCGCCACATAGCCGTGGGAGGTTCCGTGGAAGCCGTAGCGGCGGATTTTGTGCGTCACATACTGCTCTTTGGGCAGACCGTAGAGATAGGCCTTCGGCGGCATGGTCTGATGAACGGCGGTATCGAACACCGCCACCTGTTTCATATCGGGAACCAGCTCATACACCGCCTGAATGCCCATGAGGTTGGGCGGATTATGCAGCGGTGCCAGCACGGAGTTGCTGCGGATGGCTTTGACCACATCGCCGTCGATCACCGCCGAGGCGGTAAAATCTTCGCCGCCGTGCACGACGCGATGTCCCACGCCGCCCAGTTCCTCCAGATTTTTAAGCGTGCCTTTGCCCGGATCGGTCAGCAGTTTGAAGATCGCGTTGATCGCCTTTTTATGGTCGGGCAGATCCATGTACATATGCTCGCGCTCCTGCCCGTCGCGTTTGCAGTCGACACTGGAGCCGGAAATACCGATACGCTCCGCGCCGCCCTCGGCCAGTACGTTGAAGTCGTGGTCTGTCCCTGTCGCCTGATAAAGTTTATATTTAATTGAAGACGAACCTGAATTAATCACCAGAATTTTCATCACACACCCTTTTATGATTTTGAACCGATGGCCTGCACTGCCGTAATGGCGGCCAGACCGACAACATCCTCGGCGCTGCATCCGCGCGAGAGGTCGTTGACCGGCCGGTTGAGTCCCTGGAGCATCGGGCCGTAGGCCTCGGCACCGCCGAGGCGCTGCACGAGTTTATAGCCGATGTTCCCGGCGTTGAGATCAGGAAAAATCAGGACCCGCGCTTCGCCGGCCAGCGGACTGTCCGGCGCTTTTTTACCGGCCACCCCGGGGACGATGGCGGCGTCGAGCTGCAGTTCGCCGTCCAGTCGAATCGGTTGATCCGCGTGGTCGGCGGCCAGAATGGCCTGTGCCTTTTCGGTGGCTTCGATCACCTTGGTGACCAGTGAACTTTTGGCGGAGCCTTTGGTGGAATAGGAAAGGATAGCCGTATCAGCCGGGATACCGAATGCAAGCGCCGTCAGGCTGCTGCTGACGGCGATTCGGGCGAGCTGATCCGCATCGGGATTTTCAACCAGTGCGCAATCGGAAAAGATGTATGGTGTTCCCTGAACACACATGAAAAAAACGCTGGAGACAAAGGAGCCTTTGATGATCTGCAGCGCCGGACGAACCGTGTCGGCGGTGGAGTGCGCGGCACCGGAAACGAGTCCGCCGGCCTGCCCGCTGTGCACAAGCATCATGCCGAAATAATTCAACTGTTTGGTTGTTTCACGCGCCTGCTCCGGCGTAATGCCTTTATGTTTGCGCAGCTCATAGAAGGTTTCAGAAAAGGAATCCAGCAGCGGCGATGTTTCCGGATTGATTACCGTTACACCCTCTCCGACACGCGCGGCAACGTCGTCACCGCCCAGCACAATGACATCGGCAATTCCCTCCGCCGTAATGGTGGCGGCGGCTTCGATGATCCGATCATCGGTGCCTTCCGGCAGCACCAGGGTCTGCCGGTCGGCTTTGGCCTGCTCAATAATACTTTCGATGAAATCGCTGCGGCTCATGGGTCTCCTTTTGTTCAAAAATCATGATGGGTTGATGATCCTGCGTTCCCTGCAAATATAAAAGACCTCCGGGCTTGCGCTCTAGAGGTCTTTTCCGTTTGGGGATGCATCTCCGTTTATTTCTCTTCTGAAACGTCAGCCGGCTCAGCGGCCTCCATCCATTCCAGAATCGCCATTTCAGACCCGTCGCTCAGACGAGGCCCGAGTTTGGTGATCCGGGTGTATCCCCCGGAACGATCGGCGAATCCCGGAGCGATCTCCTTAAAAAGGATTTCGACCGCATCCTTATTGTGCAGCACGGCAACGGCTTTGCGCCGGGCGGCGACAGTGCCCTGCTTTCCGAGCGTCACCATTTTTTCGGCCAGCGAGCGGGTGGCCTTGGCTTTCGCCAGCGTGGTCCGGATGCGCCGCGCGGCGATCAGGCTGCACACCTGGTTTGCCAGCATCGCGTTGCGATGTGCACCGGTGCGCCCCAGCTTAACTGTTTTCTTTAAATGTCTCATGCAAACACCTCGTTTCTCCGTCTTATTCGTTTTCGGCGGACGGCGGATTGAGCAGGTCGGGTTCGAAGGTCATCCCCAGCGACAACCCCATTTCCTGAATCTTCGCCTTGATTTCATTCAGCGATTTCTTACCGAAGTTGCGGTACTTGAGCATTTCGGCCTCGGTCTTCTGCGCCAGCTCCCCGACGGTGGTGATATTGGCGTTGTTGAGGCAGTTGGCGGCCCGCACACTCAGCTCGATTTCATTGACGCTGATGTTGAGTTTTTTGCGCAGCTCTTCTTTCTCGATATCAATCTGTTTTTCGCTGGCTTCAAATTCAATCAGATCCTTGTCGTAGCTGACAAAAATATCGAGATGATGGCGCAGGATCGCCGCCGACATGGTCAGCGCATCGTCCGGAACCAGCCGTCCGTCGGTCCAGATTTCAATAATCAGACGGTCATAGTCGGTGCGGCGGCCGACGCGGCAGTTGGTCACATCGTATTTTACGCGCGAGACCGGTGAAAACAGCGAGTCGATCGGAATGACGCCGATTTCCTCATCGTCTTTTTTGTTGCCTTCCGCCGGGCAGTATCCGCGACCGACACGCACTTCGAGTTCGGCTTCGAACGAGCTGTCGCTTTCAAGCGTTGCAATGTGATGGTCGGGGTTGAGAATCTCAATGCTGTCGTTCACCTCAATATCGCCGGCGGTGACTTCGCCGGGCCCTTTGACGCTGATTTTCAACGTCTGTGAATCGCGGGTGTAGGATTTGAGCAACACCTTTTTGAGACGCAGCACAATATCCGTTACATCCTCAACCACGCCGGGCAGGCTGCAGAATTCATGCGGTGCGCCTTTGATCTTAATCGACGAAATGGCCGTTCCCTCCAGTGAGGAGAGCAGCACACGGCGCATCGAGTTTCCAATGGTGCGGCCGTAACCGGCTTCAAACGGTTCGGCGATGAATTTTCCGTAGGTATCGGTGGAAACGGATTCGTCTTTGACGACCCGCTTGGGCATTTCGAAACGACCTAATCTGATCGGCATATCTTTTCCTCCCAGAACCGGGCGTTAACCGGCTCGTATGGTGTTTTTCTGATGGTGCGACGCGTCAGACGCGGCGCTGTTTTTTCGGACGGCAGCCGTTGTGCGGGATCGGCGTGGTGTCCTTGATGGCGGAAACACGCAGTCCGGCGGCCTGAATCGCCCGTACGGCCGATTCCCGACCGGCACCCGGCCCCTGCACACGCACTTCCACTTCATTCATTCCGTGAGAGATTGCACCGCGCGCCGCCTCCTGCGCCACCGTGGTGGCCGCAAAGGCTGTGCTCTTGCGGGATCCTTTGAACCCGCAGCGTCCGGCGCTGCTCCAGGATACAACCTGCCCTTTCATGTCCGTCAACGACACGATGGTGTTGTTGAACGTTGTTTTCACAAAGGCAATGCCGTACGGCACGTTTTTTGCACCTTTGACCTTGCGGCGGGGTTTGGCCTCTTCCTGATCCCCGCCTTCAATCTCTGCAAAAATATCTTTTTTCTTCGCCGGGGCCTTTTCGTCCGCAGCGGCTTTCTCTGCGGGAGCGGCCTCCGCGGGCTTTTCGTCCGCAGCGGCTTTCTCTGCGGGAGCGGTCTTCGCGGGGGGGTCACCGGCAGCCGGTTTTTCGGCGACGGGAGCCTTTTCTTCGGCAGGTTTTTTTTCCG
>CAZITJ010000069.1:0-2953 GCA_964542135.1 uncultured Verrucomicrobiota bacterium
GCGCGGCGGGACAAACGCAAACCCCTGTCTATACAGCGTGTTTTATCGGTTTTCATCTTGCGCGCCTGTTTAGAATGGCGTAAGAATCAACGCCATCAGAGAGGGCCCCGCAGAGGATCGCGGGGCGGAAACCAATAGACACAGCTCAACCAGGAGAACCTGATATGGCAAAAGCAGCTACGAAATCACAGATCATCGCGAAAATCGCGGATGACGCTGACATCACGAAAGTCCAGGCCAAGGCCGCGCTCGAATCGCTCGTAACCCAGGCGTACAAAGGCGCCAAAGACGGGTTCACAATTCCCGGCGTAGGCAAACTGGTTAAAGTTCGCCGCAAAGCCCGCATGGGCCGCAACCCGGCCACCGGCGAATCCATCAAAATTCCTGCAAAAACAGTTCTCAAATTCCGTATCGCCAAAGCGGCCAAAGACGCGATTCTCTAAATCGGGTCGTGCCTGCAGCCCCGTTTGGAACGGGGCTGTTTTTTTACCCTTGAATAATTCCGCTTATCCGGATAAACAGATATTTATGACCGTTATCCAGCAGCTCAACGCGGCCGGGCGCCCGCTCATTTCGGTGGAGTTCTTTCCGCCCAAAAGCGACACGGCGCGCGCCACCTTTAATGAATCGGCCGATGCATTGCACAGGCTGCAACCCGACTTTGTATCCGTCACCTGCGGAGCCGGCGGCTCCGCCGCCGGACCGACTCTCGATATTTCCGCACAGCTTTGCGACCTGGGGTACGAAACGGTCATGCCGCATGTCACCTGTGTCGGCATGAGCCGCGACGGGCTTGCCCGCTCCGTGGATCGCCTTGTCGAGCGGGGCTTCGAAAACATCATGGCGCTGCGCGGCGACCCGCCGAAAGGGGAAACCGAATTTACTCCCGCCCCTGACGGGTTCCGGTATGCCGTTGAACTCATCGCGTTTCTGCGCGAACGCCACCCGCAGGTATGCATCGGTGCGGCCGGTTATCCGGAAAAGCATCCGGAGGCTCCGTCCGAAGAAGAGGATCTCCGCCGTCTGAAAGAAAAAGTGGATGCGGGTGCCGATTTTATTACCACACAGCTTTTTCTGGACAATCGCGTCTATTTTGACTTTGTTGCCGCCTGCCGCGCGGCGGACATCACCGTGCCGATTGTACCGGGACTGCTGCCGGTCACCTCCCTTTCTCAAATCCGCCGCATGCAGAGCTTCTGTGACTTCCACCTGCCCGGCGAACTCCTGCACAATCTGGAGGCCGCGCAGGATCATCCGGCCAAAATGGAACGCCTCGGTCTGTATTGGGCCATCGAGCAGATCTCCGAGCTGATCGAGGGCGGCGCACCGGGCATCCACCTCTACCTGCTCAACCGGGCCGGCACAGCGTTTTATCCGGAACTCTTCGCCTGCCTCTCCCGTGTGCGCGGATAGCCGGCCTTCAGCCGTTTGTTCGAAGCGGCTCTTATATTTAAACGTGTAGCATACGTTTCCAACCAGTGGGCTCGAAGCACCGCGGAGAGAGGCTTTGATTTTTCAAAAGCATGACTGGTCAGGAGCGGCAAAAAAGAGGATAAACACGGCATGAAAATCACAGCATTCATACTGGTTTTTGCCTCGCTGCTGCTCTGCGGCTGCTCAACACCGACCTATGAAGACGGCACGCCGCGCACACACTCCGATATGCCGTGGAACACACCCGCTCCGTGGGAGGGAACGGTCGGCATTCCCGGCATGAGCGGATACGAGTAAGGACGTAACGAATAATTCGTAATACGTAACGGGAAATTCTCCAATTACGTATGACTCGTTACAAATTACGCACTCTGCAAAATGCGCAGCATTCTCCGCAGCGGCTCGGCAGCTCCCCAGAGAAGCTGGTCGCCGACGGTAAAGGCGCTCAGGTAGTCCGGGCCCATGTTCATTTTGCGGATGCGGCCCACCGGCACGGTCAGCGTTCCCGAGATCGCCGCCGGCGTCAAACGCGCCAGCGTCTCCTCTTTCGTATTCGGCACCACATCAATCCAGTCGTTGTCACCGCGCAGGATATCCTCGATCTGCTGCACGGAAGCATCCTGCGTCAGCTTGATGGTCAGCGCCTGGCTGTGCGAGCGCATCGCGCCGATGCGCACACAGATGCCGTCAATCGGAATGGCCGGATCGTTTTGCAGAATTTTATTGGTTTCGGCATAGCCCTTCCACTCTTCGCGGGTCTGGCCGTCCTCGACGAGGCGGTCAATCCACGGAAGGAGCGAACCGGCCAGCGGTGCGCCGAACTGTTCCTTTGGAAAGCTGTCGCTGCGCAGAGCCTCGCTGATCTTGCGGTCGATATCAAGAATCGCAGAAGCGGGGTTCTTCAACTCTTCCACAGCCGCTTCAAAGAGGTGCCCTTTTTGCGCGATCAGCTCACGCATGTTCTGCGCGCCCGCGCCGGAGGCCGCCTGATAGGTCATCGAAGAGACCCATTCGATCAGCCCGGCCTTGAACAGGCCGCCAATGGCCATCAGCATCAGGCTGACGGTGCAGTTGCCGCCGACAAAATCTTTTTTGCCGTCCGCCAGCGCGTTGTCGATGACGGGGCGGTTGACGGGGTCGAGCACAATGACGGCGTCATCGGCCATCCGCAGGGTGGAGGCCGCATCAATCCAGTATCCCTTCCAGCCTTTGGAGCGCAGCTCGCCATGCACCTGTTCCGTGTAGCCGCCGCCCTGGCAGGTCAGAATCACGTCCATGTCCGCCAGCGCGGCCGCATCCGTTGCATCGAGCAGCACGGAGGCGCCTTTGCCGACGTCCGGTGCGGCCTGTCCGGCCTGCGAGGTCGAAAAAAAGACGGGCTCTATCTGTTCAAAATCGTTTTCCGCGCGCATGCGTTCCATCAGTACGGAACCGACCATCCCGCGCCATCCGACAAATCCAACGTTCATGTTACACCCCCTCACGATAGATCTAAAATTCAATGCGTTCGGAGTGATGG
>CAZITJ010000069.1:3053-11003 GCA_964542135.1 uncultured Verrucomicrobiota bacterium
ATGGGGTTGTTAACGTCTCCCCATCATCCGGCACTCCCTGCATCCAGCATTCCGCTTCTTAAAAGGTCGGGAACGGTATTTGATTTAAAACCGGAACGCAAGCGGCTATTGTACAGAGATGATGAACACTGTACTTGCCGCCGCCGACATGATTTCGCAAACCGAACCGTTCTGGCAGTATAACCGGCCGCCGTCCGGGCTGCCGGCGGCCGGGATCGTCTTTGTGCTGCTGATGTGTGCGGGAGTTGCCGCAGATATCGGTCTGATAATTACGCTGATCAAACGACCTGTGCGGCTGACCGGGTGGACAGAGGTCCTTTCCTCGCGGGCTCTGCCCGGCCGGCTGCTGGCCGCCATCGCCGGCGGGGTGGTTCTGCTCTATCTCCTGAATTCGTTTGTCTATATCTCCATGTTTCCGGTCGGCGGCGTGGAGATCCATACGGTTCTTTTTCAGGCGCTCTTTTTCCAGATCCCGACGCTCGCCGGCATCCTCTGGCTGATGCAGCGGGCCGGATTCCCGGCCGGGCAGCGGCTCGGCCTTTTTCACGGGAAACACGGCCTTCGCCTGCTCGGGCTTTCACTGCTGCTTTATCTTGCCGCACTGCCGCTGCTGTGGTTTTACAGCGCCGTTTATCAGCTTTTTCTGCGACAGATCGGTCACACCTTTTATCTCCAGGATGTGGCGCAGGTCCTGGTGGCGCCCGCGCCGTGGAGCGTACGCGCCTGCCTGCTGCTGACCGCGATTGTCATCACGCCGGTTTTTGAAGAAATTCTTTTTCGCGGCCTGCTGCTTCCGTTTCTGGTGCGCCGCATCGGTCTGGCTGCGGGAATCATAACGGTATCAATCCTCTTCGGCGTTCTGCACCTGCACATTCCCTCGCTGTTTCCGCTGTTTCTGCTTTCTGTCCTTTTCTGCTGCGCGTTTGCATCCACGCGCTCCCTGCTGGTGCCCATCGGCATGCATGCGGCGTTCAACGGTGTTACCGTCATGCTGCTCACATTAATGTCCTGAAAACCGGGCGGCCGCCTTCCAATGTCTGGAAAATATGCCTGAATTTTTCCCAGACATTGGAAAAACGATTCAGTAGGTTTTGCGCTCTCTGCAACAGGGAAAGGGAAACACATGGAACACGTTATTAAACAGCTTGGGTTGAGCACCGAAAACTACGACGCGGAAACGCTGATGCAGTCGTTTTTCTCGGAAATGGACAAGGGTCTCGCCGGCGAAGACAGCTCACTGGCTATGCTCGACGCCTACCTGCAGGTCGGCACCGCCCTCGAAAAACAGCGCCGGGTTATTGTGGTGGACGCCGGCGGAACCAACCTGCGTGTCGGCACCGCGTCCTTTGATTCGGCCGGAGCGCTGCAGATCGAAAAACTGAAAAAAAACGGCATGATCGGTCTCAGCGGCCGCGTGTCCAAAGCGGAGTTTTTTGAACAGCTTGCAGATCGCATCATGCCCGTCATTCACGACTCCGATTCCATCGGCTTCTGTTTTTCCTATCCCTGCGAAATTCAGCCGAACCACGACGGGCGCCTCCTGCACTGGACCAAAGAAATCGATGCGCCGGACGTGGAGGGCTGCCTGATCGGCGAAGAACTCAATAACGTGTTCGCAGCGCGCGGCATCACCCGCAAAAAAATTGTTCTGCTCAACGACACCGTGGCCACCCTGCTCGCCGGTGTCGCCGACGGCGCGAAACAAGGCGCCGAAGGCTATGCGGGCTTCATTCTCGGAACCGGAACCAACACCGCCGTGATCGAAAAAGGCGAAGTCATTAACGTCGAATCCGGCGGATTCGACAAACTGCCGTCTACGGAAATCGACCGCGAGCTCGACGCCGCCTCCGGCAATCCCGGCCGCCAGATCTTTGAAAAAATGATCTCCGGCACCTATCTCGGCCCGCTCACACTGGCCGCGCTCAAACGCGCGCCGCTTTCCGAACACGGCAAACAGCTCTTCGCCGCAACAGACAGCCTCAGTTTGATTCATGTCGATAACTTCGCCGCACAGAACGGACGCGATGTCGGTCCGCTGGACGATGAACGCCTGTCTGAAGAGGACCGCGCGCTGATTCGGGCCGTCTTCAGCGCCGTTGTGGCCCGCTCCGCGCATCTCAGCGCCGTCAACCTCGCTGTCGCGGCCATCCGCAACGAGGCCTCACCCGTCTGCCTCAACCTCGACGGCTCCACTTATTTCAAAACCTTCGGCTTGCGCGAACAGGCCGAGGCCGAGCTCGACAACCTGCTCAAGCAGGCCGGGGTTGAGTATTTCTGCGTCCACATTGATGATGCCCCGATCACCGGCGCCGCCATCGCCGCCCTTAGTCTTTAGAGAAATGGAATACTGGATGGCTGGATGCGTGGAGTACTGGGTGGAAGGCATACTGGTTTTTTAATAATCCAGGGATCCCGTATTCCCGCATTCCACGCTGATTTCGGGTTCACAAAACCATTTATCCTGATAATCTGCTCCGGCAATTTTTTTTGAGGAGAACCCATGCTCGACATAAAATGGATTCGTGAAAACCCCGCCGCCGTCAAAGAGGCATTGAAACATCGGAACGCCGAAGCCGACATCGACGCGCTGCTTCAGCTTGACTCCGCCCGGCGCAGCGCCGTCACCGAAGGCGACCGGCTCAAGGGCGAGCGCAACCGTGCCTCCAAAAAAATCGGCGGCCTGATGAAAGAGGGCAAAAAGGATGAAGCCGAAACCGCCAAGGAAGAGGTTCGCAAAATCGGCGAACGCATCACCGAACTCGACGAACAGATCCGCGAGCTCGCCGAACAGATCAAAAACAGCCTGCTGCTGATTCCCAATCTGCCGAGCGACCAAACCCCCGTCGGTGCCTCCGAAGAGGACAACCCCGTTCTGCGCACCGTCGGTGATAAAAAGGAATTCGATTTCGATGTGAAGCCGCACTGGGACCTCTGCGAAGAGCTCCAGCTCGTCGACTTTGAGCGCGGCGCGAAAATCACCGGCTCCGGCTTCCCCGTCTACACCGGGCAGGGCGCCCGCCTGCAGCGCGCACTCATCCAGTTCATGCTCGACCTGCACACCACGGAACACGGCTACACCGAAATCGAACCGCCCTTCGTCTGCAACGCCGACTCCATGACCGGCACCGGACAGCTCCCCAAGTTTACCGAAGACATGTACTACATCGACACCGACGAGCTCTATCCTGTCCCCACCGCCGAAGTGCCCGTCACCAATCTCTACCGCGACGAAATTATCGACGTCGACGCCCCCGTCAAGCTCGCCGCCTACACCCCGTGCTTCCGCCGCGAGGCCGGCGCCGCCGGTCGCGACAACCGCGGACTGCTCCGCCTGCACCAGTTCGATAAAGTCGAAATGGTCAACTTTGTGAAGCCGGAAGAATCCGAGGCACAGCACGAAATCCTCACCGGCGAAGCCGAAAACGTGCTGCAGCGGCTTGGTCTGCACTACCGCGTCATCGAACTCTGCACCGCCGACCTCGGCTTTTCCGCCGCCAAATGCTACGACATCGAACTCTGGGCTCCCGGCGTCGAGCGCTGGCTGGAAGTCTCCTCCGTCAGCAACTTCAGAGACTATCAGGCCCGCCGCGCCAACATCCGCTTCCGTGACGAAAACGGCAAGCCGCAGTTCCTGCACACCCTCAACGGCTCCGGTGTCGCCCTGCCCCGCCTTGTCGTCGCCATAATTGAAAACAACCAGAACGCCGACGGCACGGTCACCGTTCCTTCGGCCCTGCGCCCCTATATGAGCGGACTCGAAAAACTCGGCTGATTTCTGTCTCCCCCCGGCCGGGTACATCTGTTCGCGTGACGTCCGTCAGGTGCCGTTTGTTTTTATTTATATATCCTGTTTTATACAAACATCTTACGCTGATAAAGATATACACCTCTAGAGGTGTATAACCCGGACGGATGAATTCTTTTGTGCGCGATATAAATGCTGTAGAATGCGTTTATGAGCAAAAAACTTTTCCTGCTGGACGGGATGGCACTGGTGTACCGGGCCTATTTCGTGTTTATCCGCAACCCGATGATCAACTCGAAGGGCCGCAACGTCTCCGCCGTCTTCGGCTTTCTCAACACCCTGCTCGAACTGATCGACAAACAGGAGCCCACACACATTGCCGTCGCGTTTGACGTCTCCGGGCCGACCTTCCGCCACGAGGAGTTCCCCGAATACAAGGCCCAGCGCGAAGAAACCCCCGAAGAGATTCGCGCGGCGGTCCCCGCCATCAAAGAATTTCTGGACGCCTTCCGCATCCCCGTGCTCACCCAACAGGGTTTTGAGGCCGACGACATCATCGGCACGCTCGCCCGCCGCGCCGAAAAAGAGGGCTACGACACCTATATGGTTACGCCGGACAAGGACTTTGCCCAGCTCGTCGATGAACACACCTTTATGTATAAACCCGGCAAGCGCGGTGCCGACGCCGAGGTGCTCGGCGTCAAAGACGTTCTGGAAAAATGGGAGATCAAACAGATTGAGCAGGTTACCGACATCCTCGGACTGGCGGGCGATACGGCTGATAACATTCCCGGGGTGCCGGGCGTCGGCCCCAAGACCGCGCAGAAGCTCATCGCCAGATACGGCTCCGTCGAAAACCTCCTCGAACATACCGACGAACTGAAAGGCAAACAAAAGGAAAACGTCGAAGCCAACCGGGAACGCGCCCTGCTCTGCAAACGCCTGGTCACCATCATGACCGACGCGCCGCTCGATGTGTCGCCCGACGAACTGGTCCGCGGCGAGTATGATGAGGAAAAGCTGAACGCCCTCTTCGGTGAATTTGAATTCAGCGCCTTTTCCAAACGGCTGTTCGGCAAAGCCCCCGACCCGGCCCCCGGCACGGGCTACGCCGCGCCCGCCTCCTCCGGGGGACAGGGCGACCTTTTCTCTTTTGCCGATCAGAATACGCCCGCACCTGCTTCCGAGGAAAAGCCGGCGTACAAAACCATCGACGACGTCAAGCACCGCTACACACTTGTCCAGACATTGGAAGAACGAACCGCCTTGGCTTCCAACCTCCGGAAAAGCAAAGGATTCACCTTCGACACCGAGACGACAGGCCTCAATCCAAGAGAGGATAAGCTGATCGGACTGTCCTTTGCCGTCAAAGCAGGCGAGGCGTGGTATGTGACGCTGCCGCCCGACGAAGACGAGCGTGCGAAAGCGCTCGAACCGTTCAAGGCGGTTTTTGAAGCCGAGTCGATTGAAAAGACGGGGCACAATCTGAAATTCGACATCGCCATGCTGCGTGCGGCGGGCGTAGGGGTGAAGGGTAAACTGTTCGACACCATGCTCGCGCACTGGCTGCTCGACCCCGACCAGCGCCACAGCCTCGATCGGCTTGCCGGGACGCACCTCGGCTACGCGCCCATTCCGATCACCTCGCTGATCGGCGAAAAGAAAAAAGAGCAGATTGCCATGACCGACGCGCCGCTCAACAAGCTCTGCGACTACGCCTGCGAAGACGCGGACATCACCCTGCAGCTGCGCGAAATTTTCGAACCCATGCTCAAAGAGCACCAGCCCATCAAACCCTTTGAAGAAATTGAATGCCCACTCATTCCCGTACTGGTTGAAATGGAAGCCAACGGCATCGCTTTGGATGTAAAAGCCCTCGCCGAAATATCGGAAAAGCTGTCCACTCAAATTGAAGACTACCAAAAACAAATATTTGAAATCGCGGGACACGATTTCAACCTCAACTCGCCCAAGCAGCTCGGGGACGTGCTCTTCGGCGAAATGAAGCTCGTCGACAAGCCGAAAAAAACCAAAACCGGACAGTTTAAAACC
Organism: uncultured Verrucomicrobiota bacterium; assembly: GCA_964542135.1. GTDB lineage: Bacteria > Verrucomicrobiota > Kiritimatiellia > Kiritimatiellales > Tichowtungiaceae > Tichowtungia. The sequence continues at coordinate 8,851 of CAZITJ010000069.1, forward strand.
AACGAGGAAGAACTGCAGAAGCTCGCGGCCGAGCACGAAGTCGTCGGCAAGATTCTCGACTACCGCGGCGCGAGCAAACTCAAAAGCACCTATGTGGATGCCCTGCCCGGGTACATTTCCGAAAAAACCGGTCGCATTCACACCTCGTTTAATCAGGCCGTCACCACCACCGGACGGCTGGCCTCCGCCGACCCCAACATTCAGAATATTCCCATCCGCACCGAACAGGGGCAGGAAATCCGCCGCGCCTTTGTCGCGGGGGGAAAGGACTTCACCCTGCTGGCCGCCGACTACTCACAGATCGAGCTGCGCATCATGGCGCACCTCAGCGGCGACGCAGGCATGAAACAGGCCTTCATCGACGGCGCGGACATTCACACCGCCACCGCCGCCAAAGTCTTCGGCGTCGACCCGGACGACGTCACCAAAGAGCAGCGGCGGCGTTCTAAAATGGTCAACTTCGGCATCATCTACGGCATCTCCGCCTTCGGCCTGTCGCAGCGCCTGCGCATTCCACGCAAGGAGGCCGCCGAGATCATCGAAAACTATTTTGCGCAATACCCCGCCGTAAAAACCTTCATGGACAACCTTATTGAGGGTGCCAAAGAAAAGGGATATGTCGAAACCGTCACCGGACGTCGCCGCCGCATCCGCGACATCAATGCCAAAAACGGCACCGTGCGCGCGGGGGCCGAACGCTACGCCATCAACGCCCCCATCCAGGGCTCTGCGGCTGATTTGATTAAAATCGCCATGATCCGCATTCAGAAAATGCTCGAAGAAAAGCAGGCCAAAACCAAACTCCTGCTTCAGGTACACGACGAACTCGTCTTTGATCTGCACAACGACGAACAGAACCTCATCGATGAAATTAAACAGGAAATGCAAAACGCGCTTCCACTAAGCGTTCCCCTCATCGTCGACTGCGGAGTTGGAGAGAATTGGCTCCAGGCGCATTAAAAATGGACAACAAGCTTCAGAAACAGCATCGGGAACGGGCGGTGAAGTTGGGTAATGCCGGCGATCCGGCAGCACTTCCTGAACTGGTCGAACTGACCCGCTCGCCTGAAGCCAATATTCGGCGACTGGCGGCATCGGCCATCGGCAAGCTCGCCGGACTCGCCGACGCACAAACGGCTGTCTCCGCTCTCGCTCCGTTGCTCCGCGACCTTAAACCGCAGGTTCGTCAATATGCTGTAAAAGCCCTGAAAGTTTACGGAACGGCATCGAAAGATGTGTTGCCGGATTTGCGCGACATGGCCATCAGCCCGGTTGAAAAAAAATACAACCAGCGGGACGCAAAACTGGCCGTCGAAACCATCGAGGAGGCTTTGCGTATCGAAGAGAAGCAAGCCGTCCACTGTTGTCAGCGCTGCGGCGTCGAACTGGAGCCTGATGAATATGTGCGGTCCCAAAAAGCGTTTCAGCGCCCTTTCTGTAACTACTGCTTTGACGAAGTTTTTCTGGACCGCCGCAATTTTGAGACCAAGATCGAGCTGCAAAAGAAAATCCGCGCCAAGGACGGCACGTGGGTGCAGTCCGACGGCGAGCGCCTGATTTGTGAAACGCTCGATTCTGAAAACATCCGTTACCGTTACGACGAGCGGTTCCGCATTCTCGACGGCTATGCCATCCGCCCCGACTTCTATCTGCCGGAGTTCGATGTGTATATCGAGTACTGGGGCATGGACACCGCCGACTACAAAATCGGCATGCTCAAAAAACAGCAACTTTACCAGCAGCAGGGCAAACGCCTCATCTCGCTCTACCCCGCCGACAAACCGCGCATCAAAGAAGCACTGTTGGAAAAACTGGAGCCATATCGATGACGGCCGAGGACATGGGGAGTTTTCAAACCGCGAATGGACACAAATCCTAAATCTGATGCTTCATTATGTATGTTTTAGAAAAAGCCTTGATGCCCGTGTCTAAATCGGACTGGAGCGGAACATGAAGGGGTCCGCCTAATATGCAATGAATCTGAATAGTATTTTAACCACGGAATACACTGAACACACGAAATCTGAAATTGCGCTCTTCCTTTCAGTGTATTCGGTGTATTCCGTGGTTTTACCAATACAAAACAAGTTAATTCCGTATAATTCGTTATGAAGGGTTTCCTGTCTAACTTTTTTACGTTCTTTCGCGGTTAA
>CAZITJ010000070.1:0-10720 GCA_964542135.1 uncultured Verrucomicrobiota bacterium
CAAACCAGCTTCGCCGGTTCTCATCGCAGTCTGCGACCCTGTTTTTGTCAAACCATGGTCGGGGCGACTGGATTCGAACCAGCGACTTCTACAACCCCATTGTAGCGCTCTGCCAGACTGAGCTACGCCCCGAAAGCGCGAGAACCTAGCACGGCCGCAAAGCGGCGGTCAACGCGCTTATGCGAGAAAAGATGCATGGGAGTCTTGCAACCGGCACCGTTCCCGACTTTACTGCGGGAATGACGAAGAACAACAGCGACACACCCGGCAGCACGAAACAGATCGCCGACCGTCTGAGCCGCCTCTACTCCGTCGGCCATGAGGACCGCCCTGACAACGTATTATGGAACTACCCGGCGGCACCGCAGGTGGTTCGTGCACTGAAGGCGCTGATTCATGTGATGTTTCCGGGACTGTACACGTCGGAGGGCAATGATCTGCGGGCCGGATTTATCCGGGAGATCAACGACGTCAGCGAATTACTGCTGCCGGAGATCGAACGCGCCATTCCCTACCGCTGGCTGGCTGCGGCTGAAACGGGAACCGAAGCAACGGACTCTGTCGAGGAGGAGGCGCGCTGCACGCTGGATCGTTTTCTGGACACCCTGCCCGTCATCCGCGAGATGCTGGTCGACGATGTACGGGCCGCCTACAACGGCGATCCGGCGGCACTGAGTTATGCGGAGGTCAAGATTGCCTATCCCGGCCTGCTGGCGATTACCTCCCACCGCATCGCGCATGAACTCTACCGGCTCCATGTGCCGATCATTCCGCGCATTATGAACGAGTGGACGCATGCGCGTGCGGGAATTGATCTTCATCCGGGAGCGACCATCGGCCGCGGGTTCTTCATTGACCACGGCACCGGCGTGGTCATCGGCGAAACCGCCCGGATCGGCCGGGGCGTCAAAATTTATCAGGGGGTCACACTGGGAGCCAAAAGTTTTCCGCTCGACGAAAACGGCAACCCGATCAAGCACATCCAGCGGCACCCGACGGTGGAGGATGAAGTGATTATTTATGCGAACACGACGGTGCTGGGCGGTTCGACGGTCATCGGGCACCATTCGGTCATCGGCGGCAACGTTTTTTTGCTGGAGAGTGTGCCCCCGCACAGCTTTGTGGCTAAATCGGACGCGGGCGCGGTGATCCGGACGCGTGACACCTCCGGGCTGCTGGGCGGCCTCGGCATCTAAGTGATTATAAAAATGGGTGGAAAAGGCTGGACGCCTCGCCGGCCCTTCCCTATATTTCAGCGCTTTTAGTGAACCGTCAGGAGCCAATCATGCCGAAAGTCAAAACGAAGAAAACGATTGCCAAGCGTTTCAAAAAAACGGGCAGCGGAAAACTGAAGTACGCCCACATGGGCGGAAGCCACATCCTGACCGGAAAAAGCCGCAAGCAGAAACGGCGCCTCGGAAGCAAGAACATTGTTGCGGCCGCCGATGAGAAACGTCTGGCGAAAACCATTCCGTACAACTGATTTCGAAGGAGACACATCATGCCAAGAGCCACGAATGCACCGGCCTCTCACCGTCGCCGCAAAAGCCGTCTGAAACTCGCTAAAGGATTCTACGGATCACGCAGCAAGCTGTATCGGCAGGCCACCGAAGCAATCGATCGCGCGCAGGCCATGGCCTATACGCATCGCAAGCAGAAAAAACGCAATTTTCGCCGCCTGTGGGCTGTGCGCATCAACGCGGCCTGCCGAACCAACGGGATGACCTACAGCCGCCTGATGGAAGGGCTGCGCAAGTCGGATGTGGAGCTGAACCGCAAGATGCTGGCCGAAATCGCCGTTTACGATGAGGCCGGATTCAGCAAGCTGGCTGAAACGGCCAAAGCCGCTCTGGCCTGACCGGAAAACAGAGCATCGACTGCCCGGGCGCTGCGGCGGCCGGGTTTTTTTATCTTAATCCTGCGGAACAGCCGGCGGCCGTTTTGCGGGCAGCAGGGCGACCCCCATGCCGATTAAAATCAGCACGCCACCCGCCAGAACCGGCAGCGTCAGCGCCTCATCCAGGATAATCCATGCAAACAGCGCGGCCAGAAACGGCTTCAGGAAAAAGGCCATGGAGCCGACCCCCGCCTCGACATGGTGCATGCCGTAGATAAACAGGAAATACGCCAGCGCCGTTCCCGCCAGCGAAAGATAGGATATCCCCCACCAGTCGGCCGCCGCGTAGGCCGTCGGAGCCGTTCCCTCCAGACCCAGTGCAACCGGCAGCAGCAGCAGGCCGCCGGACAGGCCGGCAAACGCTGTGACCGGCAGCGCCCCGAAACGCGGCGTCATTTTTTTAAAAAACACGGTGTAGACGGCAAACAGGATGATGGCCGCCAGCATCAGCAACAGACCGATCACCGATATTCCGTCGGCCCGGTCCCGCGCCAACACCGCAATTCCCGCCAGACACAGCGCGGCGGCCGACAGCTTGCGCCGGGTGATCTTTTCCGGCAGCACCAGCGGGGCGAACAGAACGACAAACACCGGGTTGCAGCTGAATACCAGCGCGGCCACGTTGGCCGGCAGATAGGTGATGGACAGATGGAACAGCCCCGACATCAGCGTCACGCCGATCAATCCCAGTCCGGCCAGCGCAGCCACGTCCCGCGTCTGAAGGCGAAGCCCGCGACGGCGCAGACCGATCAGCGCCGGACCGATCAGCACCGCACCGGTGATCAAAAACCGGAACGATGCCAGCCAGAACGGATCGCGACCGGCGATTCCCCCGCCGGTCTGCATCAGTTTGGACGCCACCTCGACGGTGCTGAACAAGACAATTCCGCCGAAGAGAGCGGACAGACCGCGAAGATTCATTACGCCGCCTTCCGGCCCTGCCGGCGGAGGTGCTGAAGCCGCACGGCATGTTTAAGCTTTTCAAACGGAGACAGATGATCCACCAGAAGCACCCCGTTCAAATGATCGAGTTCGTGCTGAACGGCCCTGGCCAGCAGCCCCTTTGCATTGAGTGTGCGTTCGCTGCCGTCCCGGTCGAGAAAGCGGACCACCACCTCGGCGGGCCGGGTCACCGGCACATACAGTCCGGGAAAACTCAGGCAGCCCTCTTCGGCGGCGGTCGTTTGATCGGACGTTCCGATGATTTCCGGATTAATGAAAACCAGCGGCATCGTCACCCCCGGGTTGTTCGGCCGGCCGTCTGCACCGCGGTCGGCCGCCGCCGGAATATCCAGAACAAAGAGCGCCTCATCGCGGCCGATCTGCTCGGCTGCCAGTCCGATGCCCTCGGCGGAGCACATGATGCCGAGCATCCGATCGGCCAGACGGCGAATGTCCGGGGTCACCTCCGTCACCCGTTCTGCCTTTTTCCGAAGCACAGGATTTCCATATACACATATCGAACCGGCCATTTCATCCTCCTCAAGCGGTCCTAAAGCGGGTAAATATATCGCATGGACATCGTTCTCACAACGTTTAACGCCCGCTATTCGCATTCCGCACTCGCCCTGCGATGCCTGCGGGCCAATCTGGGAACGCTTCGCGACCGGTCGGTTCTGATTGAATTCGACAATCGGCGCGCACCGCAGGCGGCGGCCGAAGCGCTTCTGGCGCACAACCCGCGCATCATTCTCTTCAGCGTATATATCTGGAACCTCACACTCACCTCTGAAACCGTCGCCATCCTCAAAACCGTCCGCCCGGAGGTCCGCATTCTCATCGGCGGACCGGAAGTGAGCAGTGAATATGAAGATCTCGCCCTGTTCAAAACAGCCGACCATCTGATTCGCGGTGAAGGCGAACCGGTGATCGAAGCCGTCTGCCGGGCGCTTCTCCATGAACCGCCGGGCCGAGGGGACGCCGGCCACACGGCGGCTTTACCGCAGGCGACCCGCCTGCCGAACGTCATTGACGCCCCGCGGGCCGACCTCCGCACCGTCGCCCTGCCCTATGAGGAATACACGGATGAGGATATCGCGCACCGGCGCATCTATGTTGAATCGTCGCGCGGCTGTCCCGGACAATGCGAATACTGTCTGTCCGCGCTCGACGAGTGCGTGCGGTTCGTTCCGCCCGTCCGGCTGTTTCCAGCGTTTGGAAAACTCATTGAACGCGGCGCGCGCATTTTTAAATTCATCGACCGCAGCTTCAACATCAACGCGGCGCACGCCGCCGCCGTTTTACGGTATTTTCTTAAGAACCGTCGCGACGGCATGATGCTGCATCTTGAATGGGAGCCGACGCATCTGCCGCCGTCGCTCGAACAGCTTCTGCGGGATGCTCCGCCCGGGTTTTTCCAACTGGAAGTCGGCGTTCAAACCTTTAACCCCGATGTCGCTGAACGCATTCACCGGAACCTCAACATTGCAGTAACCGAAGACCATCTGAAGCGGCTGAGCGCCCTGCCCTCTGTGTATGTGCACGCCGACCTGATTGCCGGGCTGCCCGGCGAATCGCTGGCCGGCATTGCGGCGGGCTTCGACCGCCTGCATGCCTGCGGCCCCGACGAAATCCAGCTCGGCATTCTCAAAAAGCTGCGCGGAGCACCCATTGCCCGTCACGACCAGCCGTTTGACATGGTGTACAACAGCTCACCGCCCTACGATGTGCTGCAAACCGCCGACCTGTCGTTCGTCGAGCTGCAGGCGCTGCGCCGGTTTGCCCGCTACTGGGACCTCACCGTCAACAACGGACGCTTTGCGCAAACCGCCCCGCTTCTCTGGCGCGGGGCTGATTCGGTTTTCGCCGCCTTTATGGACTGGAGCAACCACCTCTATGCGCAAACCGGCTCCACCGCCGGCATCGCCCCGGTCCGCCTTGCGCGCTTCCTGGAACAGTTTCTGATCGCAAAGGGACTCGACCCGTCCACTGTTTTCCAATGCCTGGAAAGCGACCTGCGGCACGGCGGCTCCGCCGCAAAAGGCCGCGAGCGCCAAACCCGGAAAACATGTCCGCGCCCCAAAAAGCTCTGAAAAATCCCCGACCGGGTTTTCTTTTACAGCCGGTCTTGCAATAAGATGCGGGCCGCGACGGAAAAAACTGGATTTTGCCCCGGCCCCCCGTACACTGGCGACTGGAAACACGAGGAGAACGACGGCTTATGAACACATCACGGATTACCGGCCTGCTGCTGCTCAGCCTGCTGAGTGCCGGCTGCGAAACCATTCGCATTGAGAGCCGCGCCGACCGGATGGCGCAATCGCAGGACCGGCTGATTGAGCAGGAAAACCAGCGCCGCATGGCCGGCCGCATTGAAACGCTTGAAATGGAGATCGGCCAGCTCACCCGCGACCTGCAGCAGCTTCGCAGCGATCTGGAAGGCCGCTGCAATGCCATTGAGCAGAAAAGCGAAGCCGACAAACGCGAACTGATCACCCGCCTGAGTTCGGAGCTCGACAAACTGACCAAACAGGTGGCCGCCGCGGCCGCCGCGCCGCCCGCCGGCGGCGGACAAAGCGGGTACGGATACGAACACATCGTCCAGCCCGGGGAAACCCTTTCAACCATTGCCAAAGCCTACGGCGTCACCACCAAAACCATTATACAGGCCAACAAAATCAAAAATCCGAATCTGCTTTCTGTCGGCCAGAAACTGTTTATTCCCGAATAAAAATGAATGGAGTCATCGACATGGAACGGGTGCATCCATGAACGCATTCCGGCCATCCGGTTCTCCAGCTATCCAGTCATCCCAACGAAAGGACTTCTCATGAGCCTGACTCCGTCCACCATGATGAAACTCGGAACCCGCGCGCCGGACTTCAGCCTGCCGGATGTGCAGTCCGGGGGCCTCGTCTCACTCGATGATTTTTCCGACAAACCGGTTCTGCTGGTCATTTTCATGTGCGCGCACTGCCCGTACGTCAAACTGGTTGAAGAGGAACTGGCATCGATCGGCCGGGACTTTCAGGGCCGGGGCGTCGGCATCGTCGCCATCAGCGCCAACGATGCCGAAAACTATCCCGATGACACACCGGCCAAACTCCGTGAGCAGGCCGAACGGCTCGATCTGGTGTTCCCGTATCTGCATGATGAATCGCAGGAAACCGCCAAGGCCTACGGGGCGGCCTGCACGCCGGATCTGTTTGTGTTTAATGCCGACCGCGAACTGGTCTATCGCGGCCAGCTTGATGACGCCCGCCCCGGCAACGACAAGACGGTGACCGGAAAAAATCTGCGTACCGCGCTCGAATGCCTGCTGGAAGGCAAACCGGTTCCGGAACAGCAGATCCCGGCAACCGGCTGCAACATCAAATGGAAGCCCGGCAACGAACCCGCCTACTTTGGGTAACAGCGAGACGCTATGGACAGGATTCATATCCGCGATCTGGCCCTGCGGTGCATTATCGGCATGTACCCTGACGAACGCAAAAACCGCCAGGACGTCGTCATCAACGCCACGTTGGAAACCGACCTGCGCGCCGCGGGCCGCAGCGATGCCATTGACGACACCGTCGACTACAAAACCATCAAGCTGCGCATTGTGGAGTTTGTCGAGAACAGCCGCTTCCATCTGATCGAATCGCTGGCGGAGGGCATCGCCGATATCTGCCTTCAGGACGGCGGTGTACAGCGCGCCGTCGTCACCGTCGATAAACCCGGCGCCCTGCGCTTTGCCCGCAGCGTCGCCGTGGAAGTCACCCGCCCCTGAGAAACCCCGTTCAGGCCCACAGGTCGACAGGATAGACTCCTGCATCGATGAGCGTGCGGATGCCGGCCATCACAAGCGGCTTGTCTTCGGTGTAGGTGACGCCCATCCACTTTTCGTTGGACGGAAGCACGTCGACGGTGGCCGCGCCGCTTTGAATGAGCCCGTCGACGAGTTCGGGAAGCAGGTATTCACTTTTGAGCTCACCGCCCTCGCGTTCGAGGAAGCTGACGAAGCCGTTTTCCAAATACTGGAAGAGTTTCGGTGTGAAGCCCCAGGTGTTCATGGAGACCATGTCGTCGTCGTTCATGGTTCCGTCACGGTGATGGATCACCCCATCGTCTTTGCGCTCGATGTCAAAATATTCGGTGACGGTGGCGAGTTTGCCGTCCTGCACATCGCAATAGCCGCGGGCAACGCTTCCGTTGGCTGAAAGTGTGTTTTTGATATAGAAGCCCACCATGCAGAAGTTCGTGCTGTTCTCATCGGTTGCCGCCAGCCTTCGGCCGAGCACCTCGAAGGTTTCGCGACCATAAAAGTCGTCGGCATTGATGACGGCAAACGGCTCTTGAACAACCTCCCTGGCCATCAGAACGGCCTGTCCGGTGCCCCACGGCCTGGTGCGGTTTCCAGGGATTGGAAAGTCGGCAGGGATTTTTTCCAATGTTTGGAAAACGGTTTCGACGTCGATTTTGCCCGCGAGCTTGTCGCCGATGACTTGCTTAAAAGCCTCTTCGATGTCGGGGCGAATGATGAAGACGACTTTCCCGAAGCCGGCGCGGATGGCGTCGTAGACCGAGTAGTCCAAAACAATTTCGCCGGAGGGCCCGACCGGATCAATCTGCTTGAGTCCGCCGTAGCGGCTGCCCATGCCTGCGGCCATAATGACAAGTGCCGGTTGCATACAAAAGGTCCTTCCGGTTCGGGTTACAGGGCGCCCAGCATCAGAATCAGCGCGGCGACAGCACCGATGATCCACGTCTGGGGATCGCGGGCGGCAAAGTCGAGCGGATCATCCGAGAGCTCCCCGCGACCGGCCAGCATCCAGAGCCGGGCAATCCAGTAGAGGAGCAGCGGACAAAGCACCCAGAGCGCGGCCGGCCGGGGATAGAACTGCAGCACTTTATCGCTGTTAATGTAGAGCGCCAGCACCAGAACCGCCGTCATTCCGCCGCCGGCGCCGAAGGCGGCCAGCAGCGGCAGATCGGCCTTGCGATAACCGCGCCCCCGGCGACGAATAATCTCCGTCTCCTCCACAACGGCTTCCTGCAGCTCCGCATAGCGTTTGGCCAGCGCCAAACTGATAAAAAGAAAGAGCGACAGCGCCAGCAGCCACGGCGAGGTCTCCACACCGGTGGCTGCCGTTCCGGCAAGAATGCGGATGGTATAAAAACCGGCCAGCACCAGGACGTCGAGCAGCGCGATCTGTTTGAGACGCCAAGAATAAAGGGTGGTCAACAGCAGATACAGCAGCAGGACCAGATTGAAAACAGACGGGAGCAGCGCGGCGAGACCGAAGGCGGCGGCCAGCAGCAGCGGTGCAGTCGCCAGCGAACAATCGAGCCGAAGATTTCCAGCGGCAAAGGGCCGGTTTTTCTTGCGCGGATGATGCTGGTCGGCGTGCAGATCGAACAAATCATTCAGAAAATACACGGCGGAGGCGGCAAAACTGAACGCAAAAAAAGCAGCCGCGGCCCGCGCATAAAGAACGGGGTCGGTCAGCCGGTGAGCCAGCAGCATCGGCAGCAGAACCAGCGCGTTTTTCATCCACTGCTGAACGCGAAGCGCCCGCAGCCAGCTCCGTACAACCGGGGGCCGGTCTTCGAAAACGCGCGCCTTTTTTGCGCGGAGGTAGGGACGAACCGATCGGTCCGGATTGGCGGCAATCACACGATCCGCCGCATCCCAGACCGGCCGGTCAGCAGAGGAATTACCGATGTAATCGAAACCCTTTTCGCCGAAACGCTTAACCAGGGCCTCGCGTTTGGCGGCGGCTTTCAGGTTGATCGCACCGTCACTGGCCATGACGTCCGAAAACAATCCGCAATGCGCGGCAACAGCCCGGGCGCTCTGCTCATCGCTGGCCGTCACCAGAATGAGCTCCCGCCCTTTGGCGTGCTCGCTCGTCAGAAAGGTCAGCAGTCCCGGATGATACGGCAGGGCTTGCGGATCGAGCTGCACCTGCCGGGAAACAAAATCCTTCAGCGAAGCCAGGCCGGCTGACGCACGGCGAACGAGAGTCCAAAGAACAAGGGGCCGGCGGCGGATCAGCAGCAGCAGCGCCTGGGCAAAGGTATCGGTTTTAACCAGGGTGCCGTCCAGATCAACACACAGCGGCCTCGGTGTTTCTGCCGGGGAAGTATCCATTGCGCGGGAGTATTCAGAAGTTCCGCTGCGAGTTCAACCCCGTTCCGCAGTCAAAAGCGGATCGCATCCATCATGCGCTGCATAACCGCCGTCAGATCCGCTTCATATTCCGGAAGTGCGAAACTCATCAGAATATAGCGGTCATCCCGACTGCCGTCCGCCCGGCAGATCTGATAATTGAACAGCATCCGGGATGGATTCGGCCCGGCATAATACCAACCGTCCTGCTCATAGGCATAGCCGCGGGTCCAAACCGCTTCCATGTTGTTCCCGCCCATCGGTACCCGTCGGGACCCGGAGGGATTGTATGCGGGCAGAACCGGCAGCGCGGAGGAGGCCGAATCGGTAAACGGAGAATCCTCCGGCAGGTTGAAACGGTTTATCTCCATCGTCACCAGCAGAACGGCATGACGGTCGGCCAGCAGCAGAAAACTTTCGTAGAAGCGCTCATCCCCTCGCGGGTGCCATTCCTCGTAGCGATCATAGATGCGAATCGCCATCTGCTGAAGCGGTGAATACGCCTCCGCCGGCCGCACATCCGGCTGATAGAGTTCATATCCATCCGGAATCTCAAACCGAAACCCGAAGAATCCAATGGCCGGGTTTTCGATCACGCCGTCCGTTACCGTCGCCTGCGGGGGTGCAAACGATGCACATCCTGCACTCAGCAGAAAAAGGGCTGCCCCGATCCAACGCTTTATTGATTTCATAAACAACTCCCGTGTTTTTGACATTGTAGCAACCCGGCCGGATTTGCTCAAATGAGAAATCCGCCGGACGGCGGAGCCAGGAAACAGGACACGAATAACAAAACCCGACCCATGCCCCCTTCTTCGCATGAACCCGCTCGACAACATCCGCATTGTGCTCGTTGATCCGCGCTTCGGCGGAAATATCGGCTCCGTCTGCCGCGCCATGATGAACATGGGGCTGACCGACCTCGCTCTGGTCGCCCCGCATGATGCCCTCGACTGGGACGAGGCCAAAAAAATGGCCTGCAGCGCCGGAGATGTGCTGGGCCGTCTCAACACATTCCACACATTGGAAGAGGCTGTGGCCGACTGCACCGTCGTGGCCGGAACCAGCGCCCGCACCGGCTTCTATCGCGACCATGCCCTGCTCCCGCGCGAGGTCGCCCCCGTTGTGCTCGACTCGGCCGCCCACCACAAAACCGCACTCGTCTTCGGACGCGAAGACAAAGGCCTCTTCAACGAGGAAATTGCCGTCTGCACCCACATCATCAACATCCCCTCCAGCGAGCTCTACCGCTCACTCAATCTGGCCCAGGCCGTCATGATCTGCTGCTACGAACTCTACCTGCTCGCCGGAGCCCCCGGCTACGAACCGCCGGAAGAGCGCTCCAGTGAAGCCGACGGCGCTCTGCGCGAACGCCTTTTCGAAACCTGGCGGGCCATGATGTTCGAAACCGGATTCTGCGAAGAGGAAAAGCTCGACCACATGATGCTCGGCCTGCGCCGCATTTTCAGCCGCGGCAAACTCACCGAAAAGGACGTTCGCATCCTGCTCGGCCTCGCCCGGCAATCCCGCTGGGTCGCCGGAGAACTCGCCCGATCGACTCATGAATAAATCAGGCCGGAGCAAAAATCGGCTGAACAGGCTTATGATCTTGCGTTGTTTCAACGCGGAGCCTATCGTTTCTGGCTTCTGTACGGGCCTGTAGCTCAGTTGGTCAGAGCAGGAGACTCATAATCTCTTGGTCGGGGGTTCAAGTCCCTCCGGGCCCACCA
>CAZITJ010000071.1:0-7444 GCA_964542135.1 uncultured Verrucomicrobiota bacterium
TCCCTGCCGGCGCTTCCCCGATATACGGGGAAATCAGAGCCCGCCTTCAGCGAGCCGGAACCCCGATTGGAAATTACGACCTGCTTCTAGCCGCCCACGCTCTCTTTCAGGGCCTCACCCTGGTCACGAACAATAGCAGGGAATTCCAGCGCGTGCCCGATCTCAGGATTGAAAACTGGATCGAACCAGACGAATTCAGCATATGCGGCAAACCGCGCCGTTGATTTGCGAACTCGCGAAATCGCCGCTTTACGCTTGACCCGATTTGTTTAAACACGCAATTATGAATTACTTATTTAAATTTCGTTTGTTATCAACCAGACAGGATTTTCTGCTATGCTGAACCGTTTAATGGGGCTTTTTTCCAGTGATATCGGGATTGACCTCGGTACCGCCAACACGCTGGTGTACGTGCGCGATCGCGGCATTGTGCTGCGCGAACCCTCGGTGGTTGCCGTTCAGGCGGGCACCAACCGGGTGCTGGCCGTCGGCGACGAGGCCAAACGCATGCTGGGACGAACCCCCGGCACGATCGTGGCGATTCGCCCTCTGAAGGCGGGTGTCATTGCAGATTTTGAAATTACCGAAGCGATGCTGCGGTATTTCATACAGAAGGTGCATAACCGCCGCCGGATGGTGCGGCCGCGCGTGGTCGTGGCGGTCCCCAGCGGCATTACAGAAGTCGAAAAGCGCGCGGTGAAGGACTCCGCACTGCATGCGGGCGCGCGCGATGTGTTTTTAATTGAGGAACCGATGGCTGCTGCGATCGGTGTGGGGCTGCCGGTACAGGAACCGGCCGGCAACATGATCGTCGATGTCGGCGGGGGAACCACGGAAGTGGCATTGATCTCCCTGGCCGGGATTGTGTTCAGTCGCAGCGTGCGCGTCGGGGGAGATGAAATGGACGAGGCAATCGTCCAGTATCTGAAACGGGAATATAATCTGCTCATCGGCGAACGAACAGCCGAAGATATCAAAATTTCGATCGGATCGGCGATTCCGATGAGCGAAGAGACAACGATGGAAGTGAAAGGCCGCGATCAGGTGGCCGGGTTGCCGAAGACGCTGAGCATCAGCTCTGAAGAAGTCCGCAACGCACTCAAGGAACCGGTTTCCGCAATTGTGGACGCGGTGCGCATTACGCTCGACCGCTGCCTGCCCGAGCTGTCCGCCGACCTGGTGGACCGCGGGATGGTCGTCGCCGGCGGCGGTGCGCTGCTGCGCGGGCTCGACAAGCATATTGCGGAAAACACCGGCCTGCCGGTGCATGTGGCGGATGATCCGCTCAGTGCAGTGGCCGAAGGAACCGGTGTGGTTCTGCACGAGATCAACTTCCTGCGTAAACTCTCCGAAGCGCGCGCGCAGTAGCGCGTCGCGCGACCGTTTCAGCGTCTTCCCGGGTTCCGCAACGGACCGGACGGGTCATGGCTGTACAGAAAAGGATTTGGATTCGATGGGCGGCGGCCGCTGCGGGCGTCCTGCTGCTTTTTCAGCTTCCGCGCGGATGCGAAAACCGGGTGACCGGGCCGGTCGGGGATCTGTTCGCGCCGGTTCAAGCCGCTTTGCTCAAAGGCGGACGAAGTCTGAAAGAGGCGGTGGACACCATGCGCGGATTCGGCGGACTCGTGGAGGAAAACCGCCGTCTGTCAGAGGAACTCGTGCGGCTGCAGGCGCGGCTCAATGTGCTCAGTAATATGGAGAGCGAAAATCTGCGTCTGCGCGAACTGCTGAATTTTCGCCGGCAGCAGCCGCGGGAGCTGATTGCCTGTCAGGTGGTGTCCCGGTCGGTCAGCGACTGGTGGCAGAGTGTTCGTATCGATAAAGGGGAACGGGACGGGGTCCGGCCGGGCCGCGCGGTTCTGTCGCCGGACGGACTGATCGGCCGGACCGCCCATGCAGCGGCGCACAGCGCCGAGGTGCTGCTGGTGTCTGATCCAGCCTGCCGGGTGTCGGCCCGCATTGCCCGCACCGGTTCGTTCGGCATTGTGACGGGCCGCGGAACCACGCGCGGCGGGTATCCCCGGGCGCGGATGCGTTTTATCCACAAAGACATTCCCGTTCAGGTCGGTGATCAGATTGTCACGTCCGGCCTCGGCGGACTGTTCCCGCGGGATCTGCTGATCGGCTATGTGGACCGGGTTCACACGGAGGAAACCGGTCTCTATCAGATGGCGGATGTGATTCCCAAAGCGGTGGTGGAGCTGATGGATTCTGTGTTTGTTGCGGCGGATCGTTCGGACGGGGAGGGGCGCCCATGAAGAACCGATCGATTTTACTGTGGATGTCGGCCGCGGCGGTGATGCAGTCGCTGGCACCGCTGAGGATTCCGCTTCTGTCGGCCGTGCTGATTCGGATTGCTCTGACGGCGGACCACCGGCGCACGCTGTGTGCCGCGCTGCTGGCGGGTCTTTGCTTTGCTGCCCTGAGTCCGGTCCCGGCGGCGGTTTCCCTGCTGTATTTTGCTGCAATCGCCGAAGGACTTCATCGGATTCGCGGCGAAGTGTTTGCTGATCAGACGATCACGTATGTGATTCTCGGCGGATTGGCCGGGCTGTTTCAGACGCTTCTGTTTGCGCTGCTGCTGGGGCTGCCCGGTCTGCGTCCGGTGGAACCGGGCGTGCTGGCGATGCGTTTTCTGAGCACCGCGCTGAGCGGTGCGCTGACGGCGGCGCTTTTGTTCCGGGTCTTTCGCCGGGTTCAGCACCGACCGTTTTTCAAACGATCGAAGGAGGCCTTTTGATGCGTGTCCGCCGCACAGAGGATCGCTTCGATTCGTTCCGGCTTCATGTGGTGACCGCCGGAATGGCTGTCGCGTTCCTGGTTCTGGCCGGTGCGCTCTGGCGGCTGCAGGTGGCCCGGGTATCTCAGTTTGAGTCCCGGATTGAGGTGCAGAGTCTGCGGCGGGTACGGCTGCCGGGTGTGCGCGGCGCCGTTTTGGACCGCAACGGACTGCGGCTGGCCGAAAACCGGCCGACCTATTCGATTGCCCTGTTTCTGGAAGACATCCGGCGGGCCGGCCCCTGGTCGCGCACGATCGACCGGGCGATGGAGGTGATGGGGCGGGTGTCCGACATCACCGGACTGGAGCCGCGGCTTGATCGGGACGACATCTGGAAACATATCCGCCTGCGGCTGCCGCTGCCGCTGGTGCTGTGGCGGGAAATCGGCATGGAGCAAATGGCGCGGCTGGTGGAGCAGGGCACGGATATTCCGGGCGTGGATATTTACACGCAGGCCACCCGCACCTATCCCTACAGTCCCTATACGTCTCACCTTCTCGGCTATGTCGGCCGCGCCGACCCCGGCGCGCTGCAGGAGGAAGAGCGCTATTCCTATTATCTGCCCGATATGGCCGGCCGGGCCGGCCTTGAAAAGCTGTTTGATCCCTTTCTGCGCGGGGAGGCGGGCGGTGCGCTGGTGCAGATTGATGTGTCCGGGTACCGCCACGGTGAACTGGCCCGGCGGGCGCCCCGGCCGGGAGGCGATCTGCGTCTGACACTCGATATGGAGGTGCAGCTGCTGGCTCATCAGGCGCTCGGCGGCCGCCGCGGTGCCGCCGTCGTGCTCGATCCCAACAACGGCGATGTGCTGGCGCTTCTCAGTGCGCCGGGATACGATGCCAACCTGTTTGTGCCGTACATCACCTCGGAAGTCTGGGCCGCGCTGCGGGACGATCCGGATAAACCGCTGCTCAACCGCGCGGTGGCCGGCACCTATCCGCCGGGCAGTACCTTCAAGCCGCTGGTCGGCCTGGCGGCGGCCACCGTCGATCCGCAGGCACCCGAGCGGCTTTATGACTGTCCCGGTGCCTATCGCGTCGGCCGCCGGATCTTCCGCGACTGGAACCCCGCCGGACACGGCCGCATTGATATGCGCAAGGCGCTGGAGCGTTCGGCCAATGTTTATTTCTTTAAAACCGCACTGGCCTGCGGCCCGCAGCCGATCGCCGATCAGGCCCGCGCGGCCGGTCTCGGACAGAAAACCGGCATTGAAGTCGATTTTGAACGCGCGGGACTGGTGCCGGATCCCGACTGGAAACGGGCCGACGGCCGCGGAGGATGGAGCGACGGCGACACCTGCAATATGGCCATCGGACAGGGGTATCTGGCCGTGACACCGCTGCAGATGGCCGTGGTTACAGCCACCCTTGCCAACGGGGGATGGCTGTATCGTCCGCGCGTCGTACAGGCTCATCGGCTGCCCGGTGAAGACCGGTTTGTGAACGAACCGGTGCGGCGCGTCGGCCGCATGGACTGGTCTGCCGACGCACTGGAGGCTGTGCGGGGCGGCATGCGCGATGTGATTATGAGTCCGACCGGAACCGGCCGGCGCGCCGCGGTTGAGGACCTTGAATTCGCCGGAAAAACCGGAACGGCCGAGTATGGTTCCAAGGAGCAGGGGGGGAAACATACCTGGATGGTGGCTTTTGCACCGTTTCGTGATCCGCGCTATGCCGTGGCCATGGTGATTGAAGACGGCGATTCCGGCGGCTCCACGGTCGCCCCGCGCCTTAAAATTCTGATGGAAGGTCTGTATCGAAAAATGAAGCGGGACGGTGAGCTGCCGGCCGGGACCGGCCCGGGAGGTGTCTCATGATCGCGCGGCTGCGGCGACTCGACTGGATGATGCTGGCCGGCATTGCCGTGCTGCTGTGCATCAGCTTTCTGTTTATTTACAGTGCCGGCGCACGCAGCACCGAGCAGGGCGGGGGCGGGATGGCCGTACGCCAGGTCATCTGGGCCCTGCTGGGTCTGGTCTGCTACGGAGCCGCCGCCGCCTTCGATTATCACCGTCTGCGCTCGCTGCACTGGTGGATGTACGGCGGGCTGATGGTCGCGCTGCTGCTGGTTCTCTTTTTCGGAACGTCGGTGTACGGTGCACACCGCTGGTTCCGGGTGGGCGGGCTGATGGTGCAGCCGTCGGAATTTGCCAAGCTGGGCGTCATCATTACCCTGGCCGCATGGCTGGGCGATCCGTCCACCGATCCGGAGGAGCGATCCGCCTTTTTCAAGGCCTTTGTTCTGGCGGGGATTCCGTTTTTTCTGATTGCCGTGGAACCGGATCTCGGCACGGCCGCGGTGCTGCTTCCGGTGCTGTTCGTTTTGCTGTTCTGTGCCGGTGTGCCGCTGCGGCCGCTGTTGATCCTGGTCGGCACGGGCCTTGCGGCGCTGGTGACAGTGGCCATCTGGCTGCGCTTTTTCCCGGATACCTGCCCGTTTCTGACCGACTACCAGAAAAACCGGATTCTGGTTTATTTAAACATCAGTCAGGATCCGCTCGGTGCCGGATGGAACAAACTGCAGTCGCAGATTGCGGTCGGATCGGGCGGACTGTTCGGCAAGGGCTGGCTGAAGGGAACCCAGAATATTCTGGGGTTCCTGCCGCGCACGGTCGCGCCGACCGACTTTATTTATTCGGTGGTGGCCGAAGAAACCGGCTTTGCAGGCAGCAGCCTGCTGCTGGCTCTCTACACCCTGATTGTGGTGCGCTGCATGCGGGCGGCCGCCCGCGCACGCGACCGGTTCGGCCGCCTGCTGGCCGCCGGCTTCGGCGCACTCTTTTTCACACACAGTTTTGTCAATATCGCGATGACCGTCGGCCTGATGCCGATTACCGGACTGCCGCTGCCGCTGATGAGTTACGGCGGTTCGTTTATGGTGACCTCCATGACCGCTCTCGGACTGGTCCAGAGCGTCTACCTGCGGCGTCGCATCAGTTAACAGGAAAGGAAGCACTCATGCTTAAAGGAATCAGCAGTAAACTCAACCGGAACAGCCGGAATAAAAAAGAAATTCTGATCAATGTGGAACCGCTCGAAACCCGGGTGGTTGTGCTGGACAAGGGACGTCTCGATAATTTTCACATCGAGCGCACCGAGGAAAGCCGGCTGGTCGGCTCCATTTTTAAGGGAAAAATCCAGAATCTGGAGGACGGCCTGCAGGCGGCGTTTGTCGATATCGGAATGAAGAAAAACGCATTCATCCACTACTGGGATATGATCCCGGAGGATGCCGCACGCCTGGAGGCACAGGAGGGCGGGGGACATGGCCGCCGGCGGCGGCGCAAGTTTTCGCCCGGTGAAATGGCCAAAAAATTCCCGATCGGCTCGGAGATTGTCGTGCAGGTCACCAAAGACGCCATCGGCACCAAAGGGCCGCGTGTGACCGCCAACCTCAGTGTGCCGGGCCGGTTTCTGGTGATGATGCCCGGGTCCGGCCTGAAAGGAATCTCGAAAAAGATCGGCGACAGCAAGGAGCGCGGCCGGCTCAAAAAAATTCTGACCCGGCTGCCGATCCCCGACGGCATCGGCATTATTGTGCGCACAGCCGGTTCGGGAACCCGTAAAACCAGCTTTATCCGGGATGCCCGCACGCTCTTTGAAATCTGGAAGGAAATCGACACGGGCATGCGCGAGAAAGCGGCCCCGTGCTGCCTTTACAGCGAACCGGCACTGGCCGAGCGCGTCGTCCGGGATCATCTCACCGAAGACATTGACCGGGTTTTTGTCGATCGCCGCGAAACCTACGACATGATCCGCAGCATGATCTCCAAATATTCGCGCCGCTCGCGCAACTGGGTGCAGCTCTACGGCGGCGAAGAGCCCATGTTCGATTATTTCGATGTGGAAAAGCAGATCGAATCGGTCTTCCGCCGCAAGGTATGGCTGAAATCCGGCGCGTACCTGATTTTTGATGAAACCGAAGCGCTGGTGGCGGTGGATGTCAACACCGGCCGGCATAAAGGCGGGAAAACGGCCGAAGAATCCATCCTGGCCGTCAATACCGAAGCTGCCGATGAGGTGGCCCGGCAGCTCCGCCTGCGCAACGTCGGCGGGCTGGTGGTGATTGACCTCATCGACATGAAAAACAAACGCGATCAGAACGCGGTCTATAAAACGCTCCGGGAGGCCCTCAAACAGGATCGTGCACGCACCAATGTGCTGCCCATCTCTCAGCTCGGTCTGCTGGAAATGACCCGCCAGCGTTTTGAGGAAAGCGTTTATACCAGCACCTATGTGGAATGCGACTACTGCTCCGGGCGCGGACGCGTCAAATCGCCGCTGACCATGAGCGTGGAACTTCAGCGCCGGCTTTCCGCTGCGCTGCGCCGTGACCGCAAGGGCGCGCATTCCATGAAAATCACCGTCAACCCCATGGTGCTCGACCGGCTTCGCAAGGAGGACGAACAGGCACTCATCGACATGGAAAAGAAATTCCACGGCCATCTCACCTTTGTGTCCGATCCGCATTTTCACATGGAGGAATTCTCCATCACCAATGAAGAAAAGGGAAAGGTCGTCTATTCCAGCGTGGACGGCGAAAAATAAACATCCGCACAGCGTGCAGAGCAGGGCGCCTCTTCGGGCGCCCTTTTTTCCAGGCCTTGGAAAAACGCGGGCCAACGCTTCCAGCCATTGGAACGTTCCGGTAAAAACGTTTCCAAT
>CAZITJ010000071.1:7544-10697 GCA_964542135.1 uncultured Verrucomicrobiota bacterium
CCCGGCTGCTTGTGGCGTTGCACTATCTGAAATACACCTTCAACCTCAGCGACGAGGATGTGATCGAAGTCTGGGTAGAGAACCCGTACTGCAGCATTTCAGCGGAAATCAGTATTTTGAACACGACAGGCCGATTGATCCGACGGTGATGAGCCGCTTCCGCAAACGGATCGGTGACGCCGGAGCCGAAGAGATGCTCAGTGAAACCATTGCTGCTGGACTCAAACTCAACGCGATCAAGCCTCATCAGCTCAAGCGGGTCAATGTGGACACGACGGTTCAGGAAAAAGAAGTCCGCTTTCCGACCGACGCACGGCTCTACGACCGTGCCCGGGAGCGGCTGGTCAAGGCGGCCAAAGATGGATGAAACGCCGAGCGGCCATCGAACCGGGGATCGGCCACCTCAAGCGAGAACACCGAATGGATCGGTGCCGGCTCAAAGGAATCGAAGGTGATCAGTTCAGGGCTGCTCTTCGCGATTAAAGGCCTCCACATCGACGGTATCGGCATGTTCTGTTTTGACCGGCTTAATGGTCAGGGAAATCTGAATCAGCGAAATCACCAGGTAGGCAAAAGCCATCAGCAGGCTGACCGCCGGGAAGAACCAGCGTCCAAATGTGGCTTCAAAGAAAAAGTTCAGCTTATCCAGTACGGATTTTTCGGCCATAATGCTGAAATCCGGCAACAGGACCGCCTCCACTTCGGCCCCTTCGCGATAAGCCACTTTGACCGGATCATAAAGATTGTGACCGGCTCGGGGGCTTCGGCGGGCTCCAATATTGGACACCGTAGCCCGCCGCTCACCGTCTTCCGCATAGGTAAACACCGGCCGGAAGTGGTACTTATAATCTTTCTCATTAAACACGAAATCATCATTTTCCTGCTCGACGGGCTCTCCGGCAAAGGTGCGCTCCCAAGTGTATTTGACCTGGGTTTTAAGCTCCTCGGCTTCCTCGGTGTCGCCGATGAAAGTACATTCCATGACGGTTTGCAGCACTACGCTGTCAGCCAGCGACAACGCGCGGTCATTAGCCGTCACAATGTCTGTGAGCACCCCGTCTACGAGCGTATATTCGCTGATCGGTGTTTCGATATCCGGCATGACATCCAGTGTTTCATTTTTCTTAACCCGGACAATTCGAAGGGCGGTATCTTTGACCGCCTCACGCTGCAGAAAGCGTTTGATGCCGTCACGGTGGGCCCGCTCCAGCACTTCGAGTGCAGTCACCGCCGATGCCAGCTCAGAGGCATCCTCCTCTGCATCCGCCGCCTCTTCGATCTGGGCGGCATCATAACTGACGGTCTTTCCGCCCGCCGTAATGCTGAGGCTGATGAATCGCTCCTGCTGCTGCTTCACATCGATGACAGCGCCGTCGGCCCGCTCAAGCTGAAAGGTCTGTTCCAGATTCTGCAGGAGATCACACGTCTCCTCATAGCAGCGGATCAGAGCGATCACCCGGCCACTGGACTGTTCCCCGGTCACTGCCGTTTTTATTTGCTGTCCGCCTGTCATCCAGGCAATCACCAGAAAGAGCAGCGTATACAGCGGAAACATTACGATTTTCATTTGTTTTATCATGATATTAATCCGTATTAATCGTTTTCGTGTTCGGGTTCATCGTCCTCGACACCTTCTCGCCCGTAGGCCACCAGAACACCCTTCTTCACCAGGCGCTGGAAATTGAGAATGATAGCCAAACCCACAACGGTCAAAATCATCATATACAGGTAAACGCTGAAATAATCATAGGTTCCCTCCGGCATGAACAGTGCAGAGTAGTATTTCACCCAAAGACCGGCACCGGCCAGGGTCACCCAGCGCGTTAAGCTGCGGACATAGCTGATCCCGGCGGCCGCCGTTCCCATTTCAGCGCGTGGGATGAAGTCATACATCAGCGGCTGAGCCACCGTCCCGGCAACCATGCCGAATATTGCGATGATCTGGCCGAAGGCGATAATTTGCCACAGCTCCGGCCGGCGGTCCGGCAGAAAGAACTGAACAAACACATAATAGGCCAGAGTGGCGATCAGCGCGGACGTCATCCCGATTATGTAGAGTTTAATGCGGTCATATTTGTCGGCCAGAACACCGATGAAAAAGGAGACAGCAATAGTCAGCAGAGCACCGACAAACATATTGGTTCCCATCTGCTGCGGGGTGTAATCCCACTGCTCAACAAACAGCAGCGTCATCACCGCGCCGACCTGAGTCATAATGAACGACTGAGCAAAAACCAGCAAATAAACCGGCCAGAGCTTTTTGTTCATGAAAACGTTGATGAAGAATTTTACCGGATTTTTCTTTTCGCCGGCTTTACTGTTTTTAACCGGCACCTCCTTGAAGAACATGCCGATCAGGGTCATGGAGGCAACCAGGAAAAGGCCGGCCAACCAGTAGGCTCCATGCTCTCCTGCAAGGAAGGATTGAGATCCGAAATACTGAATTTCGTCGAAACGACCCAGGACGATGACAAACGTGAAAATCAAAACACACTGGACAATGAAGTTAAACATGGCGGCGGTTCTGCCGCGCTGGTGAGGCGGCACCACTTCCTGCTGGAGCGGCTCAACGGTGGAGCTGATATCCTGACAGGCCATCCATAGCACAATCACCGGAATCAGGGTATAGAGGCTCTGGCACATGGGCGCCAGAACAATGGCGATAATCAGCGGCGCCCAACCTCCGAGCAAAAACGGTTTTCGGCGGCCCCACCGGGTCCAGACCCGGTCGCTGATATAGAGGCAAACCGCACCGATCAGCACATTGAACAGCACGTTGATGCTGAGGATGCCGTTGATCAGGGCGGGATCGTCCATAAATTTTTTCAGGGTGAGCGTCAGGAGAGCCCCGCTGCACATCTCGATATACATTCCGGAGAACCAGGGCGAAACGGCCAGAAAAGCCCACCGCCAGGGAACATTCTTTTGTTGCGTTAAAACTCTCATGGTTGTGACTGTCCCTTCTTCCTGTAGTTTAAAAACTTACAATTCGACCCCTGTATCCCAGGACCGGGAATCATTCATAGATATACTTATAATCCAGCTTGGGAAACGTTTCGAGATTCTGCCTGGCCCGCTCGAAGGCGAATTGGGTCCATCCATGGTCCGGGTTTTCCTTGAGGCGTTTTTTGTTCAGCTCGTACTCACGCTGGT
>CAZITJ010000072.1:0-10603 GCA_964542135.1 uncultured Verrucomicrobiota bacterium
CGCCCTTATCAATTTGCGTTCTATGTCGAAGATCCCGACCCTTCGGGGCGCTCTTTCGTGGCTAACATTCTGATCCGCATCGCCCGGAGCCCCTCGGCTGTCCCTCTGCGGTGAAAAATTGTTCCCGCACGGTTCGGCGCGCCCGGCGGTCGCGCCCTACCCGACATCCTGAGTGTGACGTTGACGCACCGCTTCATAGAGCAGAACCGCCGCCGAAACCGACACATTGAGCGAATCGTTTTTCCCAAGCATTGGAATTTTGACCGCCGGATTTTTCCCGCCTTCGCCAGGGCTTCGGCGGGCAAGCCAAACATCGGAAAGCCCCTGATCCTCCGCACCGACGACGATGGCCAGCGGGCCGGTCAGGTCGCAATCGGTATAAAGCGTCTCCGCATCCGGCACGGCGGAAAGGATGCGAATGCCCTTCTCCTCCAAGAACGAGATCGCCTCCTCAGACGAGGCCTCGGCGACCGGTAGATAAAACAACGTGCCGATGCTGTTGCGAATGACGTTGGGATTGTTCAGGTCGGTCGCCGGATCGGCCACAATCACCGCATCCGCACCGGCGCCGTCGGCCGTGCGCAGCAGCGCCCCGAGATTACCCGGCTTTTCCACTCCCTCCGCCACCAGAATCAGCGGACTGTCCGGCAGGTGCAGTTCTTTCAGCGTTTTGCCGACCAGCGGGCCGACAGCCAGCACGCCGTCCGGGTTGTCGCGATAAGAAATCTTGGTAAAGATTTCTTCCGAACATTGGAAACGCGGTGAGGACACCGCGTCTACAGCTTCCAAACCCTGGAAACTGTCTGAACGGCCCCAAAGCTCCGCCGGTATCCAGCCGTTTTGGATGGCACGGGAGACTTCGCGTGCCCCCTCGATGACTGTTTGCTTTTCCAAACGCCGAAACGCGGCCTTGCGCTGAAGCTTCACAATGCGCTTCACGCGATCGTTCTGGACACTGGTGATTTCAGCACTCATAGTCGCAGACAGCCCGACCGGCCACGAGCGGCTTCACAAATGCGACGACGTCCTGATGTTCGGGATGCGCCTGATAGGCGGCGAGGTCGGCAGCACTGTCAAACTCCGAGCAGAGCGACATCGTGCCATTCTCTTCATCAATGCCGACTTCGATGTTCCGAAGCTCGGAAACTTTATCCGTCAGTCCTTCGAGCCGGGTTTTCATTTCCGCCTTCTGCTCAGTCGTCACGCCCTCTTTCATCGGCCATACTACAATATGCTTAATCATCTGAGAACTCCTCTTTTTTGACAGGATAACAGGATGTCCAGGATTACTCCACCACTCCCATACTCTCTTACCCCGAATACACCAGCTCCATGTTTTTGGCGGCGGCGACTTCGTCGAGGCGTCCAACCGGCGTGATGACCGGTGCGTTGCGAAGCGCATCCGGATCGGTTCTGGAAAGCTCCGCGATTTCGATCATCGCATCACAGAATGCATCGAGCGTTTCTTTGGTTTCGGTTTCGGTCGGTTCAATCATAATGGCTTCGGGCACATTGAGCGGGAAGTAGATGGTCGGCGCGTGGAAGCCGCGGTCGAGCAGCGCTTTGGCCAGGTCGAGCGTATGCGTTCCCTCGCCCAGTGTTTTTCCGCCGAAGATGCATTCGTGCATGCAGCGGCCTTCGGTGACTGCGTCGAAGTGCGGACGCAGTTGTTCCTGCACATAATTGGCGTTGAGCACGGCGCGGTCGCTGGTGGCGCGCAGACCGTCGCGACCCAGCATCAGCAGATAGGCATAGGCGCGCACGAGGATGGCAAAGTTGCCGTAGAACGGGGCGATGTAGCCGATGCTTTTCGGGAAGGTATAGTCGAGCGTGCAGGTCCCATCCTTGGTTTTTCCCACGCGCGAGATCGGCAGGTAGGGCCGCAGTTTTTCGCACACACCGACCGGTCCGCTGCCCGGCCCGCCGCCGCCGTGCGGCGTGGAGAACGATTTATGCAGGTTGAGGTGGCAAAGGTCGAAACCGAGGGCGCCGGGTTTGATGCGGCCCATGATGGCGTTAAAGTTGGCGCCGTCGTAATACATCAGCCCGTCCACGGCGTGAACGGCCGTGATGATTTCCTTAATTTCCGGATTAAAAACGCCGAGCGTGTTGGGGAGCGTCAGCATCACTCCGGCGGTTTCGTCGTTAAGCGCCTCTTTAAATTTTTCCAGATCCATCATGCCGTTTTGATCGGACGGCACGGTCACCACGCTGTAGCCGCCGAGCGCGGCGCTGGCCGGATTGGTGCCGTGGGCCGAGTCGGGAATAATGATGTGTGTCTTCTTGTTGCCGCGATCGCGGTGATAAGCCGCCATCATCATCACAGCGGTCAGTTCGCCGTGCGATCCGGCCATCGGCTGAAGCGTAAACTCCGCCAGCCCGGTGACCTCAGAAAGAATTCGTTCCAGCGAGTAGAGAATCTGAAGCGAGCCCTGCGTGAGCAGTCCGCCGTGACGGAGCTGCGGCCAGAGCGGATGGGTTTCGCACAGCTCGGGAAGCGACGCGGCGGCCTCGCAGGCGCGTGGATTGTGCTTCATCGTGCAGGAACCGAGCGGATAAAAATGGGTATCGACCGAAAAGTTCAGGCGCGAGAGCTTTGTGTAATGCCGTACCACTTCACTCTCCGACACCTCCGGCAGCCCGGCGGGTTTCTGGCGCAGCAGATTGGATGGAATCACATCATGCTCGGAGATGCGGTCTTCGGGAATGCGCACCCCGCCCCGCCCCGGTGAACTCTTTTCAAATATCAATTTCATAACTGACTGCCTTCTTTAAACCACTAATCCACACTAATTCTCACTAATCAACAAACCCCAGCAATATCGAAAGCCTCTCATCATCATCTTTACCGGCACTGAAAATCATTTTGCTCTGTGGAGCATATAAATATGAATCACTCTCCCCAAACGGATCGTGCGGCAACTCGGAAATATATTCAGGAACCAGCTTCGTCAAATTGTCCGGCAACGCCTTGTTTTTTTCGTAATATTCCCAAACAGCGACATAAAGCTTAACCAAATCAGCCTGCGCATCCTGTTTCCACTTGTGATCAACGATTGCTCCAAAAGATGGCGCTCCTATATAAAACAACAATTCACCGACAAGGTTTCCCGAAAAAAACATGCGAGTCATTCCCGGCACAACTACCTCAGGCACATCAACACTTGGGTCATAAATCGCATTGAACAACTCCTCACAATATTCTGCAAACTGATGCAAAGAGCGGGACTTATTATACATCCCGGGGCATGCGGCTAATGACCATGGCAGACCCTTAAATATCGAAGCAGAGCCAGTGCATTCACTCATATCAATATCGTCATAACTTTCTTTAACAGATGCATACTCACCCCGAAACATCTGCATCCATACATCATCATTATGACAAATATCAACAATCTCCCCAATCGCCTGCCTCTGCCCGAACTCAAACCGCCCCTCGGACAAATTGTGCTTCATCATATGCAGAGCCTGAGACTTAACGGCGCCCCCAATCATTCCTGCCACAAGGTTATATGCCCCATCCTGCAGCATCTGACCAAACCGCATATGCGTCCGAAGGCACTCCAGAGCCTCATCATCACGACCCTCGCGCATCAAAAACTCAATATAACAAAGGGACGATTGGCCAATAGAGTAAATGGGCAAAATCGGGGCTATTTCCCGGGCATATAATGGAGCGTCTTTATCGAAGGGAACCTGATAATAATCATAATCAGCAACATCGTAAATGGCACGGAGCACCGCCATCTGTTTGACGTCCAGTGCCTCTACTTCAGCAACCGCCTTTTCCGCAGACAGCTCGTCTTCTAATTCAAAAACACCCAAGCTGATGTTGTTACTGTCAAAACTCTCAACCAGAGAATTGATGTAAAAGAAGGCGTTCTGTTCCTCCGGAACCGGCTCGGGGTCATACAGCAGATCCGCGTCATTCACCTCGACATCAGATGCCGGAATCAGCAGACGAGCGACCACAACGAGAACAAGAACCAAAAACAGCGCACGGACTGACAGGCAGCCGATCTTGAGCCCCTTTTTCAGCTTCCGCTTTTCAGATGTTTGATTCGTGTCCATTAGCGTGATTCGTGATCCACCTTTTCCAATGCCTGGAAGCAGGCTGAGCCTGCACCCATAAATTTTCCCAATGTCTGGAACTCCGATTTCACTTTTTTGCGTTCTATGCGTTCTTTTGCGGTTAATTTTCCAATGTTTGGAAACTCTGCAGCCGCGCGCACGGGGCGCGGTCACCGCCCGCACCTACAACTTCCAATGCTTGAAAACGAGCGGGACGCTCGTTCTACATTATTCATTCGCGTTCATTCGTGTACATTCGCGGTTCACTTCTTTTTCCAAACCTTGGAAACTCATTATGTTCTATATTCCTCCGGATCTTCAGCGACTCTTAGCAGTTCAGATTCCCCGTGCATCAGATTGCCAAAATAAAGATCCTCAATTGGAAAACACATTTCATAGTCGTTCCATGAGAGGTTCCCGTGTTTGACCTCAACGCGAGAAAACTCTTCTTCATCCAAGTATTTCCGCAACTCGGGATGCGCCTGTTGCAAAAACGGTCCAAAATCCACATTCTGCACATGCCCGTCCGAAAACGTGATTTCTAACCGACATTCACTAAGATGCCGAGCTGATGTCACATTCCGTTCTTCTCCGACCTCAAGCTTCATCTGAGCCTCCGCGTAATTTTCCGACACTCAATTCTTTTGCGGCTACAACCTTTCCCTATCCTTTCAGAAGCGGTTTGAATCCCATGACGTTAAAGTGGTTGTCTTTGGTGAGTGCTTTTTTGATTTTGAGTTCGCGCATGAGTGCAAAGCTGAAGCAGTCGGTGAACGAAAACCCCTGATCGCTGTATTTGGCGAACAGCCCGCGCGCTTTGGCAAAGCGCTGCGAATCCATCCATTCCACTTGAAGCGCGCGGCTTCCCCCAACCCGATCCAAAAAGGAAACCGCCAGTGAAGCGTTTCTTCGGACTTTCAGAAGTGTCGCGGTCTCGTCAAAAATATAATCGGAGGTAACCCAGCGGGTCTGCCCATTCTGCGCGGCGGCTAGCGCAGAAAGCATTTGCGAATGAGCCGCGTCCGTTTTAACCACCAGCGCATAAAAAGCGCAGGTATCGATAAAGACTCTTTCAACCATAAATGATCTCATCTATTTGTTCGTTAGAAAGAGACTCTCCTTCTTCGGCGATATCCGGCAGTGAAAACACCGGGTCGTCCGAAAAATCTTCTTTCTCTTCACGATACGGCTCAAGCATCATCGCGGGCTGCCCCCGATAGAGCAAAAGCATCCGCTCGCCGTGCTGCGCACGATCCACGATCTGCTTCGCATTCTTCCGCAAATCCAGCATGGTAATGGTTTTCATTTCAACCCTCCCGTTCGACATTCAACTTTAAGTTGAACTTTATTTTAAAAATGTCGAGCCTGTTTTTCTAGTGTCTGGAAGTTTTCGTTCCATTTTTTCCAATGTTTGGAAAGCAGGCTGAGCCCCGAAGGATCGGGGTGCAACCTGCACCCATATTTTTTCCAATGTCTGGAATTTCAAGTTTCCAGTTTCAACTTTCTAAAGCACGGCCTCCAGTTTGGCAGCCAGAATGTCGATTTCCTTTTTGGTGCGCTTTTCGGTGCAGGCGACGAGCAGAACGTTTTCAAGTCCGGGATAGTAGCGTCCGGCGGGGAAACCGGCGGCGATCCCTTCCTCGATTAGATCGCTGACGACCTCGGCGGCATCTTTCGGCAGTTTGAGTGCAAACTCGCTAAAAAACGGCCGGTCGAACATCGACTCGATGCCGGGAATCGCAGTGAGTCGCTCCCGCGCATAACCGGCACGGTCCATACACTGACGGGCTACATCCGCAAAGCCGTGCTCTCCCAGCAGGGACAGGTAGATGATCGCGCGCAGTGCGCACACCTGCATGTTGGTGCAGATGTTGGAGGCGGCCTTTTCGCGGCGGATGTGCTGTTCGCGTGCCTGCAGAGTCAGGACAAAGCCGCGCCGGCCCTGCCCGTCTTTGGTGGCGCCGACCACACGTCCGGGCATCTGGCGGACATATTTCTTTTTGGCTGCCATGAAGCCGAGATACGGGCCGCCGAAGGACAGCGGGAGCCCGAGGCTCTGGCCGTCGCCGGTGACGATATCCGCATCCATCTCGCCGGGCGTCTTCACCACCCCCAATGAAATCGGATACACCGAGAGGACGGAAACGGCTCCCACTCGACGGGCCTGTTCAATGAGACCGGTCAGATCATCCAGACAGCCGAAAAAGTTCGGATTCTGCAACAGAACGGCTCCGACCGTATCGTCGAGCTGCTTCGCAAAGGCATCGCGGTCGGCAACCCCGGCAAGCATGGGAATTTCCTGATAGTCGATATTCAGGTTGCGGGTGTAGCTGCGGAGCATGGTGCGATAGATGGGGCTGACACCTTCGTCGACCAGCACCCGGTTGCGCTTCGTGATGCGCAGCGCCATCATCATGCCCTCGAAGAGCGCGGTGCCGCCGTCGTAGAGCGAGGCGTTGGACACGTCCATGCCGGTCAGCCGCGCGATGGCGGTCTGATACTCAAACGCGGCCTGCAGGGTGCCCTGAGCGGCCTCGGGCTGGTACGGGGTGTAGGCGGTGAAAAATTCACCGCGCGAGGCGAGCGAGTTGACAGCGGCGGGAATGAAGTGATCATAGAAGCCCGCACCACAGAAATTAACCAGGTCAGAAGAATTCTTGCGGGCGATCGTCCGGAGTTGCTGCATCATTTCCATCTCAGACAAACCGTCAGGCAAGTCAAACGAATCGGTCTGGAATTCCATCGGAATATGAGCGAACAGATCGTCAAAACGTTCCGCACCGATTCCGGACAACATTGCCTGTTCGTCGGTCACGCTTGTACATGCAAATGGTGTATGAGCCATACCAAATTCCTGATCGTAATCCCGCTCTTAATCATAATCTACGATCCCGTCCGTACCCGGAGAGTACGATTAGGAGTAAAATTAAGATTAAGAATTGAAGTTGAGTATGATATGACCTCGCCTCAAGGACAAGGAAACAAGAGCAAAAGGAGTCGTCATGATCCAGCAAGCTGTAAAAACTCTGATTGAAGGCCGGACGCTGAGCCGCGACGAGGCCTATGAATCGATGATGGATGTGATGAAAGGCGAGGCGACGCCGGCGCAGATCGGCGCGCTGATCACCGCCATCCGCATGAGCGGCGTTACCCCGGAAATCATCGCGGGCGCCGCGCAGGCCATGCGTGAAAACATGGTGCCGATCCGCTGTAACGACCCGCACGCCGTGGATATTGTGGGAACCGGCGGCGACGGCGCGCACACCTTCAACATTTCGACAGCCGCGGCGTTTGTCGCCGCAGGAGCGGGTGTGACCGTGGCCAAGCACGGCAGCTACGGGGTATCGAGCAAGTGCGGCGCGGCCAATGTTCTGTCCGAGCTGGGGATTGATCTGGCGTGCGGCCCGGAAACCATGCAGCGCTGTCTGGATGAAGTCGGCATGGCGTTTCTGTTTGCCCCGGCCCTGCACCCGGCCATGAAGCACGCCGTCGGTCCGCGCAGGGAACTCGGGGTCTGGAGTCTGTTCAACATCCTCGGCCCGCTGTGTAATCCGGCGGGCGTCAAAAACGGTGTGCTCGGTGTGTTTTCCGCCGAGCTGGTCCCGGTGATTGCCGATGCGTGCGCCCAGCTCGGCGCCCGCACGCTCTTTGTGGTTCACGGCAATGACGGTCTGGATGAAATCACCACGACGACCACCACGCTGGTCACGGAAATCCGGCGGGGCAAACTGGAGACCTATGAAGTACAGCCCGCCGGCTTCGGCTTTTCCGCAAAAACCGAAGAACTCATCGGCGGCGATCCGGTTGAAAATGCCCGCATTGTACGCGAGCTGCTCGACGGAGCAAAGGGCCCGAAGCGGGACATCCTGCTGCTGAATGCCGCGTTCGCCATCATGGCGGCGGGCAAAGCCGACACGCCGCCGGAAGGGATTGCGCTGGCCGAAGAATCGATCGACTCCGGCGCGGCGCGGGACAAACTCGACGCACTGGTTGCGGCCTGCAGCGCATAATACCCTTTTCGCATCAAATCCGGTTTGAGCGCGGTCACCGACCGCGCCTACAGGTGTTGCCGCCGCGTCCGGCGGGCACGGCGAACTTGAACTATAAAAAAACCGGCCCGCGTCAGCGGACCGGCAATCAAACCGTGACGGGATGCGACCTCAGGCTTTGGTGACTTTTCCCGAACGAATCGCCTTGGCGGACACCCAGACGCGTTTGACCGTTCCGTTTTCGTCGCGCACGCGCACCCGCTGCAGGTTGGGCTTGAATTTGCGCTTGGTCGCGCTGGTAATGTGCAGCCCGATCCCGCCTTTACTTTTCCGCAGACCTTTGCGGACGATGCGGCGGCCCGAAACCGTTCCTTTTCCTGTTACTGCGCATTTCGCCATGTCTGTATCCTCACAATCTGAAAACCGGTCAAAGAGCGCATAACTTAGGGACTGCCCCGCCGCTTGGCAAGCAGGAAAAAGCGGAATTTTGGAACGCGAGAGGCTGGATTGCCGGATGATTGGACAGAAGCCCGCCGGGGTGTTCCCGCCTCCTGCGTCCTTTCTTTTATTCGCTCAGCGGCGGCCAGGCCGTAACCCGGTAGAATCGCGCCGGGGTGTTGGTGGCCGGGCTATCGGTCAGACTCATCACTCCGCCGCTTCCGGGCAGGATATCGGTCCCGGCGGTTTCCCAGCTTCCGGTCAGCGACGCAACCGCCTGCACGCGATACAGACGCGACAGACGGCTCGGCCACGAAAGCCGGTTGGTGACGCCATCGGCCTCGTCCAGCGTGAGCACCAGCAGGCTGTCCTCATCAACCGGATCGGTATCGGCCAGATATTCATCGACATCGCTTACACCGTCTCCATCTTTGTCGGAGGGCATCCCCCCCAGCCAGTTCAACTTTCCGTAACGGGAATATTCCCAGGCATCGGGCAGGCCGTCGGCATCGCTGTCCGGCCCGTCGTCCAGCCGCTCAGTGCGGACAACCGCCTGCGCGTTGGACAGGCTGATCCAGCCGGTGTTGGCGCCGTAGGCATAGCCGGACAGAGCACCGGTCTGCAGATCGACCCGCGGGTCGCCCTGCTCTTCGAAGACAATCCAGCCGGTGTTGGCGCTGTAGGCAGAACCGCGCAATTCCCCGGCTTCGTTATGATTCACGCCGAAATCATCGGCGGACGTGTTGCTGTAGGCATAGCCGTTATCCGGCGCGCCGCCGCCGAGGCTGATCCAGCCGGTATTGGCCGCCCAGAGATGGCCCGAGCAGTAAAACCGACCGATCACCGCGCCGTTGGTTCCGTCGGCTTCGGCATTGATCCAACCGGTGTTGGCGCTGTAGGCATACGGGTTGGCCGGGTCAATGGTGGTGGATGCCCCAACGATTCCGCCAACGGCAAGAATCGCCAAAACTAATAATTGCTTTTTCATAATTTCTCCTTTTTTGTGCCCGCGAAACACCCGCCGCCGCTCTTCGAGCTATGGCGGGCAGACGCGAAATTTTCGCGAAACCGATTCTCCATTTTTTGCTGTGTTCTATTTAGCGTCATTTCGCGTATTTAGCGATCAGGCTGCTTTTCATGATCACACCTAAAATTCAAAGTTATCCCACGCGCCGGCACCGACCGGGCTGGTCTGGATGGTGCCGACATCGTTGCCGCCCACGATATCGTAATCGGTCGTATTCCCGGAGCAGGAGTTCTTGACAACAAAGTTGCCGGAGCCGTCCACATCGATGCCGCGATCGTTGTCGGTGCAGGTATTGCCTTCGATGCGGTTATCGCTGCCTGTCGCATGAATGCCCGCGCCGTCGCCGTTGTCGCCGTTATTCTCGCAAACACAGCCCGCCACGAGCGAATCCAAAGTAACCTGAATGCCATCGGCCGTGTTCAAATTGGCCGTGCAGTCAGAGATCGTGCTGCCGGGGCCCACGGAGATGCCGTCATCGCCGTTTTTATAGGCCGCGCAATCGGAGAGCGTGCTGCCGTTGCCCGCATTGATGCCGTCAGCGCCGTTCTCCCGAGCCGTGCAGTCGGAGACCGTGCATCCGTAGCTCGTAAAGATTCCGTTATCGCCGTTGTCATAGGCCGCGCAGCCGGAAAGCGTGCTGCCGCCGCCGGCTTGGATGCCGTTATCGCCGTTGTCATAGGCCGCGCAGCCGGAAAGCGTGCTGCCGTAGCCCACGTAGAAGCCGTCAGCGCCGTTGTTTAGAACCGCGCAGTCGGAGATTATGCTCCCATCGCCTGTGAGGATACCGTAGGAGTTGGTCGAGGCCTGCAGGTCGGACAGGATTGAGCCAGAGCCATAGGCATGTATGCCGGCCATACTCCACTCAACCGCTTTGCCATTGAAGACGCGCAGGTTGCGGTAGGTGTCGGCCTGATAGATGCCGCTGCCGCTGCTCGCGCCGGGGCCGACGAGGGTGTGCCCGGCCATGTCGATGGTTACGTCGTTGGCGGCCACGGTGATGCCGTCGACCCCGGTCTGCGTGGTCTCGAGCGTCCCGGCCAGCTTGACCGAGCAGGGCCAGTCGAGCGTCTCGGGG
>CAZITJ010000073.1:0-10521 GCA_964542135.1 uncultured Verrucomicrobiota bacterium
AAGCCAACATACAGCTCTGTGAAATTCCGTTTGTCCGCGTCCGGGGCTGGTACGAGAAAGAGTATTCGGGCGTTCCGCCCTCCTATATGACGCTCGTCAACCGCTTTAGTCAGATTGCGCCCAATCCGGCCAACTATCCAAAAGTGACGCTCGACCTTCATGTCGGAAGATGTACGGCTGGAGAGCAACCGGTCCGTCTGACGCCTTATGAATTTGCACTGCTGGTCATCATTGTGCAGCGAATTAAAGCGGGACGGTTCCCGCAAAGCTGGTACGACATGGAGCCCGACATGCAGGAACTGATTTCCCGAAAAGACATCCCGCTCACGGCCGACTGGTTCCACCAGCTCAAGGAAGGCAAGCCGATTGATGTAGAGGAATTCCGAAAATGGGCATCGTCAGCCCGCAAAAAATTACGGACAGCCTTTTCTCAGCCGGAACTTATTCATATG
The DNA here is from genome assembly GCA_964542135.1 of uncultured Verrucomicrobiota bacterium. Taxonomy (GTDB): domain Bacteria; phylum Verrucomicrobiota; class Kiritimatiellia; order Kiritimatiellales; family Tichowtungiaceae; genus Tichowtungia. Next base: position 453 of record CAZITJ010000073.1, read on the forward strand.
CTGATCCCCTCGATGAAAGGGTCGCCCGACAATCTCTATCCACCGGAAAAAATCGAGGTGTTATTGAAATGCGAAAACTGACCGACATAATCGCTCTGGGCGAAGGATTCACCACCGAGTTCAAACGCTCCGGCGCCGGACACCTCGGGCGGGAACTGTGTGCCTTTGCCAACGCTACCGGAGGTGTGGTGCTTATCGGGGTGGACGACGACGGCACGGTTGTTGGCGTAACCCACCCCAACCGCCTAAAATCGGAAATACAGAATATTGCCCGCTCCATTGATCCGCCGCTGGCCGTGGATGTGGAACTGCAGAACAATGTGTTGGTTGTCACCGTTCCCCCGCAGAGCAGCAAACCCTATTCCTTCGGCGGGAAATTCTACTTCCGGGACGGTGCCACTTCTCAGCAGATGAGCCGCGATGAAATTCGCGAGTTTTTCTTCAAAGAGGGTCTCATCCACTTCGACGAAATGCCGTGCGACCGTTTTGACCTCGAAAAAGACCTTACCGAAGATGTGTATAAGCGTTTTGCCAAACAGGCCCGGTTGCCCGTCGGCGCCGACCCTTTCCAGACATTGGAAAACCTGCATCTCATCAAGGACGGGAAAATGACCAACGCCGGGGCATGGCTGCTCACCGACGACATTCGCCGGGCCAGCTCATCCGCCCACGTTTCCTGCGCCCTGTTCCTCGGCCACACCAAAACCCGCATCCTTGACCGCAAAGATTTTGATAAGGATGTCTACAGGAACTATCAGGGGGCAACCACCTGGCTGCTCAGCAAGCTCAACACCGAATTCATCATCGAAACCATGCAGCGCGAGGAACGCCCCGAACTGCCCGAGGCCGCTCTGCGCGAAGCCGTCGTCAACGCGCTGGCCCATCGTGATTACCGCTCCAACGCCAACGTGCAGATCTACATCTTCGAAGACCGCGTCGAAATCGTCAGCCCCGGCGGACTCCCCGCCGGAATGACCCCCGAGCTCCTCGGCATCAAAAGCATCCCGCGCAATCCGCTGCTGTTCGGCATGCTCTACCGCATGAACGCCGTCGAACAGGTCGGCTCAGGAATCCGCCGCATCCGCGAAATCTGCCGCGACTACGGTGTCGCCGAACCCGAATACGAAATAAACGAAAGCTGGGTCACTGTCACCTTCGCCCGCCCCAAACTCAAAAACGGGGTGCGCGTTAAAGACGAAAGTTCGGAGAAAACGGCGTATTCCGGGTTGGCAGAAGGGTTGGTAGAAAAGTTGGTAGAAGGGTTGGCAGAAAGTCAGAGGGCCATTCTGAAGCTCATCAAATCCCAGCCAGACATTGCCAAGCGCGAAATGGCAGAGAAAATTGGTATCAGCACGACAGCTATAGACAAAAATATTGCGGCGCTGAAGAAAAAGGGGCTGATCAAGCGGGTTGGTCCGGACAAAGGCGGCCACTGGGAGGTGCTGCAATGACCCCGCGTTCAGTGGTCAAGGATTCCTTGACAGCTCAAACGCTCCGACGTCAGCGGACGTCAAAAAACCGGACACCGAAAAAAACCTGTGAAATAACCGACGCATCGAAAGACAAATTATGAGCGACAAAAAACGAACCGGAATATCCAGCATCACCATCGAAAACTTCAAGGGAATCGGTGCCCCCGTCACCATCCCCCTGAAGCCGATCACGCTCTTGTTTGGCGCAAACAGTGCCGGAAAGAGCACAGTCGTTGAAGCCCTTCTCCTTATGAACGACTGGTTGCAGCAACGTGGCCCCGATCTTGACACGCTTACTCTTGGCGGAGATTTAATCCACTTAGGCGGGTTTAAACGGTTTGTTTATAAACATGACCTTTCCAAAAAAGTTCGGATTCGCATCGAGCACTCCTTGGGGGAAGAAACATTGCCATCCTTTCCACAGATATTCGAGCAGTACTATGAATCAACGGATGATGCGCGGGAGGAGCTTGAAAGTGCAGATGTAAACAGGTTGGTTCATATTGAGAACTGTTTCGTAGAGGTTAGCACGGGATGGTCTGGCAACAGGCCAACTGTTTTAGAATACAAAGCGGGAATAAATGGCGAATGGGTTTTGAGTATTTCTAATTTCTCTTTTGACATCAACCAACAACATCAAGTGGTTAAAGCACTATGCAATGTGGATATACTGACCAAAAAGCTGATGAATGTTCTGGACTGTCCAACTGTGGGATACACTTACTCGGAGCCCGAGGCAGAGGACGAAGATCCATCCTCGATTCCACGTAGTTGGCTCAAACCATTAGAAGTACAGTTTGACTCTTCCTGTCATTGCGTTGAGGAAGACAACCAAAACAGATTTTTGGAGCTCGGTCTTGCACCGGACGAGATTGATGACTATGAGTTTCGCTATATGAGTCACCTTGTTTCACAGGTAGGTGTCGGTGCTGGGAGACTAATCAGCGAGGTATTGAAAGAACAAATTCATATTGGCCCCCTGCGGAAAGTTCCTCGAAGCGAGGATGCGGAAAACTGGAAAAAGTCAAGTTGGTCAGACGGCAGTCAGGCCTGGGAGGAGCTGGTCTCACCGAAGTGGTACCATGTTGCTGACATTTTTTCCGGTAGAACAGACAGTAACGATGAAGATGTTGACCCATTTTCCGAAAAAAATATACGACCACTACTGAAAGCCATTGATATGATGTGTTACGGTCCAGCAGAAGAGGACTATGGACATCTGACAAGGCTGGTAAATTGTACTTTCATCGGAATCGTTGGTTTGGGGTATCAACTTAAGTGTAAAAACAGTCGAACCATTGATATGGATGGCGCTGTTTTGTCTCTTCTCAATCGCCTTTTTGAACAGCCTCGCGCAAAAAAAGTTTCTTCTGATCTTCAAAAAGCGATGGAGGAAATAAGGAAGAGACCTGTTCATCGAAAAATCATTTTGGTTGAAAATGAAACCGGGATAGAGCTTCGCCCAAATGAACTCGGCACGGGAATTTCTCAATTGATTCCGGTGCTTGTGGGCTTAGCTGTTCCTTCCCGAGTATTCTCGGTAGAGCAACCGGAACTGCACCTTCATCCGGCGATGCAGTGCGATATGGGCGATGGGTTCATTCTGGGACGCAAGTTGCAACTCGGGCGCATTATTCTTGTCGAAACCCACAGCGAACACCTCATCCTCCGTCTCCTCCGCCGAATCCGGGAAACCTCAGCGGGAGAAAGAGAAAAGGATGATTTGCTGGCGCTTACACCTGATGATGTCGGCGTACTCTATGCGGAAGAAGCTGAAGGCGGCGTGCGGATTCAAGAACTGCGGATCGGAGAGAATGGTCAGTTTGTTGACGAGTGGCCCGGCGGATTCTTTGAGGAAGGCTTCGATGAAATCGTGGGAGGTCTCTGATGCTCACCCGATTTTCGCTAGACCCTGATGCCATGCTGGTTGCCTCCGAAAGCGACCACAAACGGCTCTTCCGGGAATGGATGCGTTACGGTGTGCTTTGCCACAATGCGGCCTCCTTTGCAGAATCAGAGCTGGCCGACTCTGTCGGATCAATGCCTCAGTCCGCTCGGATTCTTTGGAAAAAGCTCTTAAAGACGGCATGGATGCAATCTTCTCCGTGGTGTGGATGGCGCGGCCTTGAGGATCACCCGGATCAGGCTTCCATCCTGAGCAACTCACTGGATTTAGCCTGTCTGGATGAAACCCGCCGGGAACTCGTGCAGGAAGAGATTCATCGGGTCTGCCCCGACTTGGAACTTGCTCTTCTAGGCGAACTCGACACCTCCAAGGCATTTGAACGTGCGCACAAGCTGGCTGAGCAGCGAACCAATGAGGTCAAAGTTTCCGAGCTTTGGAAAGAACGCTTCGCTCTCCCCGCATCCATGGCTCGCAACATCACCATCGTTGACCGGTTTGCGCTGGCTGACGGCGAAGGCATTAACGGTCTGGAGGCATTTCTTGTTCTACTGGACGGAACTGCTCGAAAGGTAAATGTTACTCTTTTTTCATCATACGGCGATGAACGACTCCGTCTTTCAGAATCTGATGCTCAGGATCGTGTGGCCGGAATACGGAAACGACTTGCTCGAGGCGGTGTTGGGGAGATCAGTCTGTTCCTGACCGAATCCAGAAATTTCGGTCGGGTGGAGCATGACCGCTTTTTAAAGTTTGATCATTTGGTTTTTGAGATCGGTTGCGGCATGGCCGTGTTCAACGGAAAATATGCCAGACAGTCGACTTTTTCATCCAAGCTTTGGCAGGACGGACATAAAGCCACTCTGAAAGAACTGCGCCGCCTCTGCTCTGCCGCATATCCGGTGTACATTTAACGGAGAATTTCAGTGCTCACTCAACAGGATCTCAATTTTTTAACAGAATACAGCTCCTTCACCTCCAAACATTTTCTGACCATTGCGCGAACAATCGCAGGGCAGGCACATGAAACCCGCAAGGAATTAGCAAAAGCTAAAAATGAGGATGAAACCCTAAAACTGGGGAATGAGCTGGGACACCTGATCTCACATCTGTATTTGCTGAACTATATGCAAATCGAAGCATTTTGCTCCCTTCTGTACGCTCTTGTTCATCCCGACAACGGGATACTATCAGCTCATCTATCTTTCGCCGCTAACAAGCCGCCGTATACTGAATTTGTTGACAAACTGCGCAACAGAAAGATTTCTCTGGAAGATATCGGCATTTCGATTCCTAACGAGGGTCATGGTTCAGAAGCTCATCGGCTTGCCGAAACTCAACTCAAAAACCACCTGAAAAAATTTTCTGACATTCTTCAATTACAGGACAACACCCTTCGCGACACCTACAACAAGCTAAAACATGGGTGCGTTGTTGTGAGACATCCCGACATCCTATACTCAGAAAAACCAGTTGAAGCTCTGGAAACGGATTCGGTGTATATTCCCCGTGAAAAGAGAGAGGAAAGCTTTATATCACGCATTTCGCTTTCGACCAAGAAAGGGGGGAACCCTCCTGAGGATGACTTCCTTTTGAATATAGACTATATCAGCAAAATGTCGGAGAACTTTACTATGGCCATCCTCAACTCAATGAAAAACGGGTTGTCTGACATCCGCACCGCATCTTGAGTTTTGATATAAAACGCACCATGAACGCTCCAGAACCAATAAAATGGTCTCTCCGGCTTGAGAACGTGGTAGATGGACGAACATTTATAACGGACAGGACAATTGTTCTGGATGAGGCATATTTCCCGGCCAGCGAACTGGAAACGGCAACCCCAGAGCAGATCAAGAAAACTTCCGACATCCTGTCTACCCCAACTTCGGTCGAATTTGAATTGGACGATCTGGTTCCAAGCGCAGAGACCTATAATTTCTCTGACGCGATCCGGCTGGCCCCCCGGTGTATCGATTTCCTTAAAACTCTCTCGTTCCACGACAAGCTGCGTTTTGCCGTCGCCCCCGCCGAAGATCCACTCATCCATATTTTTGACGGAGAGTTGCTGATTGGAAGCATGACCCCGATGACCTTCCCGCATGAACGATCAGAAAATGGCCGCAGGGAATTCGCAAAACAAAGGGTGGCAGATATCCCGTCCGGGATCGTTCAAAGAGCGGAACAAGGTGACCCCGCAGCTTTCCCGATGATGGCATTTTGCTACGGGAGGGTGTATGCCCTCTGCAAAGATTACGGAGTTGAATACCTTCAGTGGACAACCCGCGCGGCTGAGTCAGGAGATAAACAGAGTCAGTATTATCTGGCGGGCATGTATTTTCGAGGAGACGTCGTTTCCCAAAACGATGCCGAGGCATTCAGGTGGTATCGCAAAGCTGCTGATCAGAATCACCCGGACGCGGCATGGCGGGCCGGCATCATGCTTGGCATCGGGATCGGCACGGAAAAAGACCCGGTTTCAGGCCTCCAGCTTGTAGAGAAAGCCATTGATCTTGGCTCCAAAAAGGCCATCAAAATCCGCACCTTCATGCGCGGGAAGCTTTCAAAAGATGATATGACGAAGGTTCATAACAATCTGATACAACTACTTGAAAATAAAACATAGGACAGGCTTCCAGCCTCGTTAATATCACCACACGACTCCGCTTAAGCAAACGAGGCTGGAAGCCTCGTCTACGAAAGAGAAAACATGAAAAGAGTTTGTGCCACAGAATACACCGAAAACACGGAACTTAATTTTCCAAGATTCGGAACTTTCCGTGTAATCCGTGTATTCTGTGGTCTGATTCTGCTTTCTCTTCTTTCCGGCTGCGTTTCGATCATCATCAGTAGGCGCTGAACCGGGGCCGCCGCCGGGTGCCGGTCAGGATTTGGCGGTGAAACGCAATCCGTAACACGTGATGCGTAATTTGGGAGCTTTGCAGTGACGTAGTACGAATTAAGCGTGACGTATTATCTCTCCGACGCCGCTCAGTACGTAATCGGGCTGATAGGCATACCGGGGCAGATCGTCACGCGTTGTAACGCCGCTCAGCACCAAAACCGTCGTGATTTCCGCTTCAATGCCGGCGATCATATCCGTATCCATGCGGTCGCCGACAATGGCGGTTTCTTCCCGACGGCACTCCAGCTGTTTGAGCGCATTGCGCATCATCAGCGGGTTGGGTTTTCCGACCGTATAGGCCTTGCTGCCGGTTGCCAGTTCAATCGGTGCGAGCAGCGCGCCGGTGGCCGGCACAATATGTCCGCCTTCCACCGGTCCCGTCAGGTCGGGATTGGTTCCAATCAGTTTGGCACCGCCCAGCACCAGCCTGGTCGCATGGCTGATGCGGGCGTAGTCATAATTGGCGCTCTCGCTCACCACCACATAGTCCGGATTGGTGTCGTTGATCGAATAGCCTTCATCGTACAGCGCATTAATGATGCCGGCATCACCGATTACATACGCACTGCCGCCCGGCTTCTGGCGCGCCAGAAAGGCCGCTGTCGCCCGCGCGCTGGTGTAAAAATGTTCGGTTCCCACATCCAGCCCCATACGCGCCATCTTTTCGCTGAGTTCGCGCAGTGTCCGGGCGCTGCTGTTGGTTAAAAACAGAAATTTTTTCTCATTTGCCTGCAGCCAGTCCACGAATTCGGTCACACCCGGCAATAAATGATTGCCGTGATAAATCACCCCGTCCATATCGCAGATGAACGCCTTCTTGTTTTGTAAATTCTCCATGGAACCCTCCGTTTTCCAACCCTTGGAAACAAACAGTACCCGGTTTTCCGAACATTGGAACCATTTAGCGCAACTTTTCCGGATCTGGGAAGCAGACCCATCCGTCCCGGAAAGCCGCCTGAGCGGCTGACGGGGTTGGGGCCCCTGTTCATCGGCCCGCGTCAGCCGGCGTTCCGTTTTTTACCGGAGAATCCGCGGCGTCAGGGTAATGTCTGTAATGGACGCTTCGCTTCCGCCGGAACGGCCGACAAGGAATCTGGAGGAAAACTCCTCATCCTGACTGAACCCGCCGATGGAAACGGTCTGTCCGTCGCGCGCAACCACTTCTGTGGCCAGCTCCGTGAATTGAATGGTTTTTTCGTCTCCGTTTTCGAGGCGTCCGCTCAGTTCCGGCACCAGGCGGATACGAACCAACGGGCCGTCTCCGATGATTTCCGGATACACGGCCAGAAACGAGCCGACATCCCGCCATTCAATCTGCACCTCGCGGATGATGCCGTGACGATAGCTGTATTGTGTCAGCCACGCCAGGTGGGGGACGCGTTCGCCGACCCGCAGCGTTGCACTGCGCCCGTCCATCGCCACCAGCATCTGGGTGACATTCTCGCTCGACCGGGTGCTTTGGTCGCGGAAGCCTCCGCGCAGCGATCCGTGAATGCCGCCGTCATGGATGATCAGGGGGCCGCTCTGCCGGATGCCGGCTTCGCGGGACGAGGTGCGGCCCGCAGTGGAAAACGCGACATTGATCTGAATGTTTCTGGGCGCTTTGTCCAGTTCGCGCAGAATCATTGCCGTCTCGTCATGCTGTTCAGGCGTGCCGCGCACGGCCAGCTTGCGGTCTGTCACGCGAACGGTCAGGTCGTTGGTGTTCGAGCTCATCAGGCGGATGATTTCCGCCGCCTCCTCCGGGTCCGTGAACTGAACCGGGTACAGGCGGAGTTCAGGTTCCGCGCTCAGAACGAATGCATAGAGAAGAAACAAAAGGAATGTTTTCATAACCGGCCTCCAATCCAAAGGAAGTTTAATGCATCCGCCGCCCGTTGCCAAGGGCGAGCTGTCCGCAGCCGGTCGAACAGGACCCTCCCGCCCCGTTGGTTTGCTGCTGTATCCGGATCATTCTGCCGGATGGATCGTCTGGTTCCCGGAGCGGTCTGCAAGCGGAAACCCCGGCGTGGCGCGGACGCTGAAGCCGGAGCCATCCGGCTGATGCAGGATAAAAAACGCCTCAAACCCGGGGTGTTTTTTCAGCCATTGGATACCGCTCTCCGCGCCCGTCACAAAAAGCGCGGTCGCCACGGCGTCGGCGTCCATGCAGCGCGCCGCCAGCACCGTCACCGCCGCCACATCCGATTCGGCGGGGCGGCCTGTGCGCGGATCAATGATGTGTGAGTAGCGCGTGCCGTCCGCGCGCGTCCGGAAATTCCGGTAGTCGCCCGACGTTGCCATCGCCCGGTCGGACAGTTCCAGGATGTGGAAAAGCGACTCGCCAAACGCCTTGTCCGCTTCCGGGCGTTCAATGCCGACCCGCCACGGTCTGCCGGCCGGCGCAGTGCCTCCGGCGAGAATCTCGCCGCCGATCTCCACCAGAAAGTTGGTGAAGCCCGCCTGCGCAATCACCGCGCCGACACGATCCGCGCCGTAGCCCTTGGCGATCGCCGACAGATCCAGCTGCACATCCGGGTGCCGTTTTATTAATGCGCTGTCGGTGAGCCGAATCTTCTCCCAGCCGACGGATTTCATGATCCGGGCAAGTTCATCTTTCGATCGTTCCTGTCCGGTGTTTGAAATTCGTTCGGGACCGAAACCGAACAGATCCACCAGCGGTTTTACGGTCGGGTCGAACGCCCCGCCGGTCAGCCGGGCGCAGGAAAGGGCGGCCTGCACCACCTCGGCGAACGCCGGCGAGACGGGAAATTTTTCCAATGATTGGAAGCGGTTGAACTGTGAAATCTCCGTGTTGTCCTGCCAGGTGGACATGCGGCGGTTTACATCCTCCAGCGCAGCGTCGATGTCGTGGCGCAGGGCCTTCAGTTTATTCTCCGGCACCGGGCCGGAGACGGTTATGTGGCACAGCGTGCCCATCGTCGGCTGCTCCCATGACGGACTGTCGACCGGTGCACGACGCATCCAGACCAGCAGTGCAGCCGCCGCGACCAGCAGCAATACCCATTTAAGCTGTTTTGATTTCATGGTTGGAGAGGATAGACGTTCCCTGCCGGGACGCAAAGCCCGCGAAGCGGAAGAGTTGCCGGTGACAAACACATGACAGTAGAGACGAACAGGCGGCAGAGATCCAAAACCGCCTGGCGGCAGGTGAACCGCAGAATGTTTGAGGTGCTTATGGATATGACCGGTCGTTCGCGGGACATCGCCGCCAACCACGTTCTCGACGACCCCGAGTCCGGCTGCCTCGTCCGGCTGAAAAGGGATGTGCAACCGCAACGCTGATGAGAATGTTAAAATTGTGTAAACAATTCGCCGTGTCCCGGGGCGCGGGAGGGGATGAACGCTCAATGAAGCAAGACGTCACGGAACGGGGATGAACGGGGAGCCGCCGGCAGAGAACCGGGGGGGCAATGGGCTGTAAAAAGCAGATCGTTGGAGCGGAGGGGTCGCCCGGAGGATTACAAATCCTTGCCGAACCAGCGTCTGGACGTGCCGATGATGATGCACAGGCCGGAGACCAGAACGGACACAACCAGTGCCAGCCGTCGATAGCGTTCCATGGCGGGATCCTGTTCGGCCGGTTCGAGGAGAATGAAAATGGCGATGCCGATGGAAAGTGCTACGGCGGACACCCACCACAGCCATGCGTTCCGATTGGGTTTTGTCATGAATATCATCACCCCACCTATCGCATTTTCAGCCGGGTATCACAAGCAAAACATGGGTTGCTAACGGATTAGCGTTTCGTTTTTGTCCGGTTCAAAGCGTCTTTGAGATCGGCCTGCA